>NZ_AJVM01000085.1:0-65459 GCF_000281735.1 Rhizobium sp. AP16 | reverse complement strand
ATGTGGCGGCGGTTCCCGCCGCATCAGGCGGATGGCCGCGACCGTCGCGGATGTGACAGCTCTGGCAGGAACGGGCGTTGAACAGCGGGCCTAGCCCGTCTGAGGCTTGCGTGGAGGAGGGGGCGGAAACCCAAAGCTTGCGGAAAAGCGCATTGCCGAGATGGAAATTCTCTTCGCGCTCGAGGTCAAGATTGGCCGAGGGCTGCGAGAAGATATCGCGGCTGACAGGAGCGATCGTCGTGGTCGCGCCGCTCTCCATCGCCTCATAGGGCTCGGCTTTGGAGAAATCCGCAGTCGGCCGGGTAATGTCCTGCACCCGCTTTAGCTGTTCGGGGGAAAGATCGGTGCGGACGGACGGAAAATTCAGAATCTCCGCTGCGGCCAGGGTGATGGAAAAAACCAAAAAAACCGCGACGAAGGCGGGCAGGAGGGCGCGGCGAGCCGGAATGCGGGTCATATGTGTCGGAGCGGCAGCGCTTGAGACGCTGCCGCTCTCCCTTACTTACTTCTTGAAGACAGCGTTAGGATTATCCAGGCTGTCCGAGCCTTCAAGCTTGATCGTGCCGAGATCGAGAGCGGCGACGACGCGCTGAATGCTCTTCGTCTGGTCGAGCAGGCCGTCGATCGCCTTCTGTACGGTGGCGTTGCCGACCGTGTTGCCTTCGCCGATCATCTGGTCGTACTTCTCGACCGTTTCGCCGCGATGAACCATCGCCTTCATGGCATCGAGCGTGGCGTTGAGCTTGGTTTCGACTTCCTTGTCGAGCGCCTTGTCCTTGGCGGCGACCAGGTCGTGCAGCGACGGACCCTTCAGCTTCTTGCCGTCGATGCGCGTATAGTTGCCGTTATAGGCGGCAGCGATACCGATGGCGTCGTTGTTGTGCGAGTTGTAGGTGTTATCCGAGAAGCAATCATGCTCTTCTTCCGGATCATGCAGCAGCAGGCCGAGCTTCATGCGCTCGCCGGCGAGTTCGCCGTAGGAGAGCGAGCCCATGCCGGTCAGGATGGCGGCAAGGCCAGCCTTCGGATCGGCTTCGACATGCTTGGTGGCTTCGCCATCCGGCGTCCACTTTTCGGTCATTTCCTGCAGGTCGGAGACGAGCAGGGTGGAGGCTGACTTCAGATATTCGGCGCGGCGGTCGCAATTGCCGTGCGTGCAATTCTTCAGGTCGTAGTCGGTGGCGGGACGTTCGCCAGCGCCGGGACCGGTGCCGTGCAGGTCCTGACCCCAGAGCAGGAATTCGATGGCGTGATAACCGGTCGCGACATTGGCTTCGACGCCGCCGGCCTGATGCAGCGTGCCCGAGAGGAATTCCGGCGTCAGATGCGAGGTGTCGACATCCTTGCCGTTGATCTTGATCGTCTTGTTGGCAATGACATTGGCGACATAGAGCGAATTCTCGTCGCTCTCGGTGCCGTAGGAGGCGTCGACATAATCGATCAGGCCTTCATCCAGCGGCCAGGAGTTTACCTTGCCTTCCCAGTCGTCGACGATCGGATTGCCGAAGCGGTAAACTTCCGACTGCTGATAGGGAACACGCGCCTTGATCCAGGCGGCCTGGGCAGCCTTCAGCGTCTTGTCGCTGGGATTGGCAAGCAGGGCATCGATGGCCTTGTCGAGCGCCTTGGCTGTGATCAGCGAGTCCTCATATTTAGCATGCGCGACTTCGGCATAGTGCTTGATGATGGCGGCCGGCTCAGGAGCCTTGGCGAGCACTGGTACGGCTGATGTCGCAACGGCCAGCGCCAAAGCGGCGGCTAAATTGATTTTCAATTTCATGTTCCCTCTCCTATGACGGCTGGGGCACCGTCAAAAACTTGGCGATTGGTGTCATGTATTAAAAATAAACTGGTGTCAAACGCTCTAGTTTGTGACGATTTTCGAAGATAGGAAATTACCGATTCAGGTCCCGTCAATGGAATAGATTTGCTTGAAAAAGTGGCAGATACAGTTCAAAAAATAGGCAAGTTGAGTCCAATCGAGTCTTCAAGCCCTCCATGCATCACCATTTCAAGCATTTCATCCACCGTCATGAGCCGGAAGGCCACTGGCACGGACATCTGAAATCCGGAATCGGCGCGGTTACGGGCATGGTCGCGGTCGGCGGTTTGACGATTGCGACCGGCATTCCGCTGCTAATCGCACCCTTCGGCGCGACGGCCGTCCTGATCTTCGGCCAGCCGAAAAGCCCGTTGGCCCAGCCGGCCAATGTGCTTGGCGGCTATCTGCTGGCGGCGCTGGTCGGCAGCCTTGCCATGGCGCTGTTTCCGGGGCTGTGGTGGGCGGCTGCCATTGCGGTTGGTCTGGCCATTGCCGGCATGCTGATGCTGCGGGTCACACATCCGCCCGCGGGTGCTGTGCCGTTGGTGGCGCTGGGCTCGCATCTGTCGGCCTGGACGCTGTTTACGGTGGTCGGTCTCGGCGGCCTGCTCTTGATCGCCATCGCCGTGCTGCATCATCTCATCCCGCCGAAACAGCAATATCCGCTGCGGGCGGAATGAACTTCCTTACGGCTTGCGCTGCAGGCGGCAGAAGAAGAAGCCGTCGGTGTCGGTCGATGCCGGCGTCAGCGTGATGGTCTTGCCATCCGAGGAGCGCGGCTTCGGCGCGTCGTTGCCGAACAGCTTTTCCCAGGAACTCAGTGCCTCGACCACCTCGAACTCCGGATTGTTGGCGGCGAAGCGGTTGACCTGCGTTTCGTTTTCGTCCGGCAGGACCGAGCAGGTGACATAGAGCAGCATGCCGCCCGGGCGAACGAATTCGCCGGCCTGGGCCAGCGCTTCCTGCTGCTGGCTGATGCGTTCGTCGAGGTTCTTTTGCGTCAGCCGCCATTTCGTATCGGGACGGCGGCGCCAGGTGCCGGTGCCGGTGCAGGGCGCGTCGACCAGCACCTTGTCGAATTTGCCGCGCAGGGCGAGCAGAGCGTTGCGCTCGTCGTGAACCTGGACATTGCGGGTGCCGGCGCGCTTCAATCGCTCGATGATCGGCGCGAGCCGCCGACGATCGGTATCATAGGCGTGGACCTGGCCCTTATTGTGCATCGCCGCCGACATGGCGAGCGTCTTGCCACCGCCGCCGGCGCAATAGTCGAGCACCTGGTCGCCCTCCTGCGGCAGGACAAGATCGGCAACGATCTGCGAACCCTCGTCCTGAACCTCGAACCAGCCCTTCTGGAAGGAAAGCTCGGCGGTGACGTTCGGCAGGCGTGACGCGCCTTCACCGGCGGGAATGCGGATGCCGTTGCGGGCGATCTTCGAGGCTTGCGCTCCGGCGCGCTCCAGCGCTTTGACCGCCTTGTCGCGGCTGGCCTTCAGCGCGTTGGCGCGCAGATCGAGCGTCGGCCGCTCGGCCAGCGCCTGTGCCTCGGCCAACCAGCTATCGCCAAAGGCCTGTTGGAAGGAATGTTCGACCCATTCGGGAATATCGCCCTGGATATGGCGGGGTGCGTCGTCGAGCTTGCGGGCGGTAAAGGCGGTGAGCGCCTCGGCGCTCGGCGCTTCCGGCGCGAATTTGTCGCCATCGAGTTCGGCGGCCAGCGCCTCGGGCGTCAGGCCCCATTGGCGGAAGAGGACGGCATGGGCAAGTGCGGATGGGCTGTCGTCACCCATCAGCCAGGCATGCGACAGCCGCATGCGCAGGGCGTCGTAGACGATGTTGCCGATCGCGGCCCGGTCGCCGGAGCCGGCGAAGCGATGGGCAAGCCCCCAATCCTTCAGGGCGTCGGCCACCGGTCGCTTGCGCGTTTCGATATCGGCAAGAACTTCGATGGCACCCTGCAGCCGGCCGCCCAAACGCATTCACTACTCTCCTGCTTGGCGCATGGCCCCGAACATCACGATCGATAGTCGTAAAGGTTCATGCGCGCATCATGATGTCGCTGACACCTCATCAATCCGCACGAAGATATAGCACATGGCGGCAGATTATTGAGACGTCTCAACCGCGTGGTAGCCGCGATTGACGGAGAGAGCAAGCATTACGCCAAAACGCCGGATCGTTACCGGCGAATTCGCGGATTACCTGGAAGCGACGATTTCGTAGCAGACCTTGGCCGTGCCGGAGGAAACCATGCCGATATCCTGTGCGGCTGCACGGGAAAGATCGAGTACCCGGCCCCGAATGAAAGGTCCGCGATCATTGATGCGAACGACGACGCTGCGGCCGTTATTGCGGTTGGTGACCTTCAGGCGTGTGCCGAAGGCAAGCGAGCGATGAGCGGCAGTAAGACGAGAGGAACTCATCCGTTCCCCGGAAGCAGTCTTGGTGGTTCCGCCGTACCATGATGCGCCCCCGCATCCCGTTGCTGCAAATGCATCCGTAGAAAGGAAAGCAAAAGAGGCGGATATAGTCGCGGCGATCGCAATAGCACGATTGATTTTCTTCAAACCGATTTTTCCCTCAAGCAATTGAACTTGCGCCCGGTAGGCGGTGCGGGCTTAAATCGGGCGAAAAATGGCGAAAAAGTGCCTCTACAGATCACGGAATATTACAGACTGTAACATTTGTGATTCAGGGCAATTAATATGACAAGGTGTCGAAAAAGTCAGATCTTGGAAAAAACCTAATGGAATCAGTTAAAAACTGAATAAATTTTCTTGGACCATCGGCGCCATACGAAAGATCACGAAAATCGGAAAAATAATTTTCCGACTTTGCCATAATCGCTGCCGCATTTGTGCAATTTTAGAGATCGTTAACCACAAATGCGGAGAAAATTGAACTAGGCAGGGTGGCTTGGTAGGAATTTTTGTGCGAAATGGCTGGGAAAATTCGAGGCTTTGCTCAGCCGCGCCAGCGCCCCGAAGCCCATAGTTCGGCGAGCGACATGCGGTATTCCGGATAGCGGAAAAGGAAGCCGAGGGAGCGCAGTTTTGCGTTCGAAACGCGCTTGTTCTCGCCATAGAACGAACGCGCCATCGGCGTCAGTTCCGCCGTCTCGAAAGGCTGTTCCGGCGGTGGCTCGACACCCATCAGGCGGGCCGCTTCGACAATGATATCCTGCGGCGCGGTCGGTTCGTCGTCCGTGACATTATAGATGCCGCCGAGACGGCGGTCGGAGAGGAACTTGGCGCAGGCGCCGATGTCTTCGACACGGATGCGGTTGAACACCTGGTTTGCCTTGATCAGCCGTCGCGCCGTACCCTTTTCCAGATTGCTGAAGGCATTGCGGCCGGGACCATAGATGCCGGCAAGCCTGAGCACGGCGACCGGAATGCCAAGCCGGACGCCGACGCGCAGCCATCCATCCTCCGCTTCGACGCGCTCGACGGAGCGGCTGGAAACCGGATGCAGCGACGTCTCCTCGTTGATCCACGCGCCCTTGTGATCGCCATAGACGCCGACGGTAGAAAGGTATCCGATCCATTCGAGCTTCGGCATCAGCGTGGCGACATCGAGATGCGCCAGCCTGAGCAGCGGATCGCCCGCCGTACCCGGAGCGATCGACTGGATGAGATGCGTTGCGGATTTCATCGCCTCGGCGAGCGCCGGATCGAGCGTCTCGCCGTCGAAGACGAAGGCTTCCACGCCTTGTCTGGCGAGAAGATCGGCCTTGTCGGCCGAGCGGGTCGTGCCGGTGATGCGGACACCGGAGCCGGCGAAGGCCTTGGCGATGACGGTTCCCGAATAGCCGCAGCCGAAAATCATCACATGCATCATGCCACTCCCGCCAGTTTCCATTCGGCGCGGACATCTGCGTCCGGCTCGTCGGTTCTTTCTGCCGCAAAAGCGAGGAATTCGCCAGCCGTCATCAGCCGCGACAGCGCCCAGACGGCCATGCCGCGCACTACGGGCGAGGGATCGGCGGAGAGACGACGGCAGGCCTCAATCAAGGTGCGATCATCGGAATTGCCGGCGGCGATCAGCACGTTGCGGACGAAGCGGTCGCGGCCGATGCGCTTGACCGGCGAGCCGCTGAAGAAGGCACGGAAGGCGGCATCGTCGAGCTCAAGCAGAAAGGCGATCGACGGTTCCTTGAGATCTTCGCGGGCGATCAGCTTCATCTCCGACGCCGAGCTGGCGAACTTGTTCCAGGGACAGGCTGCGAGACAGTCGTCGCAGCCATAGATGCGATTGCCGATCAGCGGCCGGAGCAGCGGATCGATCGGACCTTTATGTTCTATGGTGAGATAGGAAATGCAGCGGCGCGCGTCGAGCTGGTAGGGCGCCGGGAAGGCGGCCGTCGGACAGGCGTCGAGGCAGGCGCGGCAGGAACCGCAATGGTCGATCTCGGCCTGGTCCGGCTCCAGATCGGCGGTGGTGAACATCGAGCCCAGAAACAGCCAGGAGCCATGCGTGCGGCTGACGAGGTTGGTGTGCTTGCCCTGCCAGCCGAGCCCGGCAGCAGCGGCCAGCGGTTTTTCCATGACAGGTGCTGTATCGACGAAAACCTTGACGTCTTGCTGCGAGCGCGCCGCAAAGCGGGTGGCAATCTCCTTCAGCCGGCCTTTGATGACGTCATGATAGTCGCGATTGCGGGCATAGACGGAGATGGCCGCCTTGTCGGGCTTCTCCAGGATAGTGCGCGGGTCTTCGTCGGGGCCGTAATTCAGGCCGAAGACGGCGACGGAGCGCACATCGCTCCAGAGCATGCGCGGATCGCCGCGGCGTTCGCGGGTCTCTTCCATCCACGTCATGGTGCCGTGATAGCCTTGCTCGAGGAACTGGTCGAGCCTGACGCTGGCTTCGGGGATGGCATCCGGCCGGGTGATGCGACAGAGATCGAAGCCCTGCGCCCGTGCTTCGGCGCGCAGAAAGGCGGTCAGGCTGTGCCGCCGCCTGCTTTCTTTTTCCGCTGCACGGTCTTCGGGCATGGTGAGCCCTCGTCAGAAATCCAGATCGGCGTAGTGCGATACCGGGGTGATGGCGCGCACCCGCTCCGCCAGGATCGGGCGGAAGGATGGGCGCGATTTCATCCGCTGATACCATTCCTTGACGACGGGCGATTCCGCCCAGTCGATCTCGCCGAGATAGTCGAGAACGGAAATCGAGGCGGCTGCCGCAAGATCCGCATAGCTCAGCCGGTCGCCGGCGAGCCATTGCCTGGAGCCTGCGAGCCAGGAGAGATATTTCATGTGCTGGCGGATATTGCCGCGCGCCATTCGCATCAGCTTGGAATCGGGTGCGCCGCCACCCTGATCGGCTGTCATCTGCAGCTTGTAGACCCGCTCGCGCACCAGCGGCCGCGTCACGTCCTGTTCCATCTTCTGCATGAACCATTCCGTCAGCCGGCGGATTTCCGCGCGCTGGAATGGGTCTTCGGCCAAAAGCCGACGGTCGCGCTTCAGCACGCCATGGGTCTCGTCGAGATATTCGGAAATCACGGTCGCGCCGCAGAGCGCCCGCATGCTGTCGTCAACATAGACCGGCAGGGTGCCGGCCGGGTTGAGCGCCAGGAAGTCGCGTCGCTTTTCCCACGTCTGTTCCTCGATCAGTTCCGTCTGATAGCCGTATTCGGTCAGAATCAGACGGACGAACCGTGACGGAGATGACATGGAGTGATGATACAGCGTCGGCATTGATACTCGGGCTTTTGTGATTGATGCTTAAAGGCGTTTCGGGTTCGTCATGATTGCGACCCTAGTCATGCGTCATCGGTTGAAGCTATAGGAGCTTGGCCTAGTTAACACAAGCGAATCGGGCCGCCCCGCCGTTTGACAAAGGACACAATATGGCTGAACAAATTATTATCGCGCTGGTTTTGGGCCTCGTGGAAGGCCTTACGGAGTTTATTCCCGTCTCCTCCACGGGTCATTTGATATTGATTGGACATTTTCTCGGCTTCAAATCCGCAGGCACTTTCGAAGTTCTGATCCAGCTCGGTGCGATTCTCGCCATCCTGCTCGTCTATTTCAACCGCCTCGTTCAAATCGCCAAGGCCTTGCCGGTCAGCGTCAAGGCGCGGCATTTCGTGCTGGCCGTCCTCTTCGGCTTTCTGCCGGCTGCAATCATCGGCGCGCTCGCCCATGATTTCATCAAGGGTGTGCTGTTCGAGACGCCTATCCTCATCTGTATCTCGCTGATTCTCGGCGGCATCGTCCTGCTCGTTATCGACAGGATCGAGTTCAAGCCGAAATATACCAGCGCCTACGATTTCTCGTGGCCGATGGCGATCAAGATCGGCTTCTTCCAGTGCCTAGCGATGATCCCGGGCACCTCGCGGTCCGGCTCCACCATCGTCGGCGCCCTGCTGCTCGGTGCGGACAAGCGTTCGGCGGCCGAGTTTTCCTTCTTCCTCGCCATGCCGACCATGGTTGGCGCTTTCACGCTGGATCTCTGGAAGAGCCGCAACGACCTCAGCTTCGCCGACGGCCAGCTGATCGTCATCGGTTTCGTCGCCGCCTTCATCACCGCGCTGTTCGTGGTGCGGGCCTTGCTCGACTTTGTCTCGCGCCGTGGCTACGCACCCTTCGCGTGGTGGCGTATCGGCGTCGGCATCCTCGGCCTGATCGGGCTTTACACCGTCGGCTGAGTGACGCGACACATATCAAAAGCTGAAGACAATTAAGGCCGGTGAAAACCGGCCTTTTTCATGCTCGATCAGTTCGAGGATGAAGCGTCGATGGAGCCCGTCGTGCAGGGATCGACGCCGTAGGTCGGCGTGCATTCACCCTTGACCGAAGCGATGCTGCCACGGGCCATGAACGAGCCCGCGAGGATCACCAGTGCCGCGCACGCAAACAAAAGCGCGATAGACTTGCCCATCGAAAAATGCCTTTCCGCAGAAGTAGAGCGCGCCACGAATTGACTCCTTGGGTGAGCCTTTGGACGCGCGGTTGTGTTAGTCAGTGACGTGACCAATAGCAATAAATCTTCATGTTAAATTTGACGTTAATGCTAGTATTTTCGGGGTGCGTCTTTTCGGCAACGCCAGGCTGTGAATCAAGTCGGCGAAGGGCGCCCTTTCAAGGCAAAAGTGTGACCGCAGAAACGAAAACGCCGCCTGGCGAAACCAGACGGCGCTTGAATGTCTTGAGCGGTCGAGGTGTCAGGCAGCCTTGCCGGAACCGGTGAACTGGCCCTGCGGACGGTAGCGCACCAGATAAGACGGCAGCACGGAGATGAGGAGCGTCGGCAGCAGGCCGATGCCCTTCAGCGTCCGTCCCTCGGCTTCGGCTTCCTTGGAGACGACATTGTCGCTCTTCAGCAGCGTGACCTGGTCGGAGGTGATCGGCGGCGTGATCAGCGGCACCAGCGAAGCGACCGAGCCGATCAGCGAGGCCAACCCGAAGGGGATGGAGACCAGCGGCTTCTTGCGATTGATGACGGCAAGCGTGGTCTCGAGACATTCGCGGAAGGACAGCACTTCCGGGCCGCCGAGTTCATAGATCGTGCCGGCCTTCAGCTTGCCGTCGACGCCGCGCGCGACGGCCTCGGCGACATCCTCGACGTAAACCGGCTGAAACTTCGTCTTGCCGCCGCCGATCAGCGGCAGGAAGGGCGCCGAGCGCGACATGTCGGCGAACTTGTTGAAGAAACCGTCTTCCGGACCGAAGACGATCGACGGCCGCAGGATGACGGCATCCGGCTTGATCGAGAAAATGGCGGCTTCGGCACGGCCCTTGGTGCGGGCATAGGCCGAGGGCGAATTGGCGTTGGCGCCGAGAGCGGAGACATGGGTCAGCGAAGCGCCGACGCCGCGTGCGGCTTCCGCAATGGCCTTGGCTCCGAATTCCTGCACGGCGTCGAACGTGTTGCGGCCACTTTCAGCGAGAATCCCGACGCAATTGACGACATGCTGAGCGCCTTCGACGGCGCGGTCGATGGAGTTGCGGTAGCGCAGGTTTGCCTGCACGATCGAAATCTGGCCGAGATTGCCCTGCGGCTGCAGGTAACCGGCGAGATCGGGGCGGCGTACAGCGACACGGATGCGGTAGCCGCGCTTGGCAAGCGCGCGCACGACATGCCGTCCGATGAAGCCTGATCCTCCGAACACGGTGACGAGCGGCGGAAGGTTGGACAGGGTCATGGCAGGCTCCTCGAAAGGCTTAGATGGGGCTGATCTGGTTTCGTCTTAGCCGATCCGAGGGCCGAGGTGAAGTGCCATCGCGCCGCATCGTCCAACCGCTTTTTGAATGCGTTAAGCGCCTTCGACGACAACCATTTCCGCATCCGCTACTTCCTGGCGGATTTTGGCGGCGATCTGGTATTCCGGCGAGTTGTAGCAATCGACGGCATGTTGCAGCGACGGGAATTCGATGACGACGTTACGGCTGCGCGCCTGGCCTTCCAGCGGCGTGAAAGCGCCGCCGCGAGCCAGGAAATTCGCGCCGTATCGCTCGAAAGCCGGCTTGGCCGCGGCAACGTAATCCTTGTAGCGCTCGGTATCGTGAACATCCACGCGAGCGATCCAGTATCCCTTTGCCATGCCGGCCTCCCTTTATCACGAAATTAGAGTGCGGCATCCATTTCCGCGAGGATGGCGCGGGCGGCCTCTCTCGGGTCGGCCGCCTTGACGATCGGCCGTGCCACCACGAGATGGCTCGATCCGGCCCTGATGCCCTCGGCCGGCGTCATCACGCGCTTCTGGTCGCCCTTGTCGCTGCCCGCCGGGCGGATGCCGGGGGTGACCAGCGCCATGTCGGGGCCGATGATCTTGCGCACGGCCGAAGCTTCCTCGGCCGAGCAGACAATGCCGCCCATGCCGGCAAGCAGCGCCTGTTCAGCGCGACGCAGCACCAGCGTATGCGGGTCGTATTCGTATCCGGCGGCGATCAGGTCTTCCTCATCCATCGAGGTCAGCACGGTGACGCCGAGCAGGCAAAGGTCGGAACCCTTGGCCGCGGCGACGGCCGCCTTCATCGCCTTCGGATAGGCATGCAGCGTCAGCATCGACATGCCCATCTTGACGATGTTCTCGACGCCGGAGGCGACGGTGTTGTCGATATCGAGCAGCTTCATGTCGAGAAAGATCTTCTTACCGTCCTTGGCAAGATCGCGGGCAAATTCCAGCCCGCCGGCAAAGGCGAGCTGATAGCCGATCTTATAATAGAGAATATCGTCGCCGAGGGCACTGACGACCTTTTCGGCCTCCTGAAGGTTTGGAACATCCAGTCCAACGATCAAGCGGTCGCGCGCGGTCATCTCAAGCCCATCCCTGCCAATTTTCCATAGGCGTCCAGTCGCATGAGATGACGCGCTTCGCAAGATCGAATGCGAAAAGATTGCCGCCGCCGGCCGGTTGATCGCCCTGTCGCGCGATCGGCTTGCCCTCGAGGTGGCATTTCAGCAGCGTGCCAACGCCGCCATGGCCGACAAAGGCGATGGGCGCGCGCGGGTCATGCCGCGACAGAACGGCTTCCACCTCGGAAACGATCCGCGTCTGCGCATCGATGGCGCGCTCCCAGCCTTTGAAGCTTTCGTGCGGATGGGCAAAGAACCAGTCGGCCGCCTTCTCGAATTCCGGAGGGGCGAGAAAGCCGGTGGCGCTGCGGTCGTTCTCATGCGTGGCTTCGATGATTTCCACCGCCGCGCCGCTCGCCGTTGCTAAAGCCTCGGCTGTCTCGATCGCCTTGCGCTCGGCGCTGGAAACGATCAGGCCGAGCTTGCCGGCCCAGTCCCGGGTCGCTGCCAGTTGAGCTCGCGCCGCGCCGATCTCGGAGAGCCCCCATTCCGGCACGGGAACAGTGGGGTCGATACGCACCTGCGGATGGGTGATGTAGAGAGCGAACATCGGCGATGGGATCCTGTTCTGCGGAAGGAGCTTCGGAGCCGAAATATGTCCTATCGAAAGGCAATGGCAAGATGGCTTTTCGCAGCCATTCAGCCGCGTCGATAGATCCAGAGCTGCGCCGGCGGGATGTTGCGGACGATGAAGTCGAAATGCTGGATGTGGTAGCGATCCGGCCGGGCGATGATCGGCGAAACCGGACCGTAGGAAATCTGCACCACGGGACGGCCGGGCGGCATGCGGTCCAGCAGGCTTTCGAGCAGGGTGACGCGCGCCTTCATCGGGAAGTTCAGCAGCGGAATGCCGGAGATGACGGAATCGAAGGTCTGGCCGCGCAGCACGCCGAGTGTCGTGTCGAGATCGAAGGCGTCGCCATTGATGAAGTTGACGCCCGCATAACGGCGGACGAGGTGATTGTAGAAGTCGGTGGAATATTCGATGGCGACAAGGTTCTGCGGCTCGACGCCGCGCGCCAGGATGGCCTTGGTGATCGCGCCGGTTCCGGGACCAAGTTCCAGCACCGGCAGGCCGGATTGCAGGTTGATGACGCTCGCCATCTTGCGGGCGGTGATCGAGGATGTCGGAACGATCGAACCGACTGTTTTCGGCCCCTGCATCATGCCTTTGAAGAAACGGATTTCCTCATCGAATTTCTTGCCCAGCCGTTCCTTGAGACGCAGCGCCATGCTCTCCCCCCACCCGTTCTTACAGTTACGACTTACATATCGCGCATGTCTAATCTTGCAATGCTGTGACGCAATAACAAAAGAAAATGTCGCAATCAACGCGCGTTAAAATAAAAGCGTCCTTCCCGTGTCCATAAGAACGCGGGAAGGACGCTTTGGTTTCGCTAGACGCGCATCGGCATCAAAACGTAGAGGGCGTCGTCGCCGGCCGTGTCGCGGATCAGCGTCGGCGAGCCGGCATCGGCAAGCAGGAAGATCGCGGCGTCGCCGGACAGTTGCGCGGTGATGTCGAGCAGGTATTTGGCGTTGAAGCCGATTTCCATCGCATCCGTGTCATAGCCGACGGCGACTTCTTCCGTCGCACTGCCGGAGTCCGGATTATTGACCGTCAGCAGCAGCTGACCGTCCGACAGCGCCAGCTTCACGGCGCGGCCGCGCTCAGACGAGATGGTCGAGACGCGGTCGACGGCCTGGGCAAAGCTCTGGCAATCGACCCGCATTTCCTTGTCGTTATTCGTTGGGATGACGCGCTGATAATCGGGGAAGGTGCCGTCGATCAGCTTCGAGGTCATCACGATCGAACCGATCGTCGTGCGGATCTTGGCGTCAGACACTTCGACGGTGACGATGACATCGGGGCTATCGACCAGCTTCTGCAACTCGCCGACCGTCTTGCGCGGGATGATGATGCCCGGCATGCCTTCCGAACCGGAGGGCGCGCTGACATCGGCGCGCGCGAGGCGGTGACCGTCGGTGGCGACTGCTCTCAGCTTCAGGTCGCCTTCGCTTTCGATCGTGTGGAAAAAGATGCCGTTCAGATAATAGCGCGTCTCTTCGGTGGAGATTGCGAACTGCGTCCGGTCGATCAGCATCTTCAGGTCCGCTGCCTTCAGCTTGAAGGAATGGCTGAAGCTGCCGGCGGTCAGATCCGGAAAATCAGATTCCGGCAGGCATTGCAGCGAGAATTTCGAGCGCCCCGAGGCGACGGTCATCGAGCCGCCGTCGGGATTGGTGGCAAGAAGCACTTCCGAACCGTCCGGCAGCTTGCGCACGATGTCGTAGAGAAGATGTGCCGGAACGGTGGTGGCGCCGGCCTGCTCGACATTGGCGGGAGTTGCCTCGGTGATTTCCAGATCGAGGTCGGTCGCCTTCATGTCGAGGTTGGCGCCCTCGGCCTTCAGCAACACGTTGGACAGGATCGGGATCGTATTGCGACGCTCGACCACGCGATGGACGTGGTTCAGCGACTTCAGGAGGTTCGACCGCTCAATTGTAATACGCATGGATGCTACCGCTTTCGACCGTGACTGCCCGGGCGGTCCGACGCGCCCGAAGGATATGGTTCCGAGCGGCCCCGAAGGGAGCGCCCCGAAGATTGGACGGGCAAAATGACAGAACTCAGCATGCGAATGCAAGAGGCATCGGGATATGCTGCACGTCATTTCAGTAAATGATGGGCAAAGCTCACAGGATTTGCTGTGCACTTGCCGTCAGACGACGCCTCGCCCATAAAGGCGATGAATCCAAGGTGAATTCAGGACAGGCATGAACGAAGACCATTCCAGCGGCGGAGCGCGCAGCTTCCGCTTGCATAACCACACGGTTCCCGCCCGTCCCCTCGAGCCGGCGCTCTATCTTGTCGCGACGCCGATTGGCAATCTCGGCGATATCACCCTCAGGGCATTGGAAACCCTGGCGGGCGCCGATGTGCTCGCCTGCGAGGACACGCGCGTCACCCGCGTCCTGCTCGATCGCTACGGCATCCAGAACAGGCCCTATGCCTATCATGAGTACAATGCCGACGAGGTCGGGCCGCGACTGCTGCAGGCGCTGGAAGCCGGCCGCTCGGTGGCGCTGGTCTCCGATGCCGGCACGCCGCTGGTCTCCGATCCCGGTTACCGGCTGGCGCAACAGGCGATCGAGGCCGGATACCGCGTGGTGCCCATTCCCGGCGCTTCGGCGCCGCTGGCCGCCCT
Source organism: Rhizobium sp. AP16 (assembly GCF_000281735.1). Taxonomy (NCBI): domain Bacteria; kingdom Pseudomonadati; phylum Pseudomonadota; class Alphaproteobacteria; order Hyphomicrobiales; family Rhizobiaceae; genus Rhizobium; species Rhizobium sp. AP16. Next base: position 51,128 of record NZ_AJVM01000085.1, on the reverse strand, counting down.
CGTTGGCTCCGGCCTGCCCAATGACGCCTTCCTCTTTGCCGGCTTCCTGCCGACCAAGGACAAGGGCAAGCGCGACCGGCTGGCGGAACTTGCCACCGTCCCCGCAACGCTGATCTTCTTTGAATCGCCGCACAGGATCGCCGCGACGCTGGCCGCCGCCGCCGATGTGCTGGGCGCGGAGCGCCCGGCTGCCGTCGGCCGCGAGCTGACCAAGACCTTCGAGGAATTCCGTCGTGGCACGCTCGCCGAACTCGCCGCTTTTTATGAGACGGTCGACAACGTCAAGGGCGAGATTGTCTGGCTGGCCGGCCCGCCACAGGAAGTCATTACGCCGGAGGCCGATATCGAGGCCATGCTCCGCGATCTCTCCAAGACCATGCCGACCGCAAAGGCTGCGGCGGAAGCCGCGCGCCTGACCGGCCTGCCGCGCAAGGATCTCTATCAGCGTCTGCTCGACATGAAGGCACAGCACGAGTGAAACGATATGAGCGGTGAGACGGGCGGAAAGTTGAAGCGCCAGAAAGCCTGGCGGCGCGGCCATGTCTCAGAATATCTCGCCGCCGCTTTTCTGCTGTTCAAAGGCTACCGCATCCTCGCCATCCGACATCGCACCAAGCTCGGCGAAATCGATATCATCGCCCGCAAGGGTGATCTCGCCGTCTTCGTCGAGGTCAAGGCTCGGCGCGGCGAGCAGGAGGCGGTCGATGCCGTTTCCTTTTCCGCGCAGAAACGCATCCGTGCCGCGAGCGACCTCTGGCTTGCCCGCCAGCCGGACTATGCCCTGCTATCGCAACGCTACGATATCGTCGCCATCCTGCCCGGCCGCTGGCCCCGGCATTTTCAGGATGCCTTTTAACTCGGCCATCATGGCAACGTCATAAACCGCGCCTATTGCCGGGACGACCGCGCTCGTGCCGCTCCAAGGCATAGGCGTCTTATCTCATCTCGACAGGCCTCATCATGATCCGCAGCACCGTTTCCGCCTTCGCCGTTCCTTCACAGGAGGAGCGCCAAAGCTTCATTTCGCTGGAAAAGACCCCCCCCATCCACGCCGCGACACTGGCGTCACTCGCCTGCATGAACACGGTGCGCGTCGGCGGTACGGCTGGCCAGGGGCGGCCGCTTGCTTTCCCCTTCACCGTGGCGGCCTGGAATCTGGAGCGTTGCCTTTTCCCGATCGAATCGGCTGCCAAGTTGAAGGCGACCGACGCGCCTTTGGTGCTGCTCTCGGAGATGGATGAAGGCATGGCGCGCACCGGGCAGGGCGACCCCACGGCTACCATCGCCGGCGAACTGGGCATGAACTACGCCTGTGGCGTCGAATTCCTCGAACTCAGTCTCGGCTCCGAGATCGAGCGTTCCTTCTGCAAGGACAATTTCAACGAGAAGGGCTTTCATGGCAACGCGCTGATGGCCTCGACCGCGCTGAAAGACGTCTTCCTGTTCCGCCTGCCGGGCGAGGCCGTCTGGTTCAAGGATAGCAACGAGCAGCCGCGCGTCGGCGAGCGCTGCGCCATTGGCGCTGTCGTCGAAACCGAAGCAGGTCCCTTCGTCGCCGTCTCCGTGCATCTCGAAAGTGTTGCTACCGTCGCCTATCGCGAGCGCCAGATGGCGGCGCTGATCACCGCCGTCGAGGCCTATGCCCCCGGCCTGCCGATCCTGATCGGCGGCGATCTCAACACCGGCAATCATACTGGCGGCGATTTCAGGACGGATACTCTTTTCGCAATGGCGGAGGGTCGTGGCTTCGAATGCCATGGCGGGCCGCTCGATCAGACGAGCACGCGCCCGAGCCTCATCACCCGCTTTCCCGACCGCACCATGAAGCTCGACTGGTTCCTGAGCCGTGGCCTGAAGATCGGCGAGAGCTATCTGGTTTCATCACTCGACGCTGACGGCAAGCCGCTCTCTGATCATGACATGATCGTCTGCACCATCGAGGGTTTCGCGGCCTGATTGCTGCAAACCGATAAAATGCCAGCTTTTTCCTGAACCGTGCCGTTACCCTTCTCTGTCATGAAGGCTGAGACGCGCATGGAATTGGGGGATTGCATGGTCTTGAGATTGATGTTGGCGAGCATGGCGGCTTTTGCCGCCCGTGCCGTGCCGGTCGTGACTGCATTGCCGCAGTCGAAAAACTTCGTGGCAGGTGCTGCCGGCGAGATGGAGATGAAGCCGTCGCCGATCGAGCCGTCCTGGGTCGTGGCTGGCGCGCCGGTTGCTCGCCTTGCCGAGCATTCGCGCGGGCAGGACGATGCCGCGCTGACGGCATTGTGGGATTGCACGGCGGGCGAGTTTCACTGGCATTTCGGCTGGGACGAAACCGTGATGATCCTCGAGGGCGAGGTGCATATCACCACCGAGGACGGCGTTGAGCGCCTGCTCGGCGCCGGCGACGTCGCGTATTTTGCCGGGGGCACATGGGCGACATGGCGCATCGACCGCTATGTGCGCAAGGTCGCCTTCTGCCGCAAACCTTTCCCGAAGCCGCTGACCATGGCCTATCGCCTGCGCAACCTGGTGCGGCAGGGCGGCGCCCAGGGTATCGCCGCCTGAAGTCTTCAATAGCCGTTGCGTTTGAACGCCGGCCGACCTAAATCTGTCGGCGAATTCGAGCGAGGGCAAATCATGGCAAAGATCAAGAATGTTGCGGTCCAGATGGACCATGTGCAGGGCATCAACATCGCGGGCGACTCGACGTTCGCCATGAGCCTGGAGGCCCAGAACCGCGGCTACAAGCTCTTCCACTATACGCCCGAGCGTCTCAGCATGCGCGACGGCAGGGTCTATGCCTCGGTCGAGCCGATGATCCTGCGCGACGTCAAGGGCGACCATTTCGAACTCGGTGAACCCGAGCGCGTCGATCTGTCGACCATGGATGTCGTGCTGCTGCGCCAGGATCCGCCCTTCGACATGGCCTATATCACCTCGACGCATCTGCTTGAGCGCATTCATCCGAAGACGCTCGTCGTCAACGATCCGGCCTGGGTGCGCAATTCGCCGGAAAAGATCTTCGTCACCGAATTCGCCGACCTGATGCCGAAGACGCTGATCACCCGCGATGCCGGCGAAATCCGCCGCTTCCGCGAAGAGATGGGCGATATCATCTTGAAGCCGCTTTACGGCAATGGCGGCGCCGGCGTCTTCCACTCCACCCGCGACGACCGCAACCTGTCTTCACTGCTGGAAATGTTCGGCCAGCTCTTCCGCGAGCCCTTCATTGCCCAGCAATACCTGCCGGATGTCCGCAAGGGCGACAAGCGCATCATTCTGGTCGACGGCGAGCCGGTCGGCGCCATCAATCGCGTGCCGGCCGAGCATGACAGCCGCTCCAACATGCATGTTGGCGGCCGCGCCGAGGCGACGGAGCTGACGGCGCGCGAACAGGAAATCTGCGCCCGCATCGGCCCATCGCTGAAGGCACGCGGCTTCCTCCTCGTCGGCATCGATGTCATCGGCGACTATATGACGGAGATCAACGTCACGTCGCCGACCGGCATCCGCGAGGTCAAGCGCTTCGGTGGTGCCGATATCGCCAGCCTGCTCTGGGATGCGATCGAGGCCAAGCGCGCCTGATTTCGGCGCTCTCGTCTTATTTTGTTCTTATATTACAACTTTCTGTCGTAACATCTCGTGCGGCAGTAGATTTGTTCGTTTATTGTTCTTATTTTATTCCTTTTTCCGTGCAAGATTGCAACCTGCAACCTACTAAAGGGATGGGGTTGCTAGCGTAAAAAGCTTGCGGCACAGGGGATAGAGCATGGTGGCGCGTGTCAGCACGGTTGCGTTTCAGGGCATTGAAGGCGTTCTCGTCGAAGTGCAGGTGATGATCGCGCCCGGCAAGGTGCTGATGCATATCGTCGGCCTGCCCGACAAGGCCGTGGCCGAAAGCCGCGAGCGCGTGCAGGCCGCACTCCATGCTTCCGGTCTGGCGCTGTCGCCGAAGAAGGTGACGGTCAATCTCGCGCCCGCAGATCTGCCGAAAGAGGGTAGTCACTTCGATCTCCCGATTGCGCTCGGGCTGATGGCGGCACTCGGTGCTATCCCTGCGGATGCACTATCCGCCTATGCTGTCCTTGGCGAACTCAATCTTGACGGCACGATCGCGCCCGTCGCTGGCGCGCTGCCGGCCGCAATCGCCGCCAATGCCATGGGCAAGGGCCTGATCTGCCCGGCCGAAAGCGGCCCGAAGCCGCCTGGGCCGGCGCCGAGATCGATATTCTTGCGCCGCGCAGCCTGATCGCGCTCGCCAATCATTTTCGTGGCACCCAGGTCTTGTCTCGCCCGGAACCCGCCATTCGCGCTGCCGCCGCCAACTTCCCCGACCTTGCCGATATCAAGGGGCAGGAGAGCGCCAAGCGGGCGCTGGAGGTGGCAGCCGCCGGTGGGCATAATCTGCTTTTCGTCGGGCCGCCGGGTTCCGGCAAGTCGATGCTGGCTTCGCGCCTGCCGTCCATCCTGCCGCCGCTGTCGACGGCGGAACTGCTGGAAGTGTCGATGATCCATTCGGTCGCCGGTCAGCTGTCCGGCGGCAAGCTCTCCGATCGACGGCCCTATCGCACGCCGCATCATTCCGCCACCATGGCGGCGCTGGTCGGTGGTGGGCTGCGTGCCCGGCCAGCCGAGGCCTCGCTTGCCCATCACGGCGTTCTCTTTCTCGACGAACTTCCGGAGTTTTCACCGCAGGCACTGGACGCGCTGCGCCAGCCATTGGAAACAGGCGAATGCATCATCGCCCGCGCCAATCATCGTGTTTCTTACCCCGCCAGCATCCAGCTGATCGCGGCGATGAATCCCTGCCGCTGCGGCATGGCCGGAGAGCCGGGGCATAGCTGCGCCCGAGGCCCGCGCTGCGTCTCGGATTATCAGGGCCGGATTTCCGGGCCGCTGCTCGACCGCATCGATATCCGCATCGACGTGCCCGCCGTCTCCACCGCCGATCTCATCCGGCCGGCGACGGCGGAAAAGAGCGCCGATGTCGCGCTGCGCGTCGCTCGCGCCCGCGAGCGGCAGCGCGAACGGTTCGAGGCGGCCGGCCTGAAGGGCATCTCCACCAACGCCCGCTGCTCGACATCGATGATCGAAACCATCGCCGAGCCGGACGCCGCCGGCTTGCAATTGCTGCGCGATGCCGCCGAGAAGATGAAGTTTTCAGCTCGTGGCTATCATCGTGTGCTGAAGGTGGCGCGCACCCTTGCCGATCTCGACGACAAGCAGACGGTCGGGCGCATCCATCTCGCCGAGGCTATTTCCTACCGCATCGCCGGCGAACGGCTGACGGCGGCGGCGTGAGGGCAAGTAGCTGAAACAACAAAGGGCGCCGCAGCGCCCTTTGGGTATTTAATGATTGTAGCAGACTTTATCAGCCGCCCAGCCCCTCGAACAGGACCGTCGAAAGATAACGTTCCGCGAAGGAGGGGATGATGACGACGATGGTCTTGCCTTCGTTTTCCGGCCGCTGGCCAACCTTGATCGCAGCCGTCAGAGCGGCGCCGGAGGAGATGCCGACCGGCACGCCTTCGAGCCTGGCGACGAGGCGGGCGAGCTGGAAAGCTTCGTCATTGGTGACGGTGACGACTTCGTCATAGACATGGGTGTCGAGGATCTTCGGGGCGAAGCCGGCGCCGATGCCCTGGATCTTGTGCGGGCCGGGATTGCCGCCGGACAGAACCGGTGAATCGGCCGGCTCGACGGCGATGACCTTGATGCCGGGATTGCGGGCCTTCAGCACCTGGCCGACGCCGGTGATCGTGCCGCCGGTGCCGATACCGGAGACGAAGATGTCGACCTTGCCGTCTGTGTCGTTCCAGATTTCCTCGGCCGTCGTCTTGCGATGGATTTCGGGGTTGGCCGGGTTTTCGAACTGCTGCGGGATGACAGCGTCGGGCAGCGTCGAGGCCAGTTCCTCGGCCTTGGCGATGGCGCCTTTCATGCCCTTCGCCCCTTCAGTCAGCACCAGTTCGGCGCCGAGCAGCGCCAGCATTTTGCGGCGCTCGATCGACATGGTTTCCGGCATGGTGAGGATCAGCTTGTAGCCCTTGGCGGCGGCGGCAAAGGCGAGTGCGATGCCGGTATTGCCCGAGGTCGGCTCGATCAGCACGCTGCGGCCGGGGGTGATCTTGCCCTGGGCTTCCAGGCTCTCGATCATGGCGACGCCGATACGATCCTTGACGGAGGCGATGGGGTTGAAGAATTCGAGCTTTGCCAAGAGGTTGGCCTTGACGCCCTTCTCCTTGGCCAGCTTGTCGAGACGCACGAGCGGCGTGTCGCCGATGGTCTCGGTGATCGAGGCATAGACGCGGCCGCGGCCTGGTTTGCGGGTGTCGGACATGGGTAGCTCTCCCTTTATTGGAATTGTGAAGGCACAATAGGATCAAACGGCGGCGGAAACCAGAGTGATCCCACTCTGGGCGCTGGTGGCGACTGGGAAAAGATTCTCCCAAGCGGCATTATTGAGGAAGGTTTTTTTAAGCTGCGCGAGTGGCGATGAAGGCTGCCGTGCCGGCCAGGACGCCCGCGGCGGCCCGGTTCAAAACCTGCAATGCTTTCGGATTTTTCAGGAAGCCGCGAGCCCGCGAAGCCAGCAGCATATAGGGGACGAATACGGCCAAGAGTACGACGAAGGTCACAGCCAGCAGCGCTGCATAGTCGTGAAGCCCGATGCTATCGATGTCGATCAGCGTCGGCACCAGCGCAACATAAAATAGCATGGTCTTCGGATTGCCGAGGGTCACCAGCAGGCCGGAAAGAAAGGACATGCCGGCGCTGGTCGATTTCTTCGCCGTGACATCGGTGGAGATCAGCCCGGTGGTCCAGAGCTTCCAGGCGATGTAGGCAAGATAAAGCGCGCCGGCGACCTTGATGACGACAAAGACTTCGGTAAAGGTCTGCGCCAGGAAGGCGAGGCCGAGAATAATCGCTGTCAGATAGATCATATCACCGAGAACCAGCCCGAGGCCCATGAAGAAGGTCTCGCGAAAGCCGGAGCCGAGGGCACGCGCGACGACCGCTATGACACCCGGGCCGGGGATGGCGGCCGCAATGAAAAGCGCGCCGCTATAGGTGAGCAAGGCAGCCAGCGTCATGGTGATCTCCCTCCAAAGACATCTGGTTGCTCTATCGCAGCATTCCTGCCTTTTCAAGCGGTTGTGCTGTCTGCGCGAATACACTACCAAAGGATTAACGGTCTGCCGAACCACGCCGTCGAAACCACGCTGCATAAGGCTCCCATGTCCTCCGCATTGCTCCTGATCGATCTCCAGAACGCCGTCCTGACCGGCCTTGGCACGCCAGCGCGCCAGCCGGCAATCGATGCCGCCCTTGAGACGGTCGTCTCCAAGCTTGCGGCTTTGAAGCGCGTGGCGCGTGCCGCCGGCATTCCGTCCTTCATCGTCCAGCATGACGGCCATGGAGCTCATCGCCTGGCCAAGCGCGGCGAGGGCTGGCAGCTGCGGCGGGAAATCGCTCCGGAGGCGGGCGATGTTGTGGTCCACAAGACGAGTTGCGATTCTTTTTTCGGGACCGACCTTGAGCAGCGCCTGCGTGCCAAGGGGATCACCCGCCTCATCATCGGCGGCTGCATGACCCAATTCTGCGTCGACACCACGGCCCGGCGTGCGGTCTCGCTCGGCTTCGACGTAACGCTGATCAGCGACGGCCATACGACCGCCGATATGGGCAAGCTATCGTTCGAGGCGATTGTCTCTCATCACAATATGCTGCTTGACGGCTTTGATGCCGGGCCGCATGAAATCAAGCTCGTCCCGACAGCTCAAATCGCCTTCTGACGTCCCCTCATCCGGAGACCCCGATGCCCCATCTGACCAGCATGATCGCCTTTGCCCTGATCGCTCTCGGCATGGTGCTGACGCCGGGACCGAACATGATCTATCTGGTGTCGCGATCGATCTCGCAGGGGCCGGCGGCCGGACTGATCTCGCTCGGCGGCGTCGCCGGCGGCTTCGTCTTCTACATGTTGTCCGCCGCGTTCGGCATCACCGCCTTCGTTTTTGCCGTGCCTTTTGCCTATGACGCGCTTCGTCTCGCGGGCGCCGTCTATCTCGCCTGGCTTGCCTGGAATGCGCTGAAGCCCGGCGGCCGCACGGCTTTCCAAGTGCGTGATCTGCCGAAAGACAGCAAGCGCCGGCTGTTCACCATGGGGCTGGTGACCAGTCTGCTGAATCCGAAAATTGCGATTCTCTATCTGTCGCTGCTGCCGCAATTCATCGACCCGGCTGCCGGCAGCGTTTTCACCCAATCCATCATTCTCGGTTTCACGCAGATCGTCATCAGCCTGACGTTCAACGCCATCTTCGCGCTGACGGCCGGCTCCATCGCAATGTTCTTCGCCCGGCGCCCGGCCTTCATGCTGGTGCAGCGCTGGCTGATGGGCACGGTGCTGGCGGGCCTTGCCGTACGCATGGCGGTCGAGGCGCAGCGGTAATGCGGATGGCTCCGCAGCAATTTGCCGTGGGGCTGCTCTGCCTCGCCTCCTTCTGTGGCTCCACGTCGATGGCTATGGCGGCAGATGGGGCGACGCAGACGATCGTCTTCCTGCGCCACGGCGAGAAGCCTGAGGCCGGCCTCGGTCAGCTAAGCTGCCAGGGGCTCAATCGTGCACTGGCGCTGCCGCCGGTGCTCACCCGCCTCTTCGGCAAGCCGGCGGCGATCTTTGCCCCCGATCCGTCGAAGCAAAAGGATGATTCCGGCACTTCCTATGATTATGTCCGGCCGCTTGCGACCATCGAGCCGACCGCGATTGCCCTCAGCCTGCCGGTCGATACCAGCTTCGGTTATGATGACGTCGACGGCCTAAAAGCGGCGTTGGAAAAGCCGGATTATCGCGGAAAGCTGGTCTTCGTCGCCTGGGAGCATAAGCAGATCGTCGATCTCGCCCGCCGGTTGATGACCGACAATGGTGGTGATGCCAAAGCGGTGCCGAAATGGCATGGCAAGGATTTCGATGGACTCTATGTCGTGCGCATCACGCGCAATGGCTCATCGGCAAATATCGCCTTCGAGCGGCTGACCGAAGGCCTCGACGGCCAATCGGAAAGCTGCCCTAACTAGAGAAATTCCAGGAAAAGTGTGCGCTGCGGTTTTCCATCCGGAATTGCGTACAAACAAAGACCTAGAGTGTTTCTGCTCTTCAGTGAAGCGTTGAAACGCTCTAGGCAAAGTAGGATCAGAAAACCGGCCGCATGAAGCTGCGCTCATAGCTGAGGATGCAGCGCGTCTCTTCTGCATAGGCAAAGGCGGCGCGGCATTCGGCATCCTCGGCCATTCTCTGGCGATAGGTCTCATAGTCGGCGAGGCTCGGGAAGCTGAAGAGCGCCAGCGCAATATTGTTGGCGCTCTCATGCGGCAGGAAATAGCCATGATGCGTGCCGCCGAGGCGGTTGACGAGCGGGATCCAGAGCTTGGCGTAATGTTCGAATTCTGCGAGCTTGTAGGGATCGATCGTATAGCGGAGATAGCAGGTGATCATTCGGCGGCTTCCTTTGGGAGATGACCGCTTTTAGGACGCGGCAACGGGATCGTCCAGCCGAGGTTCATGCCTGCCGCCGCCGCCAGGATGATCACTGCGCCGACGATCTGGGTGATCCCGAGCACATGGCCGAAGGCAAAACGGTCGACGACGATGGCGGCGATCGGATAGATGAAGGATAGCGCGCCAGTCAGATGTGTCGGCAGCTTCTGGATCGCGCCATAGAGCAGCACATACATCAGGCCGGTATGGACGATACCCATCGTCGCCACAATGGACCATCCGCCCGCACCTTGCGGCAAATCGGAAAAATCCGTGAAGGGCGCGAGCATCAGGATGCCGGTCGAGACCTGGATCAGTGCGATCAGATGCGGCGGCGTTCCCTTAAGCCATTTGGCGGCGATCGCCGCCAACGCATAGAAGAAGGCGGCACTGAGCGAGAGCAGGATGCCGATGAGATAGCTGCCCGCAGTTCCAGTCTGCGCGGATTTGCCTTCGACGATGATAATCATGCCGGCAAAGGCGAGCCCCAGCCAGAAAAGCTTGGTGAGCGTGATCTTCTCACCGAGAAACAGCGCACCGAGGCCGAGCAGCATGAAGGGCTGGGTATTGTAGACGGTTGTGGCGATCGAGATGGAGGCATGCGAATAGGCGGCGAAAAGCAGCAGCCAGTTGAGGACGATGGCGACGCCGCCGCCAACCGCAATTGCGAAGGTCCGCAGGCTGAGGATGCCGGGACGCAAGAGGCCCATGGCGCCGCAAATGACAAGAAGCGTCAGCGCGCCGATCAGGCAGCGCCAGAAAACGACGCCGGTGACAGGCTGCCCCGACATCAGCACGAACCAGCCGATCGTCCCCGAAATCAGCATTGCCGCCGTCATTTCCACTGTGCCGCGTCTTATCTCGTTCATCGTCCGGGCTCCCGTTTGCTGAGCCTGATAATATTGCCGCCAGTGCACGTATGATATAGGTTGGATAAAGATTATTGGCAGAAACGCCTAATTATATGAGGCAAGGATATGGGTGTACCTAATACGGCGATAGAACTCGATGCGATCGACCAGCGGATGCTGGAGGCGCTCGCGCGCAATGCCCGGATTTCGCTGAAGGAACTGGCCGAGGTGGCGGGCTTGTCCTCGCCGAGCGCCGCCGAGCGGCTGCGCCGGTTGGAGGAGCGAGGCGTCATCGCGGCGTTCACCTTGGATATCGCGCCTGAGGCGATCGGCTATTCCTTGCAGGCGATCGTCCGCATCCGGCCGCTGCCCGGCCAATTGCATGTGGTCCAGCGCCTGATTCAAGAGACGCCGGAATTCATCGAATGCGACAAGGTCACTGGCGAAGACTGTTTCATCGGCCGGCTCGTGGTGCGGTCGATGGGCGACCTCGATGGCATCCTCGACAAGATCACCGAACGTGCCGAAACCAACACGTCGATGATCAAGGCAACCCCGGTCAAACGCCGGCTGCCGCCGCTGTCCCGCTAGAATTCCGCCATTGGCGACAGCATGATCGGCCCGGCAATATCGTCTGCCGCTTGGCCGCGCGCCATCAGCATCGTGTAGCCCTCATAAGGCCCCAGCGATACGTCGCAATCCAGGCGATCCGGAGAAAAGCAGATCTCGATACGATCGGGTTCGAGATCAAGCGCGCACAAGATAGTGGCCAGGGACGGAATGGCCGTTCCCGCTACATCGAGAAGCCAGAAAGTCGCACCATCAAACGTCCATGCGATGACCGTCTCATCCCCAAGTGCCGTCAGGCGGATCGCAGGATTGAAACAGGCATTCAGCAGAAACATCTCCGTCTGCCTGATAACGGCAAAGCGGGCCGAAACCGGCTGCCGGTTTTGCAGAAGCGTCTTGATCAGGTGCAGATCATCAGGCGCTTCCAAGGAGAGCTGCCGGGCAATTGAGTCGGACTTCTGGACCTTCGGCATCTGCGCAATGAAGACATGCTGCGGTAAGCTGCGAAAGCCGTAACGCTCATAGAGCGCCGGCTTGTCGGTGAGTAGGAGATCGAGTTCGTAGCCTTCCGCTGAGGTTCGGGCAAAGGCACGCTGCATGAGGTCGCGATAGAGGCCGCGTTCGCGCCATTCCGGCCGGACGGCACCGGATTGATAGCCCGCTGCCTTGATGGCACGGCCGTTGATGATCATCGGCATGGAGAAGGCGCTGAAATTGGCAACGCAGCGGCCGTCGCCATCGAAATAGCCGAACGGCATGCTGCTGGGATCAGGATCGCCGAATTGATCCTGTATGCTGATGTCGATGGAAAACGTATCGTGCAGCAGATCAACGAGCCCCTTCCAAGCTGAAGGATCGTCGAAATAGTCCTGGCGGAAGGTCAGGCCACGCTGTCCGGCAAGATCCAACATCACACGCCGGTGGAGCCGAAGCCGCCGGCGCCGCGCGCCGTGTCGCTGACTTCGGTGATCTCAGCGACACGGACCTGCGTCACCGGCGCGATCACCACCTGGGCAATACGCATGCCGCGCGTGATCTCGAACGGTTCGTCGCCATGATTGATCAGCAGCACCTTTACTTCGCCGCGATAGTCGCTGTCGACGGTGCCGGGCGAATTGAGGCAGGTGATGCCGTTCTTGAAGGCAAGGCCCGAGCGTGGGCGGATCTGGGCCTCGAAACCCTCGGGGATTTCGAAGATGAAGCCCGATGGTACCAGCGCTCGCTTGCCGGGGGCGAGCGTCAGGGTGGTGCCGTCTTCGATTGCCGCGCGCAGGTCCATGCCGGCCGCGCCCTTGGTCTCGTAGGCGGGCAGGTCGAGGCCCCGGCCATGGGCAAGGCGGATGAGGTTCAGCGTCGGGCGCGTATCGGTGTGAATGGTCATGCGGCATTAGTTTGCGCGTGAGCGCCCAAGGTCAATTGCAATCCCGGCCTTGAGTCGCTAGATACGGCCGCAATTCACAGGATTCACACGCATGGCCGAAAGTCTCGCCGAGGCGGTCTCCCGCCGCCGCACATTCGCTATTATCGCTCACCCGGACGCGGGCAAGACGACGCTCACCGAAAAGCTGCTGCTGTTCGGCGGCGCCATTCAGCTTGCCGGCGAAGTCAAGGCGAAGAAGGATCGCATCCAGACGCGCTCCGACTGGATGAAGATCGAGCGCGAACGCGGCATCTCTGTCGTGACCTCTGTCATGACCTTCGAATATGAAGGCAATGTCTTCAACATTCTCGATACGCCCGGCCACGAAGACTTCGCCGACGACACCTATCGCACGCTGACCGCCGTCGATGCCGCCGTTATGGTCATCGACGCCGCCAAGGGTATCGAGCCGCGGACGCTGAAGCTGTTCGAAGTCTGCCGCATGCGCGACATCCCGATCATCACCTTCATCAACAAGATGGACCGCGAAAGCCGCGATCCCTTCGAGATTCTCGATGAAGTGGAAGAGAAGCTGGCGCTGGATACCGCGCCGATCACCTGGCCGATCGGCCGGGCGAAAAGCTTCTGCGGCTCCTATCATCTGGCCGACAATACGGTGCGCGGCTCGGATACCGAAGTGGCGCCAACCCCCGTCAACGGCCCGCAGGCCGTGGCCGGCAGGCTGCCGGAGAACGAGCGTCAGGGCTTCATCGACGAGACGGAACTGGCGATCGAAGCCTGCCGTCCCTTCGACCGGGAGTCCTTCCTGGAGGGTCACATGACGCCGGTCTTCTTCGGCTCGGCGTTGCGCAATTACGGCGTCCGCGACCTCATCAACGCGCTCGGTGAATTCGCGCCGCCGCCGCGTGACCAGGTCGCCGATATCAGGACGGTTCACGCCACCGATGACAAGATGACGGCCTTCGTCTTCAAGATCCAGGCCAATATGGACCCGAACCACCGCGACCGCATCGCCTTTGCCCGCATCTGCTCGGGTAAGCTCGAGCGCGGCATGAAGGCGCGTCTGTCGCGCACCGGCAAGCAGCTCGGCCTCACCGCGCCGCAATTCTTCTTCGCCTCGCAGCGCCAGCTTGCGGACACAGCCTATGCCGGCGACGTGGTCGGTATCCCCAACCATGGGACGCTGCGCATCGGCGATACGCTGACCGAGGGCGAATCCCTCGTGTTCCAGGGCGTGCCGAACTTCTCACCGGAAATCCTGCGCCGCGTGCGTCTTGAAGATGCGATGAAGGCGAAGAAGCTGAAGGAAGCCTTGCAGCAGATGGCCGAAGAGGGCGTCGTGCAGCTCTTCTCGCCGGAAGATGGCTCGCCCGCCATCGTCGGCGTCGTCGGCGCGCTGCAGCTTGACGTCCTGAAGGAGCGGTTGATGGCCGAATACGGCCTGCCGGTCTCCTTCGAAATGTCGCGCTTCTCCGTCTGCCGCTGGATTTCGGCCGACCAGCCTGCCGACCTCGACAAGTTCCTCACCGCCCGTCGCGGCGACATCGCCCGCGACCTCGACGGCGACCCGGTCTTCCTTGCCCAGGACGGCTTCTCGCTGCGGTACGAGGCGGAACGTTATCCGGCTATCAAAATGGTCGCTATCAAGGAATATCACGCCTTCAAGGCGGCGTGATATCAGCGACTGCTGCTCTGACGCTGCCCTTCTATTGGGCGGCGTTCATCAGTTCGGCGTAGTGAATCTCCGTGGCTTCATCCAACGGGAACATGCATTCGACCCGCAATTCCTGGGCCGTTATCATCTGCGCGGTGCCGACCGTCGTGACCAGTGAGAAAAACCTCAGAAGCTGTCCGTCTTTCATAAATGACAGAGGGATCATGGGCGTATTGTCAGCCGCTACGGATGTTTTCCATTCGGCGTTCACATCGGGATAGGCAAGCAGACTATCGATGAGTTCCTTCGTCCGCGCATCGATAACGCGGCCGATGGACTCGCGGAAGACTCTCCCCAACAGGCTTTTCGCCGTCTGCTCCCAATCCGGAATGAAGGGCCGCATACCCTCGGGGTCGAACATGAGATGGAGGAGATTGCGCGGTGCCGCGCGTCCGGCCATGTCGACAAAGCAGTTGAAGAAGCGCGGGGTCGCGTCGTTGGTCATGACGACGTTCCAGTAGCGGTCCATTACTACAGCCGGAAACGGCTCATGCTGGCGAAGCATGCGTTTGAGGGCCTTGGTAAGGCCCTGCATCTCGCGATCGTCGAAGTTTCCTTCGGCATAGATCGGGGCATAGCCGGCTGCGAGGAGCAGGGAGTTGCGCTCGCGGAGTGGTACGTCCAACACCTCGGCAAGGTGCAAGAGATTGTGACGGCCAGGAGTACTCCTGCCGCTTTCGATAAAACTTATCTGACGCTGCGAAATGCCGGTGTCCAGGGAAAGATCGAGTTGGCTCTTGCCGCGTGTGCCGCGCCATGCGCGCAGCTGCGGTCCGAGTTCATTCGGCATTCTTAAATTGATGCGGGAAGGGCTCATCCGGCAGAAGCCTCGCTTCGTTCGTCGGTGGCGGGGCCATCATTCGACAACTCCGCCACCGTAGATTTTCGTCAGAACGCGATAGGCCCGACGGATCCGTACCAATGACGCACTTTGGTCGGCTCGACCTCATCCATATAGAAGAAGTGGGTCATGACCGGGCTAACCACCGGCTGTGTTCGGTCATCGGGCGTCATGGTAACGGTCCCGCGAAACACTTTGAGCGATCCACCGTCCCAATATTCGGTGACATCATGCAATGCGGTGAAGCCTGTGTCGATGAAGGCGCGCAGGTTTTCGCGAATGGTGTCGCGGCCCTTCCAGTCGGCAACGCCGAGATTGCACGTTGCGCCTTCGGTAAGGCAGTTGAAGCCCTCGCCGAAGGTCTTGTCGTCGATTTCCCGCCAGAAGGACAGCAGCCATTGGGGAGCGTCTTTTTTCGTAAATGACATCGTGGTCATGGGGTTCTCCTGAGCCTGCCGTTGGAACAAAGAATCGTGGCCACCGACATCGTCCCGGCGAAAGCTCTCTATGTTGAAGGGCTTGAAATGCTCTTCCTGCAAGAAGACGATTGTCAGATACCCCGGGTGAGGTGCTGCTCTCAATTACATGCGATGTAATAAAAGCCTCGCGCATGTCGGCGCCGGACACCGTCAATCATTGTCGAACATAAGGGATCGGTGGGCCGCTGTGCCGGCAAGGGCTCCGTCGCCTACGGAGAGCGCCACGGAACCGGCGGCTCTTGCCGCGTCACCGCAGGCGAACACGCCCTTGGCGGTCGTCTGCTTCATGGCGTCGGTGCTGATGAAGCGCCCAACCGGACCGTCCTCGAATGCACAGCCGAGCTGTTCCGCCCATGGTGCCGGCACTGAGGTCTGGGTCAAGGTGAACAAGCCGTCCATCGCAATGATCCTGCCGTCTTCCAGCACCACATCGGCGCGATCGCCGCGGATCTCGCGAACCGGCGCCGTCTCGATCGTCACGCTGCGAGCGCGCAATTGCGATGACTGATCGGCATCGGGGACGAAGGCGCCGTTCGTGAACAGCGTTGTCGTGCCCCAGTCGGGAAGCATCAAGGCATGATGCATGGAGAGCTCCGAGGATGCGATCACACCGATGCGCCCTTGATCGAGTTCGTAGCCGTGGCAGTAGGGGCAATGGAAGACCGATTTTCCCCAGCGTTCCTGCAGGCCGGGAATGGCCGGCAATCGATCGACGACACCCGTCGCGAGGATCAGGCGCTTGCCCTTCAATAACTCTCCCGCGCCGACCGTGACGGAAAATCCGGCTTCGATCCGCTTGGCGGATTGTGCCTTGGCGTTCAACCAATGGACGGTCGGGTAGCGCTGCAGTTGTTCGCGCGCGTCCGCGGCGATCAGGCCGGGATCACGGCCGTCCTGCCCGAGGAACCCGTGTGAGCTCTTAGCAAAGCGATTGCGCCGCTCGTCCGCATCGACCACCAGAATATCCCGCCTGGCGCGGGCAAGCTGGAGGCCTGCGGACATGCCGGCATAGCTGCCGCCGATGATGATCACATCGAAGTACATGGAAATCAGCCTTTCGTGCTCATTCTGCTTTATCGCCGGCAAAGGCCGGCTCGATATCACGATACTTTTTATGTTACGTGATTGGTTGCGTCAATAGTTATGCAACTCCTGTTGTTGCATGATCGTGTCTTTGGTAGATGTCGGTGCTACCCGGAGACGATCGGAACCGCGCCATGAGACACGACACCCGCCTATCCCGTATGCTGCATGTGCTGATCCACATGGATCGCCACGAAGGCGCTGCGACGTCCGAAACCATTGCGGCGATGCTGGGCACCAATGCCGTCGTGGTGCGCCGAACCATGGCCGGGTTGCGAGATCAGGGTTATGTCCGCTCCGAAAAGGGGCACGGCGGCGGCTGGGTGCTGGCGCAGCCGCTGCGGGAGATCACGCTGCTCGATATCCATAATGCGTTAGGTGCGCCGCAGCTGTTCTCGATCGGCCTGGCGGGAGACAATCCGAATTGCGTCATCGAGCAGGCGGTGAACGCTTCCCTTGCCGAGGCGATGAGCGAGGGAGAAGCGATCCTGCTGGCGAAGTTCGCAAAGGTCACCTTGGCGGCACTTGCCGAGCAGTCGTCGGAGCGCTGGGCTCTGGCTTCGAATTGCGCTTCGGCGATAGAGGATTTCTAGGGTTTTCGGCAATGCCGGAAAACATAGTTTCGTGATGTTCTAGCGTTTGCGTTTATCGGCATTCTGCCGGCCGCCGCTGAAGCGTGGCTGATCATCGATGCCGCCGGGCGAAGGCTCTCAATTACATGCGATGTCATAAAAGCGCGCGTCGGGGGCGGTACCGGCCAAGGCGGAGCGCTGCCTCGCCATCAAAGAAAATCACACCGTCTAGGCGGCGTGATATTGGGGATCATGGAACGGGAGCCTCCGGCTCTCAGGTCGTGCTGGCTTTTGCCACGCCATCAAGCTGCGCCAATGCGTCGTCCGGCAGATGGAGCTCGGGCGCTTTCAGATTCTCCCGCAGATGGGCGACGGAGGAGGTGCCCGGGATGAGCAGAATGTTGGGCGCGTGGCGAAGCAGCCAGGCGAGTGCAACCTGCATGGGGGTGGCACCGAGGCGTTCTGCAACGTCGGAGAGCGTTGACGATTGCAGCGGGCTGAACCCGCCGAGGGGGAAGAACGGCACATAGGCGGTGCCCTCGCGGGCAAGCGCGTCGATGAGGGCGTCGTCATTGCGGTGCGCCAGATTGTAGAAATTCTGCACGCAAACGATATCGCAGATCTTGCGGCCGTCGGCGATCTGTGTCGGCGTGACGTTGCTGAGCCCTACATGGCGCACCAGGCCTTTTTGCTGAAGTTCGGCGAGCACCGTCAAAGGCGCTTCGAGCGATCCCTCGACCGGGCCATGAACATCGAGCATGCTGCGAAGATTGACCACATCGAGCACATCAAGGCCGAGATTGCGCAGGTTGTCATGCACGGCCTGCGTCAATTCCTCGCGCGACATGGCCGGGATCCACGACCCGTCCGTTCCACGGCGGGCGCTGATCTTGGTGACGATGACAAGATCGTCAGGATAGGGGTGGAGCGCCTCCCGGATGATTTCATTGGTGACGTGCGGGCCGTAGAAGTCGCTGGTGTCGATATGGTTCACGCCGCTCGCAACGGCTTCCCTGAGGACGGCTACCGCCGCGTCGTGATCCCTGGGTGGTCCGAACACGCCAGGCCCGGCAAGCTGCATGGCTCCATAGCCGAGCCGCTTCACGGTGCGATCGCCAAGGGTGAATGTTCCGGAGTGGTCGATGCTGGACATGGGATATCTCCTTTTTAGCTTCCCTTCAGAAATAGGCGTTGTTGCCTTGCGTGATAATCCGGTACAATCCGCACAGGCTGTGCGGAGTAGCGAACAGTGAAGATCGATCTGCTGGACATGAGCGCATTCGTCGCCGTGGCGCGTGCCAAGGGTTTTCGCGAGGGCGCGCGCCTGAGCGGCAAAAGCCCTTCGGGCTTGAGCGAGGCGGTCCGCCGCCTTGAGGCCGAGCTTGGTGTGCGATTACTTAATCGGACAACCCGCAGCGTCGTGCCGACCGAGGCGGGAGAGCGATTGCTGGAAAGGCTCGGCCCCGCACTGTCGGAGATGGAGGCGGCCTTCGACGTGGTCAACGGTTTCCGCGACAGGCCGGCGGGAACCTTGCGGCTGAACGTGCCGATCAGCGCGGCGCGGCTTGTGTTGCCTGACATCGTTCCGCGGTTTCTTGCCGCCTATCCCGACATCCAGCTGGAGATCATCGCCGAGGACAGCTTTGTCGATGTCCTCGCAGCCGGCTGCGATGCCGGCATCCGCTATGACGAGCGGCTGGAGCAGGACATGATCGCCATACCGATCGGGCCACGTACCCAGCGCTTCGCCACTGCCGCTTCACCCTCGTACCTTGACCTTCATGGCAGGCCGGAGCATCCGAGCGAGCTGATCAATCACGCCTGTCTTCGTGGTCGTTTCTCTAGCGGCCTGATGCCGCCCTGCGAGTTCGAGCGTGACGGCGAAATCGTGCGGATCACTCCCACAGGCCCGCTCATCGTCAGCATCGGCGGCGCGACCGATCTCGTCGTGGCCGCTGCGATCGCCGGCACCGGCATCGTCTATCTTTTCGAGGAATGGCTGCGCCCGCATCTCGACAGCGGCGCGCTCGAACCCGTGCTCGAACCATGGTGGCAGTCCTTCTCCGGGCCGTTTCTTTACTATCCCGGGCGGCGCCTTGTGCCCGCTCCGCTCAGGGCATTCATCGATTTCATAACCACATCGGCCAAGCCGCCGAACACTCTTGCTCCGGAAGGGGGAAACCATGGTCCGCGAGAATGAAATTCGCGAAAACGAGGTGGCCGTCGAGCCACCGGCCGCGACCGATGCCGGTCTCGTCTTCATCGGCCGCATCTCGACGCCATGGACCTCGCGGATGGAGACGCCGCGTCAGGGGCGGCATGACGGGCCGCTTTGCCGTATCGAGCTCTTCGAGCCCTGGGTGCCGGCGCTGAAAGGCGTGGAGGCTTTCGAGCGGCTGGAAATTCTCTATTGGCTGGACCGCTCACGCCGCGATCTGGTGCTGCAAAGCCCGGCCAATAGCGGCAAGGTGCACGGTACATTTTCACTGCGCTCGCCGGTGCGGCCAAACCCGATCGGCACCTCCATCGTCAAGCTGGAAGCGGTAGAGGGCGCGACCTTGCTCGTGCGCGGCCTCGATTGCCTCGATGGCACGCCGCTTCTGGACCTGAAGCCGGACAGGACCTTGTTCAAGCCTATTGCGCCGCCGCAGCCTGGTGATTTCCAGACCGGCGACGGCGAAACAGCGCATTACTGCCAGAAGCGGGAAACTTAGTCGACGGCGACCATGACGTCGGATGCCTTGATGACGGCATAGGCGTCAGCGCCGACCGTCAGGCCCAGTTCATCGACCGCTTCGTTGGTGATCGACGAGGTGACGATCGAGCCGTTGCCGATATCGATGCGGACATGGGCGGTTGTCGCACCCTTGGTGACTTCGACGACCTTGCCCTTGAGGCGGTTGCGTGCGCTGATTTTCATGGACATTTTCTCCCTTGCTTTGGCCAGACCATATCGTCTCCGGCAAAGCCAAACCACAGGAAAGCTTATTCCCCGCGCGGAAAGCGCTGGTTCTCCTCCAGCACGTTCAGGTCCATATGATTGCGCATATAGCGCTCGGAGGCCTTCTGCAGCGGCTGATAGTCCCAGGGGTAATAGGCGCCGTTGCGCAGCGCTGCATAGACCACCCATCGCCGCGCCTGACTCTCGCGCACGGCGGCGTCGAAGGCGGCGAGGTTCCAGCGCTGCATCGCCTGCGCGGTCAGCCGCGCCAGGATTTCCGCATGGCCGGGATCGCCAGCGAGATTGGTCAGTTCTTTGGGATCGGCCTCGAGATTGAAGAGTAGGGGCAGGTCCTTGTCGCAGAGGATCAGCTTGTAATGCCCATCGCGCAGGCCGACGAGCGGCGCTTCGGAGCCTTCCGCCGCATATTCCATCGGCACCGGCCCACGGCTTCCCGTCCCAAGGGCGAGCGGAGCCAGATCCTCTCCATCCGTCCATTGCCGCAGCGATGCGATGTCGATACCGGCGAGGCCGGCGAGCGTCGGCGTCACGTCGAGCGTCGACACTGGTTGGTCGATGCGACGGGCAGGCCAGCCGGGTGCAGCGATCGTCAGCGGCACGCGGGCCGAGCCTTCGAAAAAGTTCATCTTGAACCACAGCCCGCGCTCGCCGAGCATATCGCCATGGTCGGAGACGAACAGCACAATGGTGTTGTCGGCCATGCGGCCGCGCTCCAGCGCATCGAGGATTTCGCCGATCTTCTCGTCGACATAGGAGATATTGGCGAAATAGCCACGCCGCGCCCGGCGGACCTGTTCGGGCGTGATGTCGAAGGCGGCGTGATCGCTGGCCTTCATCAACCGCTGCGAATGCTGGTCCTGCTGGTCGAACGGGATTTCGCCGACCTCGGGGTCGAGCGCCGGGCAATCCTCATAGAGATCCCAGAAGCGGCGGCGGGCGACATAGGGGTCGTGCGGATGGGTGAAGCTGACGGTCAGACACCAGGGCCGCTCATCGTGGCCGCGCGACAGGTCGAGCAGCTTGCGGGTGGCGTGATAGGTGACCTCGTCGTCATACTCCATCTGGTTGGTGATCTCGGCGACACCGGCGCCGGTCACTGAGCCGAGATTGTGATACCACCAGTCGATGCGCTCACCCGGCTTGGTATAATCCGGCGTCCAGCCGAAATCGGCGGGATAGATATCCGTGGTCAGCCGCTCCTCGAAGCCGTGCATCTGGTCCGGCCCGACGAAATGCATCTTGCCGGAAAGCGCCGTCTGATAGCCGGCGGCGCGCAGATGGTGGGCGAAGGTCGGGATATCGGAGGCGAATTCGGCGGCATTGTCATAGACACGGGTGCGGCTCGGCAGTTGCCCGGACATGAAGGAAGCCCGTGCCGGTGCACAGAGCGGGCTTGCCGTATAGCTGTTGGCAAAGCGCACGGAGCGTTCCGCCAACACTTTCAACACGGGCGCGTGGAGAAAATCGGCCGGGCCATCGGGAAACAGGGTTCCGTTGAATTGATCGACCATCAGGATGAGAATATTCGGGCGCGCCATTGCTGGAATTCCTTGGGCGGGATCGGAGGCCGAAAGAGGTCTTTACGATTCTCTCTTACTATTTGCTGATTTTATTGAACATCAGTAGCATCGAGCCTGTAAAGCTTGCTTTTTTCGATGGATACCAAAAGGGAATTTTATGGCTGAACGGCCGGTAGATCTCGGGTGGCTGCGAATTTTTGTCGAGGTGGCACGTTCAGGCAGCCTGTCATCTGCCGCAGCCAGCCTCGGACTGACCCAGCCGGCGGTCAGCTATCAGATCCGGCGGATCGAGGAGCAGATGGGTGTCACCCTGTTCCATCGCCAGCATCGGGGTGTCGAACTCTCATCGGAAGGCCGTCGTCTGTTAGAGATCGCCGAAAAAGCGGTCGGTGGCGTCGATTCTCTGGTGCACGGCTTTCGCGCTGAAGCGGAACGCCCCATGGTGCGGCTCCGAACCGACTATGCATTCTCAGCACTCTGGTTGATCCCGCGCATGCATCGGTTTCGTTTGGTCTATCCGGAGCTGGATATCCAGATCGTCGCCACGCAGCGGCAGGAGCGCGGCCAGTCGGACAGCGGCGATGTCGCCGTCGTCTTCGGCACCCGTCAGGAGTTTGGCCCCGAAGCGGTGCTGCTATTGCCCGAGAAGGTGGCGCCGGTCTGCGCGCAGGGCTTCATCGATAAATACGGTCCGTTTGAGGATCCAGGCCATCTGGCGCGGGCAACGCTCGTGCATCTGGACACGGACACGCCGTCACCCTGGTTCGATTGGAAGAGCTATTTCGCCGAACTTGGTATCAGCCGCGACACCTACGCCGGCCATGGCGATCTGCGGTTCAATACCTATTCGCTGGTGGTGCAGGCGGCGATCGGCGAGCAGGGGCTGGCGCTTGGCTGGATGGGGCTGGTGGATCAGTTGTTGGCCGGACGAATGCTGGTAACCGCCGGCCCGATGCTGGAGGCACCGGATCGCGGTTACTGGCTTCTGCCGCCGAAGTCGCCGGGCATGCATGCCGGGCGACTGACGGAATGGCTGCTCATGGAACCAGCCGCAAAGTGACCTGATTGACCGGCGGCTTCGCCTCTTCCGTCAGGTCCTTCAGAAAATCATTGCACCAGCGTGCGACATCGTGTTCCAGAAGATGATCCATCATGCCCCGCCAGCGTCGCTGCCGTTCTTCCAGCGGCATGGTGAGCCCGCGCGCCATGGCATTGGCGGTTGCCTCGATGTCGTAGGGATTGACCAGCAGCGCGCCCTTCAGCTCGCGCGCGGCGCCTGCGAAACGCGAAAGCACCAGCACGCCGGGGTCGTCCGGATCCTGCGCGGCCACATATTCCTTGGCGACGAGGTTCATACCGTCACGCAGCGGTGTCACCAGGCCGATCCTGCCCAACCGATAAAGGCCGGCCAGCACGGGGCGGCTGATCGAGCGGTTGATATAGCGGATCGGCACCCAGTCGACCGTGCCGATCGCGCCGTTGACCCGGCCGGCCTGTTCCGCGACAGCTTGCTGCATCGCCTCGTATTCCGGCACCTCGGAGCGCGATTTCGGGGTAACCTGCAGATAGGTCACGCGGTTCTGATAGGCGGGATTGTCGCCGAGGAAACGCTCGAAAGCCTCGATGCGCTGGGTGATCCCCTTGGAGTAATCGAGCCGGTCGACGCCGATGATCAGGTCTCGGCCCTCGATGCTCTGCCGGGCCTTGCGCACCATGCTATGGCTCGCCGCCTTGCGGGCGAAGTCTGCGAAGGCGGCGGTCTCGATGCCGATCGAATAGGCACCGCCGCGGAATGTCCGGCCATGGGCGCTGAAGAGGCCGGGACCGATCTCGTCGCCGATCTCCTCGCGCTTGAGGCAACTGGCGAAGTTTTCGAGGTCGTGGTCCGTCTGAAAGCCGAGAAGATCGTAGGCGGAGAGACTGCGCATGATCTCCTGATGCACGGGCATGATGGCGAGCACATCGGCCGGCGGCCATGGAATATGCAGGAAGAAGCCGATGCGGTTCTTCAGGCCCATTTGCCTCAACTCGGCTGCCAGCGGAATGAGATGATAGTCATGCACCCAGATGACGTCGTCCGGCTGGATCAGCGGCGCGAGGCGATGGGCAAAGAAGCGATTGACGCGGAAATAGCCGTCCATCTCCTTGCGGCCATACTCGGCAAGATCCAGCCGGTAATGACAGATCGGCCAGAGCACGCGGTTGGCGAAGCCCTGATAGTATTCCTCGACATCGGTCTGGGTGAGATCTGTCAGGGCATAGGTGATGTTGCCGTGGTCCGTCATCACCAGCGGCTCCGGCTCCTTGTCGCCACTGGAATTGCCGGACCAGCCCATCCAGATGCCACCATGTTCTTCAAGTGCCGCCCGCAGGGCCACGGCCAGGCCTCCGGCGGCGTTGCCTTTTTTGTCGGGAACGGAGACGCGGTTGGAAATCACGATGAGACGGCTCACGGGCGGTCCTTTCAAGTCTAATACGGCAGGCGACAGCGAAGCTGCCTATGCCGCGAGGGACGCGAGTATGTCTCTTAAACGCGCAGGCGAGGAAATGGATGCACGCGCCAGCGTTTTGCCGTTTGGCGGGCCGACGCGCACGGACTGGCCGCCGAGGCGGTTGGCGGCGGCAAACATGGCTTCGTCGGTCACGTCGTCACCGATCGTAAGCGGCTTTCGCCCGATGAAGGGCTCCTCATCGAGAAAGGCTTCGACGGCATAGCCCTTGCCGGCGCGCGCCGGGCAGATCTCGACGACCGACTTACCGCGTTGCAGAGCCCAATCCGGGCCGGCTTCCTCGAGATAGCGTTGCATCGCCTCGGCAATCTCGGCCTCGCGCTCCGGCGCCTGTCGGTAGTGAACCGCGATCGCGGCGCCCTTGTCCTCGACAAGCGCCCCGGGCCAGGCTTCCGCCTCCCGCGCAATCGCACTCTTCATTTCCTGAAAAGCAGGCGGGATCAGCGCCCGCCGCAATCGTCCCGCAGCATCGCGTCGTTCGGCACCGTGGAGGCCTGCGACCGGAAAGTGGAAGGGGGCAAAGAGGGGGTCGACAAAGGCAACCGAGCGACCTGTTACCACCGCCAAAGCGCCGCCGAGCTTACGGGAAAGGGCCTGCAGGGCGTAGGGCAGGGACGGAGGAACGACAATCGCTTCCGGCGTTTCCGCGAGATCGAGCAGCGTGCCGTCGATGTCGAGAAACAGCGCCCATTGGTCGGGATACAATGAGAGTGCAGTAAGCGCCGGTTCTTTCGATGGCGCCGGTTCGGCTTCGCCCTGTTCGGGCTGTTCCTTGTAAGTCATACAGGGTTAGCTAAGGCGCTCGTCCCATTCGGCAAGTAAAAAAGCGACCGCAAGCCGGTTTTTCTTGGAGATGAGCAGTCTTGGATGCCGCGATATCGGTAATCGCTGGACACAAAAAAGGGCCGCGCGAAGCGACCCTTCCATGAGTTTTGGCCCGTAACTGGCCTGAAGCGTAGACCGCTTCCGGAAGGCTCTGATCAGAGCGAGGGCTGCCCCGCTGCGCTCACAACCATTTCCATGCCTGATACGAGGACCGAAATCTCACTAGACATTGGATCACCTTCCTTTCGTTACGTTGATAATATGCCTAACGTAGCTCAAATTTCATCGGATGCAAGAGGGTGGGTGGAAGAAGCATTTCACGCTTCTTTTCGCATTGAAACGCAGTCCCTCTTCGAGCTTTTGCATGCGACGATCACGCCCTCCCGAAGCGCTTCGTTCACAAAAGAAAAATGCTGCGACGCAAAAATGTGATCGGACGAGGCGTCAAATATCTGTCATCCTGATGGTCGAAGCAGCTGGAAATTAACAATTTATTACCCATTCCGCTGAACAATCGTCCTTAGATTTGACATTCTCCCGCGAGACAGGAAGCCAGCGGGAATTGGAGCAAAAGACATATGTGTCGCTGGGCAGCCTATCGTGGAGACCCCCTCTATCTGGAGGAGCTGGTGTCTTCGCCTGCCCACTCCCTGATCGAACAATCCCACTGCGCCACGCGCGCCAAGACGGCGACCAACGGCGATGGCTTCGGCATCGCCTGGTATGGCGACAGGCCGGAGCCGGGCCGCTATCGCGATATCCTGCCGGCCTGGTCCGACTGCAATCTCAAGAGCCTGGCGCGGCAGATCCGCTCGCCGCTCTTTCTCGCCCACGTCCGCGCCGCGACCGGCGGCGGCACCCGGCGTGACAATTGCCACCCTTTCGTGCATGAAAACTGGGCTTTCCAGCACAACGGCCAGATCTCCAATTTCGACCGCTTGCGCCGGCCGATGGAAGCCATGCTCGACGATCACCTGTTTCAGGCGCGCAGCGGCACGACCGATTCCGAACTGATGTTCCTGCTGGCACTGCAGTTCGGCCTCGTGACCAACCCGGTTGCGGCCATTTCAGAAACCATCAGCTTTGTCGAGGGGCTGTCGGTCCATCTGACCGGTTCGGCGCTGGTGCGCTTCACAGCTGCCTTTTCCGATGGAAAATCGTTGCATGCGGTGCGCTACGCCACCGACCGCAAAGCGCCGACGCTTTATGCCTCGCCTGTCGGGTCAGGTTATTGCCTAGTGTCCGAGCCGCTGAACGACGATGTCGATGCTTGGACGGAAATTCCGGATGGAAGCTCCGTGCTGATCGACGACATGGGCGTTCACATCACGCCCTTCCAGCCGGAAAAGCGCAGCTTGGCCGCGC
The DNA here is from genome assembly GCF_000281735.1 of Rhizobium sp. AP16. Taxonomy (NCBI): domain Bacteria; kingdom Pseudomonadati; phylum Pseudomonadota; class Alphaproteobacteria; order Hyphomicrobiales; family Rhizobiaceae; genus Rhizobium; species Rhizobium sp. AP16. The sequence goes on along the minus strand of NZ_AJVM01000085.1, from coordinate 24,926 downwards.
CCCAGACGGCTGCCGCTATCCCTGCCTGAATTGTTCGGCGATCAGCGCCGCCAGCCGCGCCGCCACCTCGTCCTTGTCGAGGTCCGGCCATTGCTCCACGCCATCATGACGAACGATTTTCACGCGGTTGCGCGTGCCGCCCATAATGCCGGTTGAAGGCGAGACGTCGTTGGCAACGATGATGTCGGCGCCCTTGCGCTCGAGCTTTGCCTTGGCGTTGCTCTCCACATCTTGCGTTTCAGCGGCAAAGCCGATGACGAGCTTCGGCCGCTGCGTGTGATGTCCCACGGTTTTCAGGATGTCGGGATTTTCGGTGAGCGCCAGCGTCGGGATGGATTCGCCCGGGTGCTTCTTGATCTTCTGGTCGGCGGCGGAGGCCACCTTCCAGTCGGCGACGGCGGCGACCATCACGGCGATATCGGCCGGAAGAGCGGATAACACGGCATCGCGCATCTCGTCCGCGCGCTCGACATGGACGACGCGCATGCCTGTTGGATCGGGAATGGTGACCGGGCCGGAGACGAGGGTGACGTCGGCGCCAAGGGCCGCGAGCGCCGAGGCGATGGCATGGCCCTGCCGGCCCGACGAGCGGTTGGCGATATAGCGCACCGGATCGATCGGCTCATGCGTCGGACCAGAAGTGACGACGGCTTTCCGGCCAGCAAGCGGCCTTGCCCCATCGTCAAGCCGCATCTCGACGGCGGCAACGATCTCCAGCGGCTCGGCCATGCGGCCGGCACCGGCCTCCTTACTTTCCGCCATCTCGCCGACCATGGGGCCGACAAAGCGGATGCCGTCGCCGCGCAATATCTCGACATTGCGCTTCGTCGCGGCATGCGCCCACATTTTCGGGTTCATCGCGGGCGCCACAAGCACGGGCCGGTCGGTGGCGAGCAGCACGGTTGAGGCGAGATCGTCCGCCAGCCCGTTCGCCATCTTCGCCAGCAGATCGGCGGTGGCAGGGGCGATCAGCACCAGGTCGCAGTCCCGCGCCAGCCGGATATGGCCGACATCCTGCTCGTCCTGCCGCGAGAACAGGTCGGTGAAGACATGGTCGGCCGCCAGCGCACCGACGGCAAGCGGCGTCACGAATTGCTGGGCGCCCGAGGTCATGACCGGACGGACGGCGGCGCCACGCTCGCGCAGCCGCCGGATGAGGTCGAGGCTCTTATAGGCCGCGATGCCACCGGAAATGATCAGAAGAATGCGTTTTCCCGCGAGAACCATGGCTCGAACCCGTCGCTTGTTTTTATGCTCATAAACCTAAGCCTTTGGCAGACAATAGGCAATCGCCAGTCGTGGTCAGTCGGAAATCACGGCTTTGTCACTTGCGACGCTTCGCCGGGTCAGCGAGCATTGAGGGAAAGTTCGCCAAAGGAGTAAAGCCTTGAAACTGATGAAGGTCGCAATGATCGCTCTACCGATTCTGGCCGCCGCCATGCCGGCCTTCGCCGAGCGCGCCTATTCGCCGGAAGAGCAAAAGAACAAGGAAATCGTTCTGGATTTCTATCAGAAGGCGTTGAACGACAAGGATTTCGATACTGCTTCCAAATATCTCGGCAAATATATTCAGCACAACCCGCTGGCGGCCGACGGTCCCGAGGGCCTGCGCGGTTTCATCGAGTTCCTGAAGAAAAACTACCCGCATTCAAAGAGTGAAATTACCCGGGTAATGGTCGACGGCGACTATGTAATCCTGAGGGTCCATGCCATTCGCGAACCCGGCGACAGGGGCAGCGCCATCGTCGATATTTTCCGTGTCGAGAACAACAAGATCGAGGAGCATTGGGACTCGGTCCAGCCGATCCCGGAGAAGTCCATGAACACGAATACGATGTTCTGAGCGACAGGCCGCGAGAAGGATCCGCGGCCTGTCTTCGTGCATTCATGCCGCCGTGAACGCGGTCAGGTGCGCGTGATCGATACACCGCCATCGACCAAGGAGGCCGTGCCGGTGACAAAGCTCGCATCGTCGGAGGCGAGGTAGAGTACCGAGCGCGCAATCTCTTCGGGGCGGGAGACGCGCTTCAGTGCATGCAGATTGGTCACGAAAGCCTGCTTGTCCGGCGTGTCGTTCATCTCGCGATACATGTCGGTGTCGACCGCGCCCGGCAATATGGCATTGACGCGCACATTCTGCGGGCCAAATTCGGCGGCAAGTGTCTGCGTCAGGCCGATCAGGCCGGACTTGCTGGCGGCGTAGGCGGCGACACCCGGGAAGCCGACGGTATGGCCGACAAAGGTCGAGGTGAAGATCACCGAGCCACCGCCGTGCTTGATCATTTCGCCGATCTGATGCTTGGCGGCCAGGAAAGAGGCTGTGAGGTTGATCGCCAGTGCTTCGGCAAAGCCTGCCTCTGAAACCTCGGTGCTGAGGCCGGCTTCGCCGAGCGTACCGGCATTGTTGAAGGCAATATCGAGCCTGCCGTAGCGCTCGACCGCAAGCGCGACCAGTGCCTTGTGATAGTCTTCCGAGCGCACATCGCCGGCCAATGCGGCTGCGTCACCGCCCGTGGCCTTGATATCAGCGACAAGGATTTCCAGTTCGGCTCCGCGACGAGCGCCGACGATCACTTTTGCGCCTTCGGCGGCGAAGAGCTTTGCGGTGGCGCGGCCGATGCCGGAGCTGGCGCCGGTGACGATCGCGACTTTTCCATTCAAGCGGTTCATTGTTCCATCTCCTGTGTGAGGACGTGTCCGTTGTTTCATCCGACGGACGGAAGATGGCCTTTTTCGATCGTTCGGATTAGTCTTCAAATCATGGAACTCGAATTCGGAATTGCCGAACGATGCTCAAGATTGAAGGCCTCACTGCTTTTGTAACGGTTGCCGAGGCCGGATCGATCAGCGAGGCCGCGCGCCGGCTGCGCCTGTCGAAATCCGTGGTCAGCGAGCGGCTGGCGGAGATGGAGAAGACGCTGGGTGCGACGCTGCTGCATCGCACGACGCGCAAGCTGACGTTGACGGAGGACGGCACCGTATTCCTCGAGCGAGCGACGCGGATCGTGCGCGAGGTGCGCGAGGCCGCAGCCGACCTTGCCGAACGGCGCGGCACGCTGGCCGGACCGCTGCGGATTGCCGCCCCCGTCACCTTCGGCCGCATGCATCTCGGCCCGGTGCTCTATCCCTTTCTGGCCGCCCATCCCGAGATCGAACTGACGCTCGAACTCGATGACCGCCGCGTCGATGCTGCTTCCGATGGCTATGACGCGATCATTCGTCATGGGCTGATTGCCGATTCCCGTCTTGTCGCCTGGCCACTCGCCCGCAGTCGCCGGCTTCTCGTCGCTTCGCCTGACTATTTGAGGCAGCACGGCATGCCTGCCTCGCCGTCCGATCTCGAGAACCATCGGGGGATCTTCTACACCAATCGCGGTATCGCCGACTGGCGTTTCCAGGGGCCGGAGGGCGCGGTCATCGTCAGGGGGAAGCTGGCGCTCGGCATCAACAATGGCGATGTCTCCCGCGATGCGGCAATCGCGGGGTTGGGCATCGCACTGTTGCCGGCCTTCATTGCTGGCCCGTCCGTCAACGAGGGGCTGCTTGTCGACATCGATGTCGGCTGCCGGCCGGAGCCCGAATTCGTTTTCATGGCGCATCCGGAAGGACGCAATCCCTCCGCAAAGCTGCGGGCCATCGCCGATCACCTGAAAAAGGCATTCGGCGATCCACCCTATTGGGATACCTTGGGATAGTCAGGCAATCAGGCTCATCAGATTGGCCGTCACCGGCGAGCGTTGCGCCTTCAGCACCGCGAGCCCGAGCCGCGCCACCAGCGGCGGTCCGTCGATGGGGCGGTAGGTGACGCCGTCGAGCTTGATCTGCGCGATCGAGGCGGGAACGATGGAGACGCCGAGATTGGCGGCTACAAGGTTGACGACCGAGGGGATTTGCGGCGCTTCCTGCGTCACCAAGAGCTCGAAGCCCGCATCGCGGCAGGCGGCGGCGATATCGTCATAGAGGCTCAGCCCCACCATGCGCGGGAAGAGGATGAAGGGCTCGTGTGCAAGCGCCGCGATCGGCACGCGGTCCTTCTCGGCCAGGGGATGGTGGGCGGGCAGGGCGATCAGCATCGGCTCGTCGTCGAAACGCTTGAGGCGGACGTTGCGCGGATCTTCCAGGCCGGGACGGATGAAGGCGGCATCGATCTCGCCACGCATAAGCCGCTCGGTCAGGGCATTGGTGTTCATCTCGGTTAACGACAGACGCACCTGCGGCCAGCGGTTGCGGAATTCGCGGATGGTCGAGGTGACGATCGTGTTGAAGGCGGAAGATGCGGTGAAGCCGAGCGATAGGCGGCCGATCTCGCCGCGATTGGCGCGCTGGGCAGCAAGCTTGGCCTTTTCCGCCGCATCCACGGCCAGCTTGGCCTCGACCTGAAAAGCCTCGCCCGCCGCTGTCAGCTCCGCGCCATGCGGGACACGGTGAAACAGTGCCGCGCCAACCTCATTCTCGAGGTCGCGGATCTGCTGGCTGAGCGGCGGTTGGCCGATGCCGAGCTTGGCGGCGGCGCGGGTGAAATTTCCCTCATCCGCCAGCGCCAGAAAATAGCGGATATGTCGCAGCTCCATCGCTATCTCCAAAAGCTATTGAAATCGTCTGTTCCATATATTGGACTAATGACGTCGGCTTGGCTAGATTTGTGGGCAAGAAAGGTTGTGTGCCCTCATGTCCCGCGCCGTCCAGACGGAAGATCTTACCATCTCCGAAGTTCCCTCCCGCCCCGAATTGAAACTTGTCGATACCGAGCCGCAGTCAGAGGCCCGGCAATTCCTGACGCGCGGCACGCCCGCATTCAGGCGTGCGACCATCGCACTGTTCCTCTCCGGTTTCGCGACATTTTCGCTGCTCTATTGCGTGCAGCCGCTGATGCCGATCTTCGCCGAGGATTTCGGGGTGACGCCGGCGGCAAGCTCGCTGTCGTTGTCGCTCTCGACCGGCTTCCTCGCCTTTGCGATCTTCTGCGCCGCCGCCGTTTCCGAAAGCCTCGGCCGCCGCAGCCTGATGTTCGTTTCGCTGCTCGGCGCCGCCCTTTGCACCATTGCCTGCGCCGTCGCGCCGAACTGGCAGACATTGCTGGTGTTCCGTGCGCTGGAAGGTTTCCTTCTCGGCGGCGTTCCCGCGGTTGCCATGACCTATCTCGCCGAAGAGATCGATCCGCGCGGCCTTGGCGGTGCCATGGGCCTCTATATCGCCGGCAATGCCTTTGGCGGCATGGCTGGCCGTGTGGTCACCGGCACGATAGCCGAACTCTTCACATGGCGTCCGGCGCTTGCCGCCGTCGGTGTGCTCGGGCTGATCGCCGCCACCGGCTTCCTGTTCCTGCTGCCGCCGTCGAGCAATTTCACCCCGCGCAAGGGCTTCGATGCCGCCTTCCATATCCGCGCCTGGGCTGGTCACTTCCGCAATCCGGCGCTGCCGCTGCTCTTCGCCATCGGCTTCCTGGTGATGGGCTCGTTCGTCACGGTCTATAACTATGCCGGTTTCAGGCTTGTCGCCGATCCCTACGATCTCAACCAGACCGAACTCGGCCTGATCTTCACCGCCTATCTCTTCGGTATCGTCGCCTCCTGGGCGGCGGGTATCCTTGGTGATCGTATCGGCCATTTCGTCGTGCTGCCCGCCGGCGTGCTGGTGACCGCCCTTGGTGCTGCCGTCACGCTCGCCACGCCGCTGCCGCTGGTCATTCTCGGCATCATCCTGGTGACCATCGGCTTCTTCGTCACCCATTCCGTTGCCAGCGCCTTGGTCGGCCGGCTCGCAATTGGGGCCAAGGGGCATGCCTCGTCGCTCTATCTGCTGGCCTACTACCTCGGCTCCAGTATTGCCGGCTCGGTCGGCGGCTATTTCTGGCTTGCCGATGGCTGGTCGGCAGTGGTTGCCTTCATCCTCGCCATGCTGGCCGCCTGCCTCGTCAGCGCCTTTGCTGTGGCAAGGCTTGCTCGCCGCTAAAGAACAGGGTTTGGAGGTTTGCCATGATCCGCATCGACCATCTCGATCATCTGGTGCTGACGGTCGCCAGCATCGAGGAAAGCTGCGCTTTTTACGCCCGCGTCCTTGGCATGGGTGTGGAAACCTTCGGCGAGGGCCGCAAGGCGCTGACCTTCGGCAACCAGAAGATCAACCTGCATCGGGCGGGGCATGAGTTCGAACCAAAGGCCAAGCGCCCGACACCGGGCTCCGCCGATCTCTGCTTTATCAGCGAGACGCCGCTGAGCGATGTCATCACCCATCTGACAGCAGAGGGCATCGCCATCGAAGAAGGCCCCGTCCGCCGCACCGGCGCAACCGGCCCTATCCTCTCGGTCTATTTCCGCGATCCGGATGATAATCTGATCGAGGTTTCCAATTATCTTGCTGTGAGCGACGGGCTCTAGACCGTCTCCCAATCTTCGAAGCGCAGATTTTTGACGCGTTGAAATTCCCGCACATTATGCGTTACCAGGATCAGATCGCGAGCCACCGCCTGGCCCGCGATCAGCACGTTATAGGCGCCGATCGGCGTGCCGAGGATGGCAAGCGCCGCCCGAATCTCCCCGGCCTTGCGCGCGTCCTCCCTGTCGAAATCCAATGTCTCGAATTGCAGGGCATCGACACGCGCAAGATTGTCGGCGACGCGCTGACCTTTATAGGCGCCGTAAAACAGCTCGTGCGCAACGATCGCCGGAATGGCGAAATCCTGAGGTTTGTGTTTGCGGATCTCGGCTACGAAGCCGGAATGGCCTTTCATCAGAGCGATGACGGCGTTGCTGTCGAGCAGATATTTCACTTGAAAATATCCAGCTCTGGGCGCTCCTGCTCGACCGGCTGTTCAGTCGCCGCCTCGGCAAAATCCTGGTCGACGGGACCAGTGACTGTCTCCAGCCAATCCCAATCCTCGACAATCGGCTCGAGGATGATCGCCTGTCCCTGCCGCCGAATGCGGACCGCATCCGTATCGAACCGGAATTCCTTCGGCAAGCGCACGGCCTGCGAGCGGCCGGACCAGAATATTTTTGCAGTGTCCATGCCATAGCTCCTTTTGAGATATAGCATTGATATATAGCAATTGAGCGATGATTTCAATGAGACGATTTCTATCGTCCCGCCTTCGCCGCCAGCCAGATGACATGCCGCGCACCGCTCTTGCCGTTGGCGCGGGTGTTGATCTCTTCGGCGGTAAAGCCGGTGTCGCGCAGTCGTCGGGTGAAGTCTCTGTCGGGGCCGGATGACCAGACGGCGAGGACGCCGCCGGGGCGCAGTGCGTCATGGGCGGCCCTCAGGCCCTTGAAGTCGTAGAGGCCGTCATTGGCCTCGTGGGTAATGCCATCCGGTCCGTTGTCGACATCGAGCAGGATGGCGTCGTAGGCCGCCTTGCTGGCGCGGATGAGCGGGCGGACATCGCCCTCGTGGATGGCGACACGCGGATCGTCCAAGCAATTGTCGAAGACGGCGGCCATCGGCCCGCGTGCCCAGGCGACGACTGCCGGAACCAGCTCCGCAACCGTGACCTTTGCATCACCGCCCAATTCGCCGAGGGCTGCACGCAGGGTAAAGCCCATGCCGAGGCCACCGATCAGGATATGCGGTGCGGTCCGGTCTTTGATCTTCTCGCAGGACAGCGTGGCAAGCGCCCGTTCCGAGCCGCTCAGGCGGCTGTTCATCAGCTCGTTGGTGCCGAGCATGATCGAAAATTCCTGGCCGCGCTGTTTCAGGCGTAACTCACCGCCGCCATTGGGGATTTTCGCGGTATCAAGCAGGGTCCAGGGGATCACGGGCAACTCTCATAGAGGGGAGGATTTGCCCGCGACCATAGACTGTCGGTGTCAGGAAAGACAGTCGCCCTCATCCGAGACGGATATAGGGCACATCTTTCTTCGCCACTTCGTCCAATGCCTCTTCGTAGCCGGCATCGGCATAGCGCATGACGCCGAGCGCCGTGTCGTTGGTGAGCGCATGGTCGAGCCGCTCGTCGGCCTCGGCTGTGCCATCGGCAACCACGGTGACGCCGCAGCTGGTCATGTAGCCGGCATAGCCGCCGCCGCCGGAATGGACGACGACGAGATCGGCCATGGAAGCGCAGAGCATCATCGCGTCGATCAGCGGCCAGTCGGCAATCGCGTCGGAGCCGTCCTTCATGCGCTCGGTCATGATGTTCGGATGCGCCATGGCGCCGGCGTCGAGATGGTCACGCGAGAAGGCGACCGGGCCCTTGAGTTCGCCGCTTGCCACCAGTTCGTTGACCCGACGAGCGAGGTCCGTGCGTTCTCCGTGGCCAAGCCAGGCGATCCGCGCCGGCAGGCCCTCGAAGGGTACATGCTCGCGGGCAAGCCTGATCCAGTTGGTGATGATCTTGTTGTCGGGGAACATTTCCAGCAGCAGGTCATCGATGCGGGCGATATCACTTTCCTCGCCCGACAGCGCCATCCAGCGGAAGGGGCCGATGGCGCGGGCAAACAGAGGCCTGAGATAGGCTTCGGTGAAGATCGGGATATCGAAGGCGTTGGCAACGCCGCCTTCCTTCGCCTGGGTGCGGATCAGATTGCCATTGTCGAAGACCTCAGCGCCCTTCTTCTGGAAATCCAGCATGGCTTTGACATGCTCGACGATCGAGGCGCGGCTCGCGGCCATCAACTGTCCCTGTCCGTCGTCGCGCAGGTCCTTGACCTGGGCAAGGCTCATACCCTTCGGCACATAGCCGTAGACGAGGTCATGCGCTGAGGTCTGGTCGGTGACGATATCGGGCACGATGCCGCGTCGCGCGATTTCAGGGTAGATCTCCGCCGCATTGCCGACGAGGCCGACCGAGAGTGCTCTTTTGTCCTTCACCGCCGCGTCGATCATCGCCAGCGCCGCATCGAGGTTTGGCGCGATCTCCTGGAGATAGCCGATCTCCTGGCGCTTCTTGGCACGCTCCGCATCGATATCGACACAAAGGATAGCAGCGCCCGCCATCCGGCCGGCCAAAGGCTGCGCGCCGCCCATGCCGCCGAGCCCGGCGGTCAGCACGAAGCGACCGAGAAGATCGCCGCCGAAGCGGCGTTCGGCGATCCGCATGAAGATCTCATAGGTGCCCTGGATGACACCCTGGCTGCCGATATATTGCCAGGCGCCGGCCGTCAGCCCGCCCCAGCAGATCAGGCCCTTGCGCTGCAATTCGTAGAAGACTTCCGCCTTCGCCCATTGCCCGACGATGTTGCAGTTGGCCATGATCACCAGCGGCGCCTTGGCATGGGTGCGGACGAGGCCGATCGGCTTGCCGGACTGGATCAGCAGCGTCTGATCCTCCTCCATCTCGGTCAGCGCCTTGACGATTCCTTTGTGTGCCGCCCAGTTGCGCGCCGCCTTGCCGAGCGCGGCATAGACGATGAGATTGTCCGGGTCCTCGCCGACGGAGAGCACGTTTTCCAGCAGCCGCAGCAGCGCTTCCTGCCGCCAGCCCTTGGCGCGCAGCACCGGGCCGCCCGGAATCGGGAATTTCGGATGACGTGGATTGGCTTTCGGCATGGAATTCCCTTCCCTGATTATTGTTATTTCGGCGGCAGGCCTTCGACAAAGTCCAGCGCGGCGAGCAGCAGCCGCTTGCGCAGCATGTCGTTGCCGTAGGCCTCCGGTCCGGCGCGTACCCAGCCTTGCATCTCGCGCTCGCGCGACAGCATGCGCTTGATGTCTGCCAGTGCCAGCGCCCAGGTGTCATTGCCCTTGCCGAGGCGTACCAGCATCCCGTCTTCGCGCGCGCCGCAAAGCAGATGGCCATTGAGCAGAAAGCCCCAGCCACCGAACATCGCTTTTTCGCTGAGCCCGGGCCTTTGCCCAAGATCCTCTCTCAGCAATTCCTCGAGACCTGCGTCGCGGGCCATCTGCGCCTCCCGATGTCAGCCTCTCTTGCCGGCCAGGGCGTATTTGGCGATCTCGATCCGCATCGCCTTTTCGACGGAGGGATAGACCGTCGGATCAAGGACGCTGGCCGAGAGCGGAATGATATCCATCGGCACATGCAGGATGAAGACATGCATGCCCTCATGCAGCTGGCCGACGCTCAAGGGCTCACCCTCCGGCGACAGCGTGGTGATGACCGAGGGGAATGTTGCCAGGCGCTTACCATCGGTGTCTTCGACCGCCATGTATTCGTTCATCACATGCATGGTCACAGCCTTGTCGCCGGCGCCGACCGTGATGGTGCCTATATCGAAGGCTTCCTTGGTGTAGATAACATCCTTCCTGGCGATGACGCCCTCGGCAAGGATATGCCCGCCGGTCGTCTTGCAGATCGCATCGATGACGGCGCTGCCGCCCTTTTTTTCGGCGTCGATGATCGCTTCGCCAAGCGCTAGCGCCATGGAGATACCGCCGAGTGCTGCATGCGTGCGGACATAGGACGCCCGTAGCGGATTGCGGCAGGAGGCGATGAAGCCGCCGGACTGGTCGGAGGCGGCGCGCAGGATCGGCGAGATTTTCGCGGTCGCGCCCTTGACTACCAGCTCGATATAGCGGTTCTCGGCGCGGTTGCCGCCGACGGCGGTCTGGATCATCTGTTCGGGCGAACCCGCCATGCCGATCGAGCCCATATCGCCAGTGGGATGCGCGCGGATATCGCCGACTGCGTCCACGACCTTGGTGCCGAGAATGGCCGAGGGCAGCCAGCCGTTCAGCGTCGAGGACTTGCCATTCTGGCCGATGATCAGGCCGGAAAGCTTCTCGCCGAGTTCGTCCTGCAGCAGCTGCACGGCCTTCACATAGTCGACGCCCTGCATTTCCCAGGGGGTCGTGGAGGCCGGCGCGCCGATGGCGGCGGCGGTTGCGATCCAGTCATTGTCATTGAGCTCGTCGATCGACACCAGCTCTGGCTTTCCGACATTGACGGCGGCATAGCCGAGCATGCGGCCGTGATCGGCCCAGCCGCCGCCGCCGGCGGCATAAACGGAGCCGCCCTTGACGGCTGCTTCCACATCCTTGGCTACGAGTATGCGTCCCATCCGGCTACTCCTGGCTGGTTTTTTGCAGGTTCTTGTCCATGTCGCGCACGGCTTCGAACAGCACAGCAGCGCCCATGGCGATATCGTTATTCTCGGCCCATTCGTCGGCGCAATGGCTGCGGCCTTCCTTGCAGGGCACGAAGATCATGGCCGCCGGGGCCACCTTGGCGACCCAGGCGGTGTCGTGGCCGGCGCCGGACGCCATGCGGCGGTGCTTGGCTCCGACCGTCTCGCAGGCGCGTTCCAGCGTTTCCAGCAAGCCGGCATCGCCGGGCGTCGGGAAATTGTCGGAGACGCGGACAGGCGGCTTGATGGTCACGCCGTAAGCCGTGGCTATCTTTTGCACTGCACCGTCGATCCAGGCCAGAAACTGTTCCATGTCTCCACGGATTTCGGCGCGGCCGTCGATCAAAAGCACGACCTTGGAGGGTACGACATTGGCGGCGTTCGGCTCGATGCGGAATTCGCCGACGGTTGCGGCAAAATGGCCCGGCGTCTTCGCCTGCTCTGTCGCTTGGCTCCGGATGTCGAGCACCAGTTGCGAGGCGGCCACCAGCGCGTCGGCGCGCCGGCCCATCGGCGTGGTGCCGGCATGGTCTGCACGGCCCTCGACGGTGATTTCGATGCGGGTGATGCCGGCAATGGCGGTGACGATGCCGATATCCTTGTTTTCGGCTTCGAGGATAGGTCCTTGCTCGATATGCAGTTCGAGAAAACCGGTAAGATCGGGACGCTTCTGCGCGAGCAGCGTCGCCGGATCGCCACCGACCTCGGCAATGCCCTGTGCGAGATTGCGGTCACCACTCACGCGCCTCAGCCACGCCTCCGGCAATTGCCCGGTCATCCCGCGGCTGCCGATGCAGGAGACGCCGAAGATGCTGACTTCCTCGGCGAGGAAATCGACGATCTCCAGATCGTGATCCAGTTGAATATCCTGATCCTTCAGGGAGCGTGCGACTTCCAGCGCCGCGATCGTGCCGGCAATGCCGTCGAAGCGCCCGCCATCCGGCACGGTGTCGGAATGCGAGCCGACCAGGATCGTGCCGAGGCCGGGCTTTGCGCCAGCGCGCCGGCCGATCAGATTGCCGGCAGCGTCCATGCGGGTCTCCAGCCCTGCCGCCTTCATCCGTGCGTCAATGTAAGCACGGCCTTCCAGAAACAGCGGCGAAAAGGCGCGGCGCGTCCAGGGGTGATCAGGTTCGGTAATCTTGGCTAGCGCGTCGATATCCTCGGCGATACGATCGGCGTTGACGGGCAGGTTGCGCTTCGGTTGGTTCATCAGGCAGTCTCTCCAGCAATATTCTGGCCGGCAATAATCTGACGGGGAAGCGGGCGAACGAATTTGCCGCTGCCCGGCTCGGCCAGCACTTTGTTTCCGTCAGTAATCTGCTTGCCCCTGAGATAGGTGGCGGACACCGTCCAGGGCAGGCGGATGCCGTTATAAGGGCTCCAACCGACGATATTGTTGCCGCTCGAGGCGGCGTCATAGATGGTTTCGCGTGGTTCCAGCACCACGATATCGGCGTCCTTGCCCGGCGTCAGCGCGCCCTTGATGTGGTCGAGGCGGAAATGCTTAGCCGGGTTTTCGGCCATCAACCTCGCCGCCCAGGTGAGCGACACGCCGCGCTCCAACGCGCCCTTGACGAAGAGCGGCACCATGACTTCCAGCCCCGGCACGCCAGAGGCATTCGCCAGCATATCCGGATTGGTCTTGCGGTTTTCCGACCAGCTGACGTGATCGGTCGAGACCAGCCAGACATTGCCTTCCGCCACCTTGCGCCACAGCGTCTCGACTTCGGCGCGCGGGCGGATCGGCGGATTGATCTTGGCCTTGCCGCCAAGACGCTTCACGTCGTTTTCCTCGTCCAGCGTCAGATAGTGGATGCAGCACTCCACGGTCGCCTCAAAGCCGTCGCGGCGATAGGCGCGGGCGATGTCGTAGCCGCGGCCGAGCGAGCAATGTACCACATGTGCCGGGCAGCCGGTATTGGCGCCGGTCTCGAAGATCGTGTGCATGGCAAGGAGTTCGGTGATCGGCGGTCGTGAGAGGCCATGGGCACGATAGTCGGTGACGCCGCTCGCCTTCACCTGCTCCATGTAGGTTCGAACCGCCTCATCATCCTCATTGTGCACGCCCGCCGTCAGTCCGGTCGGCGCAATGGCCGCGAAGCAGGCGTCGAGCAAGGCAGGCGGAATGCGCGGGAAACGCTTCGGGTCCGTGCCGAAGGTCGAGAATTTGAAGGCGGCAACGCCGGCCTCGACCATTTCGCGAATGCGTGCGGGGCCTTCTTCCGGGTCGACCGTGCCATAGAGCGCGAAGTCGACGCGGGCCTGCGGCGACGCATGATCGACCTTCTTCTTCACGGCTTCCGCCGAGCAGACGAGATTGCCCTCGTCATAGGGCATGTCGACAATGGTGGTAACGCCGCCGGCTGCTGCCGAGCGCGTCGACCAGACGAAGTCTTCCTGGTCCTTCTGGGAGAGCGAATGCACTTGGGCGTCGATCGCGCCGGGCAGGATCAGCGCTTTCCCGAGCAGATGCCGCTCGCGCGCTTGCGGCGGCACGCCGATGCCGATCTCTGCAATCTTGCCGTTGCGCACGGCGACATAGCCCTCTTCCACGATGCGGTCCGGCAGAACCATGGTGCCCTGCAGAACGAGATCGAAGTCAGCCATACCCATTCTCTCCGTTCAGATTGTCACTGTATCGCGATAAAGCCGCTCTTCGACCCGCTCCAGCGAACCGAGGGCGAAGAAATCATCATAGGCGAGGATCGGCTGCTGAGCGATCATCTCGGACACGAAGGCCTCGGAGCCCAGTTCCTCCTCGATCGCCTCGACCTCGGCAGAAAGCGGCCGGTCGACCTCGTAGAAGTCGGCATGCTTGCGCACGACATCGTAGAGCATGCGGGCCACGCCTTCCGGCTTGTCGCCGAGAATGTCGATCGCCTGCGCCGAGAGCAGGGCCTCCAGCGCCGCAAGGCGTTTCAGTGCCCGCATCTGCCGATCGAAGCGTTCGATGACCAGTGGCAGGAAGGCGGCCTCGTCCTCCATGCCGGCGGCCACTACCAGAGACTGGGCCGAGACCGGATTGGACATGGACAGCACCCGCGAAAAGATCTCGCCGGCAAGCTTGATGATCGGGCCGAACCCAGTGGCGATCTTGCCTTCCGGCACCAGATTGACCGGCAGGCCGCGCCGCTGGCCGTTGCCGAGCAAGACGCAGTGGTTGAAGGCGTTGCGTGCCGCATGTGCCATGCAGATGACGGCGGCTTCGAGCAGAATGGTGACGTCGAGCGGCAGCGAGCCACCGGATGTCATGACGCGTCCGTCGACGATGACGGGATTGTCATCGGAGCGGCCGGTTGCCGCCAGGATCTTGTGGCCGGCGGTCAGGAGATTCTCGATCACCGCGCCGTAGACCTGGGCGATCATGCGCAAGCTCAGCGGATCCTGTACATGCGTCGCGATCGGCCATGGCCATTCGTCGGATGCATTGCAAAGCCATGCGCCGATCAGGGCTTCCCGCGCGGTGCCGACATGGCGCACTGCATACCAGGGATCACGCGAGGCGCCGAGAGCGCCGGCCGCCATCATGCTGGTCGCCAGCAGCACCCGGATCGAGGAGGCGGCATTGCGGGTGGTCTCGGCGGCGGCGGCGAAGCTGACGGCATTGACGCTGAGCGAGGCGAGGCTGTCGCGCGGCAGCATCTTCACCGGCTCGATGCCGGCGGCGGTAAAGGCATCGGCCGCCTGCATGCGCCGGCCGCGATAGACGGCCTCGCCGACCCCGGTCAGCACCGCGCCGATCTGGCCCATCAGGCCGATATCGGCGCAGCCGATCGAGCCGGTGCGGCGCACGACAGGGATGACATCCGTATGCAGAAGCTGGAGATAGGCGTCGATCAGTCCCGGCGAGCAGCCTACCTGGCCGGTTAGCGCCGTATTGACGCGGATCGCCATGGCATTGCGTACGACGGACATGGAAAAAGGCGCGCCGGTGCCGAAATGATGGGCACGCACCAGGCCGAGATTGAAGGTGTCTAGGTCTTCCGGCGACCATTCCACATCCTTCATCGCCCCGACGCCGGTGGTGGAGCCATAGACGGGCATGCCGGACTGGATCGTGCTTTCGAGAACTTCGCGTGCCGCATGCACCCGCGCCATGCCGCTTTCCGATGCGGTGGGCATCGCGACGCCCGCGCCGATCCGCACCAGATCGCTGAACCCCAGGGGGTGCCCGGTGAGTTCGATGCTGGCCTTCTGACGCTCCATCTTCACTGTTCTCCTTTTCCGCAAAACTATGCGAGCACGATCGCGAGTGGGATATCCCAAATAGCGAACACCTGTCGCGCCACGCGTGAAAATGCACACGCAATACAGGCTGCGGCATCATCAAGGACACATTATAGCTGAAAGCGGGCGCGCAGGATTGACCAATAGGTTCCGCAACCGTTTTCATACCGAACCATCCGTCTAACTTCAGAAGATCATCAAGATGAAAATTCCGGAACTGGCTTTCACCACAACGAATTGGGATGAGGTTCCCGCGACCAGACATGAGGGCGAGAGCGGCCACGCGCTCTGGCGCACATTGAATATCGGAGACATCCGCATACGGGTCGTCGAATACACGCCCGGCTATGTCGCCGACCACTGGTGCGATCGCGGCCATGTCATCTATGTGCTTGAGGGAGAATTGATTTCGGAGCTGAAGGACGGGCGGGTCTCGGTCCTGACGAAGGGCATGGGCTATCAGGTGTCCGATTTCGGCGATGCCGCGCATCGCTCGTCGACAGAGACAGGTGCCAAACTGTTCATCGTCGACTAACACGCAGCTTTGCAACCCGAGCCGGATGCGTGCGGCCCCAGTCCGGTGCCGCTGAAACAGGTCAGCTCAGGTGCCAGGCCAGATAGAGCAGCGAAAGCGCGATGATCCAGAGCGCCAGGCGGCCGGACCGGCTGTGCTTGGCCTCCGCCTTGCCGATCGCCTCGGCCGTTTGCGGGTCGAAACGCACGCCGTTCTCGCTCATATGCAGCAGTTCGTGATGGAACTTCTCGGTCTTGGCGGCGATTTCGGGGATAGCCTCCGCAAGCTTCACGGCCGCTTTCAAACCGTCCTTGAGGTCGGTTACGATGCGCTTGGGTCCGAGATTGGTGCGGATCCAGTCGCCGACGACAGGTTCGGACGCCTTCCACATGTTGAAGCGTGGGTTCAGCATGCGTGACACGCCCTCGACCACGACCATGGTCTTTTGCAGCATCACCAGTTCCGGCCGCGTCTCCATGTCGAAGAGTTCGGTCACCTCGAAGAGCAGCGTCAGGAGCTTGCCCATGGAGATCGTCTCGGCCGGCTGGCCGTGGATCGGTTCGCCGATGGCACGGATCGCCTGCGCGAAGCTCTCGGTATTGTGATGCGCCGGCACGTAGCCAGCCTCGAAATGCACTTCGGCAACGCGGATATAATCGCGGGTGATGAAGCCGTAGAGGATTTCGGCGAGGAAGCGGCGTTCCTTCTTCCCGAGCCGCCCGACGATGCCCATATCGACGGCGACGATCATGCCGGTGGCATCGACAAAGAGATTGCCGGGATGCATGTCGGCATGGAAGAAGCCGTCGCGCAGCGTGTGCCTCAGGAACGACTGGATCAGCGTGTCGGCAAGCGTATTGAGATCGTGTCCGGCGGCCTTCAGGCCCTCGACATCGGACATTTTGACCCCGTCGATCCACTCCATGGTGATGACGTCGCGGCCGGTGCGCTCCCAATCGACCTTGGGGACGCGGAAGCCCGGATCCTTCTCGGTGTTCTCGGCGATCTCGGAAAGCGCTGCCGCCTCCAGCCGCAGATCCATCTCGACCTTCGTCGTCTGCTCCAGCGTCCGCGTTACCTCGACGGGCCTGAGTCGTCGACTCGACGGCAGGAAACGCTCCTGCAGATGGGAAACGAGATACATCGCCTGGATATCATTGACGAAGCGCTGGCGGACGCCAGGGCGGATCACCTTGACGGCCACGCGCTTGCGGCCCTCCGGTGTTTCGACTTCTGCCGGATGCACCTGGGCGATGGACGCGGCTGCAATTGGTTCGCCAAAACTTACATAAAGCTCATCGATCGTGCGGCCGAGAGAGCCCTCGATCGATGACTTTGCCGCGGCGTGCGGAAAGAACGCCATGCTGTCCTGCAGCTGCGACAGGTCGTTGGCCATGTCGACGCCGACGACATCGGGTCGCGTGGCCAGAAACTGGCCGATCTTCACATAGGAAGGCCCCAGCCGCTCGACGGCCTTGGCAAGCCGGTCGCTGCGCGCCTGGCTCTTGGCGCGCTTACGGGCAAACATGCCGACGAAGGATTTGGCAAGGCTGACGGAGGGCGGCAGGCCTTCCGAGGGAAGCGAAATCACCACGCCTTCGCGCACCAGCACCCAGCCGACCCGGAGAAGGCTGAAATATGCGTTGAAAGCACTCATCGGGTCTCAAAATCTCGCAGGCTGCCAGCCGAAAACCGCGTCACATCTTTCGGTATCATGCGTCAGAGCTTCCAGCCGGAGTGCAGGGCGGCAATACCGCCGGTATAATTGGTGAAGTTCACGCGCGAAAAGCCGGCCTCGCGGATCATCGTCGCGAAATCCTGCTGGTTCGGGAATTTGCGGATCGATTCCACCAGATACTGGTAGGGCTCGGCGTCGCCGGTGATCGCCTTGCCGAATTGCGGAATGGCATTGAAGGACCAGGCCTCGTAGACGCGGTCTAGTAGCGGCAGGTCGACCTCGGAAAATTCCAGCACCAGCAGCCGGCCGCCGCGCTTCAGCACGCGATAGGCTTCCTTCAGCGCCACATCGATGCGCGGCACATTGCGGATGCCGAAGGCGATCGTATAGGCGTCGAAGGAGTTGGGCTCGAAAGGCAATTCCTCGGCATTGGCCTCGACGAAGGTGAGGTTGTCGGTCAGCTTCTTCTTCGCCGCGCGTTCGGCGCCGACGCCGAGCATCGAGCCGTTGATGTCGAGCACGGTCGCATGCGCCAACCGGTTCGAGGCTTCGACGATGCGGAAGGCGATATCGCCCGTGCCGCCGGCAACGTCTAGGACCTTGTAGCTCGGATCCTTGCGCGGATTGAGCGCCGAGATCATCGCGTCCTTCCAGGCCCGGTGCAGGCCCATGGACATGACGTCATTCATGATGTCGTAGCGCTTGGCAACCTTGTGGAACACCTCGTTGACGAGGCCCTGCTTCTCGCCATCGGCGACCTCGCGGAAGCCATAGGATGTTTCCATGCCGCCATCGGCGGAGGTGCGGCTTTCTGCCATCAGCTCAACTCCGTTACACTACAGCGCCGCGCGTCATATGTGACGCGCAAAGGTCGCCTTAGCACTTTAAATCTGCTGCATAATTTTATCCCTAAATCGATCCCGATTTCAGGAATTATGCAGTATTCAGCGACGGACCATAGCGAAATCGCGTTTGCCACGCTATCTCATCAGCCAGGTCACCGGCCGCAATGCCCTTGGGCTATAGCCCAGATCATAAGCGGTTGAAACATAAAGATGGATAGAGATGCCGGAATTACCAGAGGTCGAAACCGTCAGGCGTGGGCTTGCTCCGTCCATGGAAGGGGCGGTGCTTGCCGCGCTGGAACTGCGGCGCAACGACCTGCGCTTTCCCTTTCCGGCCGAGTTTTCACGCCTCGCCTCCGGTCGCGGCATCACGTCGCTGTCGCGCCGCGCGAAATATCTGCTGATCGATCTCGATGACGGCATGACGATCATCGCGCATCTCGGCATGTCCGGCTCCTTTCGCGTCGAAACCGGCGCGGTCGCAGAGACCCCGGGCGAGTTTCATCACCCGCGCTCCAAGGACGAAAAGCACGATCACGTCATCTTCCATCTGACGGGTGCCAACGGACCCGCGCGTGTCATCTATAACGATCCCCGCCGCTTCGGCTTCATGGATATTGCCAGGCGCGCCGATCTCGGCAGCCACCCGTCTTTTCGCGATCTCGGCCCGGAGCCGACCGGCAATACATTGAGTGCCGATTATCTGGCCGAGCGCTTCTCAGGCAAGGCGCAGCCGCTGAAAAGCGCACTGCTTGACCAGAAGAACATCGCCGGTCTCGGCAATATATATGTGTGCGAGGCGCTGTGGCGCTCGCATCTGTCGCCGGTGCGCGCCGCCGGCAGTTTGGTCACCCAGGCCGGCAGACCGAGCGAGGAATTGCTCCGGTTGGTCGAGGCGATTCGCGAGGTCATTGCAGACGCGATCGCGGCGGGCGGTTCGTCCCTGCGCGACCATATCCAGACGGATGGTTCACTTGGCTATTTCCAGCATTCTTTTTCCGTCTACGACCGCGAAGCCCAGCCTTGCGGCACGCCCGGCTGCGGCGGTACGGTCGCCCGCATCGTCCAGTCGGGCCGCTCTTCTTTCTATTGCGCGTCCTGCCAGACCTGATTGACCAGAGCTGATTGAACGGAGGAGAGACAGATGGCCTACGAAACCCTGATCGTCGAAACGCATGGAGCGGTCGGTCTCATCCGGTTGAACCGGCCGCAGGCGCTGAATGCGCTGAATTCGACCGTATTGACCGAGTTGAGGCAGGCCTATGCCGCCTTTCACGCCGATGATGCCATCGGCGCGATCGTGCTCACCGGCTCGGAAAAGGCCTTTGCCGCCGGCGCCGATATCAAGGAGATGCAGCCGCTCGACTTCGCCGATGTCTACAAGGGCGATTTGATGAGCGGCTGGGACGAGATCGCCAAGGCCCGCAAGCCCGTCATCGCCGCCGTCAGCGGTTTCGCGCTCGGCGGCGGCTGCGAACTCGCCATGATGTGCGACTTCATCATTGCCGCCGATACGGCGAAGTTCGGCCAGCCGGAGATCACGCTCGGCATCATCCCCGGCATGGGCGGCTCGCAGCGCCTGACGCGCGCTGTCGGCAAGGCCAAGGCGATGGACCTGGTTTTGACCGGCCGGATGATGGATGCGGCCGAAGCGGAGCGTTCCGGCCTGGTGTCCTGCATTGTGCCGGCCGACAAGCTGATCGATGAGGCGCTCGCCGCCGCCGCCAAGATCGCTTCGCTGTCGCGCCCCTCGGTGCTGATGGCCAAGGAGGCCGTCAACCGGGCGCTGGAGACGACGCTGGAAGAGGGGCTGCGCTTCGAGCGCCGGCTCTTCCACAGCCTGTTTGCCACCGAGGATCAGAAGGAAGGCATGGCGGCTTTCATCGAGAAGCGCAAACCCGTCTTCAAGAACAGGTGAAGGCAAGATTCCGGAATTGCACGGGTTCTGCAAGAATCCGCGTTGACGTCGTCGCTCATTCCAGCTATATGCCCGCCACAGTTTGGAAAGCCGATCTGGTTTTCCGCAATTGCTCCCGCATTGCTGGATGAAGTGGCCGCAGGGCCCGCGCTGCACTGACGGAGTTATGTTCGAATTCTAAGAGAGGCATACATGGCCAATACCAGCTCGGCGAAAAAAGCGACCCGCAAGATCGCCCGCCGCACCGAAGTCAACAAGGCTCGTCGCTCGCGCGTTCGCACTTTCGTCCGTCAGGTCGAAGAAGCCATCGCATCGGGTGACGCTACCCTGGCGAAGGAAGCCTTCCTCGCAGCGCAGCCGGAACTGGCTCGCGCCGCCACCAAGGGCGTCCTGCATGCCAACACCGCTTCGCGCAAAGTTTCGCGTCTTGCCAAGCGTGTGAAGGCGCTTTCGGCTCCGACCGCGTAATATTTCGTTAAAGATTCAGTCGTTAGACTTAAGCCCGGCCTTTGTGCCGGGCTTTTTGGATTCTGCCAAATTGCTTCATTTTGCTAAAATGTAGCCGGCTGACCATGTCAATGACATGACAGAAATATACATTTTAAAACAGTGGGTTACAGCAGGTTATCCCAACGCCGGGTGATCTGCGTGATACGTTGCCGGCTCATGAGTGAGTCAAGGGATTTTTTATTTTTTTTGTTTTTAAACCCCAGGGAATCGCACTGAACGGGAATCTCCTTGATTCAAAAGCGATTCTTTTTTGACGGGCTTGTGACAGTCAAAAACGGCCTCCCGAGTCAATGGCTGCCTCTTAATTTTGTGTAAAATTCATCGTTGATATCCGCCTTCGATCCTGCCTAAATGGCTTTCAACAAGGGGCGCGGACATCACCTTCAACGGCTTCGGCGAACACTGCCACTAAAGGCGGCGTGGGTGGTTTTTGTCTCTTGTGACGGAGCGGTTCAGTTCCGTTTTTTCAAACAGTTGATGAGTTGAGGCCGCAAGCGGTAACGCCGGCGGAACGAGGAAGCTTGTCTGCCTTTGCAGTCTAAGTCCCAAGCGTGACTGCAGGGGAGGGGAGAAAAATTGACAGCCGTTTTGGCGCAGCCGGTCGGAATACGAGGACCGCACGACTGCTCCAGATAAAGATGCCAGGACGGGAACTGCTCAAGCAGTCGTTTTCGTCAGGGCATTTGCGTCAGGTCCGTTTGGCTGGACCCGGCTGATGAACCGGTATGCGGCGAAGCTCACAACAACGAGCGCGATTGTCATATCATGGCATAGACCCAAGGGCGGCGGCGGAATTTCCGCCCTATAAAAAGAAACTGTGGAAGGCGGCATTATGCAGATAAATACGAGGACGACGGGTGCGTTGGAGAATGGGGACAATGCACCGCAGGCGTTCAGTGCGGTTTGCCTTGAAGCGGGGGAAAAAGGGGAGATGCAGCATAACGTATTGTTCGAGCGTGTCAGTGCGCGCTTGAAGGCTCAGGTCGGTCCGGATGTTTATGCCAGTTGGTTTGCACGGCTTAAGCTGCATTCGGTATCGAAGAGCGTCGTTAGGCTGACCGTTCCGACAACATTTCTGAAGTCCTGGATCAACAATCGTTATCTTGATCTCATCACCAGCCTGTTCCAGGCCGAAGATGCGGAAGTCCTGAAGGTTGAAATTCTGGTTCGCACCGCGACCCGTCACGCTGCAAAGCCTTGCGCGGATGAGCAGGTCGTCGTTCCAGACTCGACCGCCGTGGCGCCAATCCGTCGCACGACGGCCCAGCCCGCCGGTCAGATCGTGGCGCATGCTGTGAGCGCGGCTGCCGCTGCCCGGCCGGCGACGATGGGCTCGCCGCTGTTCGGCTCGCCGCTCGATTCCCGCTTTACCTTCGACACCTATGTCGAGGGCAGCTCGAACCGGGTAAGCCTTGCCGCCGCCAAGACCATCGCGGAAGCCGGTTCCGGCGCCGTGCGGTTCAATCCGCTCTTCGTTCACTCGACGGTCGGTCTCGGCAAGACGCATCTGCTGCAGGCGATTGCCAATGCGGCCGTGCAGAACCCGCGCAACCTGCGCGTTGTCTATCTGACTGCGGAATACTTCATGTGGCGCTTTGCCACCGCCATTCGCGACAACGACGCGCTGACGCTGAAGGATTCGCTGCGTAACATCGATCTTCTGATCATCGACGACATGCAGTTCCTGCAGGGCAAGATGATCCAGCATGAGTTCTGCCATCTGCTGAACATGCTGCTCGACAGCGCCAAGCAGGTCGTCGTTGCCGCCGACCGTGCGCCTTGGGAGCTGGAATCGCTCGATCCGCGCGTTCGCTCGCGCCTTCAAGGCGGCGTCGCCATCGAAGTCGAGGCGCCGGACTATGAGATGCGTCTTGAAATCCTCAAGCGCCGTCTGGAGGCTGCCCGTCTGGAGGATCCGTCGCTGGAAATCCCGGCCGAACTCCTCTCGCATGTCGCCCGCAACGTCACGGCAAGCGGTCGTGAGCTGGAAGGCGCCTTCAACCAGCTGATCTTCCGCCGCTCTTTCGAGCCCAACCTGACGGTCGAGCGCGTCGACGAGCTGCTGGCCCATCTGGTCGGCTCCGGCGAGCCGCGTCGCGTCCGCATCGAGGACATCCAGCGCATCGTGGCACGTCACTACAACGTCTCGCGCCAGGAGCTGGTTTCCAACCGCCGTACCCGCGTCATCGTCAAGCCGCGCCAGATCGCCATGTATCTGTCGAAGACGCTGACGCCGCGCTCCTTCCCGGAGATTGGCCGTCGCTTCGGCGGTCGCGACCACACGACGGTTCTGCATGCCGTGCGCAAGATCGAGGAGCTGATTTCGGGCGACAGCAAGCTGTCGCATGAGATCGAGCTGCTGAAGCGCCTGATCAACGAATAGTTCGCGATATCGAGCGATTGATAGACGGCCGGCTTCATCGCCGGCCGTTTTCATTTATGCGGCCTTTATTCTATAAATATCTGAAATGCTGAGTCGGATGCCCGGCTTCCGGCGGCCGGCGATGCCAAGGGGGAGCGTATCGATGGGCTTTGACAGAATTGCCGTTCTCGGTCTCGGCAAGGTTGGGCGGCTTGCCGCCACATTGCTGCATGAAAGCGGCTTTGCCGTCACCGGTGTCGATGCGCGCCTGCCTGCGGAAACTCTGCCTTTTGCCTGCGAAACCGGCGATGTCTCCGATCCGGCACTGATCGGCAATCTCTTTTCCCGCGTCGATGCCGTGCTCTCCTGCCTGCCCTTTCACCTGAACGCCGCGTTGGCGAAGCTGGCCCATGACGCTGGCATTCACTATTTTGACCTGACAGAGGACGTGCCGACCACGAATGGCATCATCGAGCTTGCAAAGAGCGCTCGTGGCCTGATGGCGCCGCAATGTGGCCTCGCGCCCGGTTTCATTGGTATCGTCGGCGCGAGCCTTGCCGATGGCTTCGATCGCTGCCGCTCGATCCGCATGCGGGTCGGCGCGCTTCCGCAGAATCCGACGGGATTGCTGGGCTACGCCTTCAACTGGTCGCCGGAAGGCGTGGTCAACGAATATCTGAACGATTGCGAGGTCATCGAGGGCGGCGTGCGCAAGCTGGTCTCGCCGATGGAGTGGCACGAGACGCTCTATGTCAACGGCGTCAAGCTTGAAGCCTTCACCACCTCGGGCGGCCTTGGGACCATGTGCGCCACCATGCTCGGTCGCGTGGAAAACCTCGATTACAAGACTATCCGCTATCCCGGCCATATGGAGCTGATGAATTTCTTCTTCCACGAGCTGCTGATGCGTGACCGCCGCAAGCTTGCCGGCGAGATCCTGACCGAGGCGAAGCCGCCGGTCGATGACGATGTCGTCTATGTCCACGTCTCGGCGGAAGGCACGATCAACGGCAATCTGCGCCGCAAGGAGTTCGTGCGCGCCTATTATCCGATCGAGATCGCCGGCGAGAGCCGTACCGCCATTTCCTGGACCACCTCGGCCTCTGTCGTTGCCGTTATCGAACTGGTGCGTGCCGGCCGGCTGCCCTCGACCGGCTTCCTGCACCAGGAGCATATTCCGCTCGATATGTTTTTGGAGACGCGGACCGGCAGTTTGTTCAAGGGCGGCGCCACCCATCTCGGGTGATACGCCTATACCGGCGGCGTTGTGCGCGAAACCTCGGAAAACAGCCAGGCGCGGAAGGCGGCGATGGCCGGCCGTTCCAATGCCGCCGGCGGATAGACCAGATGATAGGCCAGCGTGCTTGCGAGCCCAATGGGGAAGGGCGCGACAAGCGTGCCGTCAACCAGTTCCTGTTCGATGAAGGAGCGGCGCATTAGCGCGATGCCAAGCCCGGCCTTCATGGCGTGATAGGCGCCCATGCCGTCGGTGAAGATCGGACCCCGCGTGGCGTCGACTTTCGTCGCGCCCGCCGCCTCCAGCCAGAGCTGCCAGTCGCGCCGATAGACGTCATGGATCAAGGTCAGGCTGGCCAGCGCATCGGCCGGAGGCGAGGTGCCGAGGGCGGCTGCGATCTCGGGCGTACACACCGGTACATATTGGTCGTCGAGCAGCCTCTCGCTCGCCAGCCCTTCATAACCGCCAAGGCCGTGGCGAATGGCAATGTCGATGCCGTCGCGCTGGAAATCCATCGTCCGATACGAGGCGCTGATGCGCAGATCGATGTCGGGATGGGCCTGCTCGAAACGCAGGAGCCGCGGCACCAGCCAGTGGGTGGGGAAGCCGGC
>NZ_AJVM01000084.1:0-55068 GCF_000281735.1 Rhizobium sp. AP16 | reverse complement strand
ATGCGGCTGCGAAAGCCGCAGGAACTGGCCGTGCTGAAATATGTCGCCGCCTGGCGCGAACGCGAGGCACGCGCCCGCAACGTGCCGCGTGCACGCGTGCTGAAGGATGACGCCATCTACGAAATCGCCCAGCAGCAGCCGAAGGACACGGAAGCGCTCGCCCGCCTGCGCACCATCCCCAAGGGCTGGGAGCGTTCCGCCTCGGGTGCCGCCGTGCTCGAAGCGATCAACCAGGCCCTTGCACTACCGAAAGCCGACATGCCGCATGCACCGCGTCACCAGCAGGCCCCGGAGGGCACTGCCGCCGCTGCCGAACTGCTGAAGGTTCTGCTGAAGCTCACCGCCGAAAAGCATGGTGTCGCCCCAAAGGTCATCGCCAACAGTGAAGACCTCGACAAGATTGCCGCCGAAGGCGAGAAGGCCGAGGTAGCCGCCCTCACCGGCTGGCGGCGCGATCTCTTCGGCGAGACGGCGCTGCAGCTCATCCAAGGCCAAGTCGCATTGCGCTTCGTCGGCAAACGGGTCGAGACGGTCGCCCTCTAGCCGCGCGCTCTTTTCCGGCCGCAACCACGAATGTGCCGTAAATCTCTTGGAATGAACGCTTGGCGTTATCATATGTTTGGTGACGCATAGTCTTTGCCGAAACGCTCCGCTTTTGGCAATATGCGTCATCTCTGGGTGGGCCGACCGAATGGGAACGTTCCCTTCAATACGTAACTGGATCCTAACGCTACTCTTCGTCGCAGGAAGCGGCGTTGCCTATGGTAAGATGTTTTTCCCGGAATCGCCGATGTATATCGGCGCAGTCTTCGCAGTGTTCACCGGCATGCCGCTGTTGGCCTTCGAGCGCCGCATGATCCTGCCACGCCTGAACCACTGGATGCATCGCCTGCCCACGCCAGCCTTCATCGCCTCCGCGCTTATTGTCGATTTCGCCCTGATCGCCACCGGTTTTGCGATCGCCGGTAGCCTGATGAAATCCGCGGGGCTGATAAATGGCTCCTGGGCCGACGTGACGCTGCTGCAGATCAACGTCTATCTCTACGCCGTGGCGGTGACCGCCATCGTCATCTTCATTGGACGCGTCCGGGAGCTGCTTGGCCGCGACGTCTTCCTCAGCCTGTTGACCGGCCGTTATCGCAATCCGGTGCAGGAAGAGCGCGTGTTTCTGTTCATCGACCTTGTCGGCTCCACGGCGTTTGCCGAAGAGCATGGCGACCTCAAGGCGCAGGAATTCCTTGGCTCGCTGTTCAGCGCATTCGCAGAGCCGGTGCGGCGACACAAGGGCGCGATCGACGACTATATCGGCGACGCCGCCATCATCACCTGGCCGCTCGCACGCGGCGTGAAGGATGCCCGCTGCGTGCGCTGCGTTTTCGACATTCTTGCCGACATCGAAGCGAATGCAGAGAAATGGCTGAAATCCTATGGCCGCGTGCCGCGCCTTCGGGCAGCGCTGCATGGCGGCAATATCGTCACCGCCGAAATCGGTGTCGATCATCACAAGATCGCCTATTTCGGCGACACGGTGAACACCACCGCGAGGCTGGAATCCTTCTGCAAGACACTGGAGCGTCAGGTGCTGATCTCGACCGATCTCGCAAGGCAATTGGAGCTTCCCGATGGGATCGTCAAGGAAGATCTCGGCGACCATGCCGTTCGCGGTCGCGACCAGACGCTCGGCGTCATCGCGCTACATATGCAGAGGCGAGTAGTGCCGCAGGCCATCAGCGGCGCGCAGTAGGTAGGTCTTCATCGGGCACCGACGGTGCTACAGCCCATGAGTTGTGCACAGTCATCAAAGCTTCACTCAAGCGTTAATTCGCCGACATAGCTCGCCTGTTAAGCGGGGTTGTCTTGCCAACCCAAGCCAACAAGGTGACATGATGACCCGAATTCTTTTCGCTTTCACGGCACTTTTTGTTCTGATGGCCGCCTCGGTTCAGGCCGATGAGCAGCAGTTTCCCGCCAAGCTCGCCGCGCAGGCCATTCTTCCGGCCAATACCATGGTCGCAGCCCCTGCCGATGCACCCGACTTCCTGAAGACCTCCGGCAAGTTCACCACGCCGGACCGCAAGCGCACCGAAGCGCTCGGCACGGTGCCGGGCAAGGACGGCGCCCGTGTGACCGACCTGAAGCTGCCTTTCGACGGCCAGCCAATCCAGGGCTTCTCCGGCATCAAGGCGATGCCCGACGGCAGCTTCTGGACGCTGTCGGACAACGGCTTCGGCTCCAAGCAGAATTCCAGCGACTCCATGCTGTTCCTCCACCAGCTCAAGTTCGATTGGGACAATGGCAAGGTGGACGTCGTCAAGAACCTGTTCCTCTCCGATCCGAACAAGAAGGCTCCCTTCCCGATCGTTCTTGAAGGCTCGAATACGCGGTATCTGACGGGCGCCGATTTCGACATCGAATCGATCCAGCCCGTCGCCGACGGCTTCTGGATCGGCGATGAATTCGGCCCCTATCTTCTGAAATTCGACACATCGGGCCAGCTGACCGACGTGTTCCCGACCACGCTCGACGGCAAGCCGGTGATGTCTCCCGACAACGCCCTGCTGCAGCTTCCGGGTAACCCGACGCTGAAGATGCCGGCCTTCAACCTGAAGCGCTCCGGCGGCTTCGAAGGTCTCGCTTTGTCCAAGGACGGCTCCAAGCTTTATGGCCTGCTGGAAGGCGCACTCTACAAGGACGACGGTCAGATGGAGAGCGTCGACGGCCACACCGCCATCCACGTCATCGAATTCGACACCGCGTCGAAAAGCTGGACCGGCCGCAGCTGGCTCTATCCGTTCGCTGACAAGGGCGTATCGATCGGCGATTTCAACATGCTGGACGACAAGACCGCCCTGGTGATCGAGCGCGACAACGGCGCCGGCACCAAGGACAAGGCCTGCGCCGACCCCAAGCAGCCGAAGCCGGATTGCTTCGAGGCGCCGGCCGAACTGAAGCGCGTCTACAAGATCGAATTCAGCGACGCCAATGTCGGCAAGGCCGTGCGCAAGATCGGCTATATTGACCTGCTGCATATCGAAGATCCGGACCACAAGCGCCGCCAGGGCGGTGGTGACGGCTTCTACGACATGCCGTTCGTCACTATCGAAAATGTCGACCGTGTCGATGCCACCCACATCATCATCGGCAACGACAACAACCTGCCCTTCTCAGCCGGTCGTGCCGTCAACAAGGCCGACGACAACGAGTTCAGCATTCTCGAAGTCGGTGATTTCCTGAACGCGAAGTAAGAAACCTGCCTTCTCCCCCCGGGGAGAAGGCTTTCTATTCGAACCGGAACGCCAACCGCCGGTTCGTCAGCTTTGCGAGCTGCTGCAAGCGCCCATCCAGTCGCTCGCCGGCGAAATCGTGATATTCGGCCGGGACGACGAATTCGAGGTCCAGATCCGGGCTCGACGAGCGACGGATCGACAGATTGCGCACGATGCCCGGCATCGAGGCCGAAAACAGATAGACGACGCGCAAAAGGCCGCCGAGCAGCTTGGCACGCTCGATGAGCTGAGGCGTGGCGATGGTTGCCAGGGGCTCGGTCGCGCCGTCGTCGTGCAGGCCTTCGAAACGATAGTAATTGGCAAGCGCGATGAAGGCGCGGCCGGCATGGGTGATGCCGACGAAGGACGTGTGAGCGATGATGTTCAGCGCCTGCAGGCCGCGATAATCGGGATGGGCACGCCAGCTGATATCGGCAAGCAGGCACGCGGCCTGGCGATAGCGGCTCTCCTCCTCCGTCTCGGTGATGCCGAAGAAGGGCATCATCCGGCCGGTCCATTCGGCAAGCTCGCGGGCATGCTCCGGCGAGCGGGCACGCAGAATGGCAAGTTCGCCGGCGGCCGTCAGCAGCGGATCGCTGTTGCGCTCGGCTTCGGTCAGCAACGAATAAAGATAGCCTTCGCGCACGCCCTGGGCCGAGAATGTCACGACGGATGGCTTCATGGCCGCCAGCACTTCCCGCATCGCCACCGCACCGAAGGGCAGCAGCGAGCGACGGTGCTTGGAAATCGATAGGAATGCCGGATCCCTAGTTTCCTTGGCTTCGCCGATCTGATCGAGGAAGCGCATCATCTCGTCGAGAGGCACTTCATAACCCTGCATCATGTGCAGCGGATATTTGCGGATTTCCATGTGCAGCTTAGCGATATTTCGCCAGGTGCCGCCGACCGCGTAGAAAGTACGCCCCTCGCCCTGGCCGAGCAGCTTTGCGGTCTTCACATGCTTGCGGGCAAAGCTGCGGGCTTTCTCGATCGAGCCATTGGCATATTCCGACAATCTCAGGCCGCCGAGCGGCAAGGTAATGCCCTTGCCGATCTCCCGGTCCTTGATGTCGATCAACTCCAGCGAACCGCCGCCGAGATCGCCGGCGATACCGTTCGGATGGAAAAAGCCGCTGACGATGCCGAGCGCCGAAAAACGCGCCTCTTCCTCGCCCGACAGCACGCGTACTTTCCGCTGCAGGATCGTCTCGGCCTTGTGGATGAATTCCGGACCGTTGCTCGCCTCGCGAGCAGCGGCCGTCGCCAGGACATAGATGGTCGATGCGCGCGCCTGGTCGGACAGCGCCTTGAACCGGTGCAGGGCGGCGAGAGCGCGTGCTACGCTCTCCTCATCCATCTTTCCGGTCAAGGCTATGCCCTTGCCGAGGCCACACAGCACCTTCTCGTTGAAAAGAATGGTCGGCGACCGCGAATGGCCTTCATAGACGACAAGACGAACGGAGTTCGACCCGATATCGACAACGGAGACCGGGGCTATACCGGGAAGGCGCCCCTGGGCTTCTGATTCAACCATGCAGGTCCAGTTATTTCTTGCGGCCCGACAATAGCCCGGCGATCAGTTTCGGCGCACTGGATTTCAGCGATTCACCACGGCCGGACAGGCTGGGATTGGTCATGAAATACTGCTGCGCGTTGAACGGCTCTTTCCCCGCACGCACCTCCGTGCGCCTCGAAGTACCGTCCGGCAATATCTCGTAGCTCTGCTGATTGTCAATGATGTTGCCCAGCATGATCTGCGAAAGAACCTGCTCGTGCACGGTCTTGTTGGTCAGCGGCACGAGGGTTTCGACACGTCGGTCGAGGTTTCTCGGCATCATGTCGGCCGAGCCGATATAGACCAGCGCCTTGTCCGACGGCAGGCCATGGCCATTGCCGAAACAGAAGATGCGGCTGTGCTCAAGGAAGCGGCCGATGATCGACTTGACGCGGATATTTTCGGACAGACCTTGCACCTGAGGACGCAAGCAGCAGATGCCGCGTATGACGAGATCAATCTCGACGCCGGCATTGCTGGCGCGATAAAGCGCATCGATGATGTCGGGATCAACCAGCGAATTCATCTTCATCCAGATCGCCGCCGGCTTGCCGCTCTTGGCGTGCTCGATTTCCTCCTCGATGTGCTGGAGGATGCGCGGGCGCAGCGTATAGGGCGAAACGGCAATCTTCGTGCTCGGCTCCGGCTCGCCATAGCCGGTGATAAAGTTGAAGATGTTCGCCATGTCGTGGGCGATCTTCGGGTCGCAGGTGAAGTAGGACAGGTCCGTATAGATCTTGGCAGTGATCGGGTGGTAGTTGCCGGTACCGAGATGGCAATAGGTGCGCAGCTTGCCGTCCTCGCGGCGTACGACCATCGACATCTTCGAATGCGTCTTGAGTTCGATAAAGCCGAAGACGACCTGCACACCGGCACGTTCCAGATCTCGCGCCCAGCGGATATTCGCCTCTTCGTCGAAACGAGCCTTGAGCTCGACCAGCGCGGTCACGGACTTGCCGAGATCGGCGGCATCGATCAGCGCACGCACGATCGGGCTGTCATTGGAGGTGCGGTATAGCGTCTGCTTTATCGCCAGAACATCAGGATCGCGCGCAGCCTGAATCAGGAACTGGACCACCACGTCAAAGGATTCGTAAGGATGGTGGACCACCATGTCCTTTTCGCGGATGGCGGCGAAGCAGTCGCCGGCATGTTCGCGGACGCGCTCAGGAAATCGCGCATTGTAGGGCTCGAAGCGCAGATCGTCGCGCGGAGCCTTGCATATCTCGGACAGGGTGTTGAGCGCCAGCAGGCCTGGCAGAACGGCGATGCGGTTTTCCGGTACGTTCAGCGATTCCACCACGAACTGGCGCAGTTCGAGCGGCATCTCCGAGTCGGTCTCGATGCGGATCACCGAACCACGGCGGCGGCGCTTCAGCGCCGTCTCGAAGAAACGCACCAGATCTTCGGCTTCTTCCTCGACTTCGATATCGCTGTCGCGGATGAGGCGGAACGTACCCGAACCCTGTACCTCATAGCCGGGATAGAGCCGCTGAATGAAGATGTTCACGACATCTTCGAGCGTGATGTAGCGGATGACGTTGCTGGCGTCCGGCAGGCGGACGAAACGGTCGAGCGCCGGCGGCAGGCGCAGCAGCGCCGTCATCGGCTCGCGGCCGTTCATGCTGTTCAGCTGCAGCGCAATCGAAAAGCCGAGGTTCGGAATGAACGGGAACGGATGCGCCGGGTCGATGGAGAGCGGCGTCAGGACCGGGAAGATCGCCTGTTCGAATTCATTGGCGAGCCAGACCCGGTCGGCCTCGGACAGAGCCGGCGGGCGGACGATCAGAATGTCTTCCTTGGCGAGATATTGTTGCAGCACGGCAAGCGATGCCTGCTGCTCCATCTGCAGGTTGTCGATCTCGCGCAGGATATCGTCGAGCTGTTCGGCGGGCGTCTTGCCATCCGGCGTACGCACCAGGATCTTTTGGCGAACCTGGCCCTCGAGGCCTGCGACGCGCACCATGAAGAATTCATCGAGGTTGGCGGCAGAAATGGAGAGGAAGCGGATGCGCTCCAGAAGCGGATGCGCCGTGTTCAGCGTTTCCTCGAGGACGCGGCGATTGAACTGCAGCCAGGAAAATTCACGATTGATGAAGCGTTCGGGGCTGCTCAGCAGCTCGTTGATCGGCGGCACGGCCTCCGTGGCCTGCTGGTTGGCGTCCTGCTGTTCCGTTACTGCCGAGTCCATGTTCCACCTACCCTCATCTGAGACCTTGCCACGTATAGCAGTTTGACGACGGAACTGTGACAGTTCACCTGCCGCTCAATCTGCCGGGCCGGAATTGCCCAATTCATTCAAGACTTCAGCGGCCAGTATGCGTGTAATTCTCGTGCCGCGGCCAAGCGCCAGCCGGTCCAGCCGGTCGACGATCAACTGCGCGGCATTCAGGGACCGCTCCATCCGATTGACGATATAAAGGACAAGTTTGTCATCGATATAAAGCTGCCGATCGGCAAAGAGCTTTACGATCACCTGCGACAATAATTCTTCATCCGGCTCGCCGATTTCGACGACGGTCGCCGCCTTCAGCCGCGAGCGCAGGTCGGGCAGCGTGACCGGCCAGGACATCGGCCAAAGCCTGCTCGTCATCAGTAGACCCGTGCCGTTTTCCCGGACGCTGTTGATGACGTGGAAGAGCTCGGTGTCGTCGAAGCCCAGGCGATCGACATCCTCGAAGACGACCGGCCCATTCGCCGCGATGACGGCTGCGTCCGAGCCCGCTTTCGGATGGATCGGGACAGCGCCGCTTCTCTCGCACCAGATGCTGGCGAGAT
This sequence comes from Rhizobium sp. AP16, assembly GCF_000281735.1. Lineage (NCBI taxonomy): Bacteria > Pseudomonadati > Pseudomonadota > Alphaproteobacteria > Hyphomicrobiales > Rhizobiaceae > Rhizobium > Rhizobium sp. AP16. The sequence continues at coordinate 47,469 of NZ_AJVM01000084.1, read as the reverse complement.
GCGATTTTCCTGAACCGACGGGTCCAGCGAGAATGACCACCGGCGACGGCCATTGCGGCCAGGAATCGACGATCCTCACTGCCGCGCTCAAGGGATCGGCAACCAGCAGGTCGTCGCGGCCGCTTGCGGCATCATGGGTAAAGGCCAAGGGTAGCTGTTCGGCGGGCTTGCGCCTCAAATCAGCGTTCTTCACATCGGTCATGTCTAGTTTTTCTCAGGATTGCCGGCCTTGGCTCTGCGCGCCTTGTCGGCTTCCGAGTGTCCATAATAAAGGTCGCTCTGAAGGTACCGCGAAAGGGCGAAGCGAACAAGCACACCACAGGCGGCCGCGGCCGGAACGGCGACCAGCAGGCCGACGAAACCGAAGAGCGCGCCGAAGGCGAAAAGCGCGAACATCAGCCAGACCGGATGCAGGCCGACGCTTTCGCCGACCAGCTTCGGCTGAAGCACATTGCCTTCCAGGAACTGGCCGGTGAAGAAGACGGCGAGCGTGAGGCCGACCCAGATATAATCCGGCCAGAACTGCACCAGCGCGACACTGACCGCGATGAACAGGCCAACCAGTGAGCCGACATAGGGGATGAAGCTGATCATGCCGGCGAAGAACCCGATCAACAGACCGAAATTCAGGCCGACCAGCGACAGGCCGACGCCATAATAGACGCCGAGGATGATGCAGAGCGAGCCTTGGCCACGGATGAAGCCGGCGATCGACTGATCGATCTCGGTGGCAATCTGGCGGACGGTGGCGACCTGGTCGCGCGGCACCCAGGCATCGACCTTGGCAATCATGCGATCCCAGTCGAGCAGCATATAGAAAGCGACCACGGGAGTGACGACCATCAGCGAGATGATGTTGACCAGCGCCTTGCCGGAACTCCAGATCTGCGCGAACAAACCGCCGACGAAGCTCAGCCCTTCCGACATGATATTGGAGAAATTGTCCTTGATGACGCCGAGCTGGTTGCGGACCCAGTCCGGCAGCACCATCGTCTGCGTCTTGGCGATGAGCTGCTGCAGCTGCTGCACATAGCCCGGTATGTGCTGGACGAAATCATTGAACTGATTGATGATGATCGGAATGACGATCGTCAGCGCCAGCGCGAAGAACAGCACGAAGGCAACGAGGATCACCACCGTCGCCATCAGCCGACTGAGGCCGATCCTTTCCAGCCGGTCGGCAACCGGATCGAGGAAATAAGCAACTGCCATGCCGGCGATGAAGGGCAAGAGGATCGAGCTGAAGAGGTAGAGAAAGACGATAAAGATGGCGAGCACGACCACCCAGAAGGTGACCTGACGCTTGAGGCTCGTCCCGCTGACTTGTTGCTTCATCGTCGTCCCCACTGCTCGCCGCCCTGCTGTCGCTCGCTTAGGACATAGGATGACGCCGCAATTATGGTCAAGCCTGCGGCCGGAAATCGGCCTTCAGGCACTGTGAAGCGGGGAAAATCGAGGGTTTACCTATGTTAGCGCCTTGCATAAAGGCCCACGTCATGCAATGGCGACCCGATCAAGGCCCTGTCGCGATTGAAGGGCGGCCATCGGAGGCGTAAGCATGAGCCAGTCTGGAAAAAACGGTCTGACCTATAGCGACGCGGGCGTCGATATCGATGCCGGCAACCTGCTGGTCGAAAAGATCAAACCCGCCGTGCGTTCGACGCGCCGTCCTGGCGCCGATGGCGAAATCGGCGGCTTCGGCGGCCTCTTCGACCTGAAGGCCGCAGGCTTCACCGATCCGGTGCTGGTTGCCGCCAATGACGGCGTCGGCACCAAGCTGAAGATCGCCATCGACGCCGACTATCACGACACCGTCGGCATCGACCTCGTCGCCATGTGCGTCAACGACCTCGTCGTCCAGGGCGCAGAGCCACTGTTCTTCCTCGATTATTTCGCCACCGGCAAGCTCGACCCCGATCAGGGTGCGGCGATCGTCGGCGGCATTGCTGCCGGCTGCCGCGAGGCGGGCTGCGCATTGATCGGCGGCGAGACGGCGGAAATGCCGGGCATGTATTCCGACGGCGACTATGACCTTGCCGGTTTTGCCGTGGGTGCGGCCGAACGCGGCCAGCTTCTTCCCTCCGGCGATATCGCAGAGGGTGACGTCATTCTCGGCCTCGCCTCCTCCGGCGTTCATTCCAACGGCTTCTCGCTGGTGCGCAAGATCGTCGATCTCTCCGGCCTCGCCTGGGATGCGCCTGCTCCCTTCGCAGAAGGCAAGGCGCTCGGTGAAGCCCTGCTGACGCCGACGCGCATCTATGTGAAGCCGCTTCTGAAGGCGATCCGTGAGACCCATGCCATCAAGGCGCTCGCCCACATCACCGGCGGCGGCTTTCCGGAAAACATTCCGCGCGTATTGCCGAAGCACCTCGCCGCGGAGATTGATCTCACCGCCGTCAAGGTGCCGCCGGTATTCTCGTGGCTCGCCAAGACCGGCGGTGTCGAGGCCAAGGAAATGCTGCGCACCTTCAATTGCGGCATCGGCATGATCGCCGTCGTCGCCGCCGAGAATGTCGATACCGTCAAGGCGGCGCTCGAGGCCGAAGGCGAATCCATCGTCACGCTCGGCCGCATGATCGCCCGCGACGAAGGCGCTGCCGGCACCGTCTACAAGGGTACGCTAGATCTATGAGTTCGGCCCGCAAACGCGTCGTCGTCTTCATTTCGGGCAGCGGCTCCAACATGATGGCGCTGGTCAAGGCGGCTGCGGCTTCAGACTATCCGGCCGAAATCGTCGCCGTCATTTCCGACAAGGCGGATGCGGGCGGGCTGGCGAAGGCCGCCGCCGAGGGCATTGCCACCTACGCCTTCGTGCGCAAGGATTTCGCCAGCAAGGACGCGCATGAGGAGGCCATCCTCGCGCAGCTCTCGGCGCTTTCGCCCGACATCATCTGCCTTGCCGGCTATATGCGCCTGCTCACCGGCCGCTTCATCCAGAGCTACGAAGGCCGGATTATCAACATTCATCCGTCGCTGCTGCCGCTTTTCCCTGGCCTGCACACGCATCAGCGTGCCATCGACGCAGGCCAGCGGATCGCCGGCTGCACCGTGCATTTCGTCACCGAAGGCATGGACGAAGGTCCGGTGATCGGCCAAGCGGCCGTGCCGGTGCTGACCGATGATACCGCCGACGCGCTGGCTGCGCGCGTGCTGACGATCGAGCATCAGCTCTATCCTCAGTCGCTGCGGCTGCTGGCGGAAGGCAAGGTCCGGATGGAAAGCGGCAAGGCCGTTACCACGGCAAAGGCACCGGCTGCCGCTGGCCAGCAGATTCTGTCCCTGCTTGGCGACGTCAGCCGGATCTAGTCGAACGTCCCCTCAGGCAGCCATGGCCATCAGCGGATGCAGCGTGCCGTCGCTATAGACGACGCGGCCGTTGCGGAAGGTCGCGCGGATGCGATGAACCGCACCATGCTCGACAGCCACCAGATCGGCTTTCTGGCCGATGGCGATCTCGCCGCGATCCGTCAGGCCGGCAGAGCGCGCGGCATTTGCTGTTGCCATGGCGACCGCCGCTGGCAGGGCGCCGCTGGCAACTTCGGCAATCTTGAAGATCGCCGGCACGAAGGCGGCAGGATGATAATCGGCGGCGATGATGCCAAGCAGGCCCGCTTTCGCTGCATCAAGGGCGCTCAGATTGCCCGACATGGACTGACCGCGCAGCGCATTCGGCGCACCCATCAGCGTCCAGAGGCCACGACGGCGCGCTTCTTCGGCAGCCGGCAGCGTCACAGGGAATTCGCTGATCGTGACGCCGAGATCATGCATCTCGGCCACCTTCTCGGCGCTGTCGTCGTCATGCGATGCGAGCGACAGCTTGTGCTTCAGGGACAGGCGGACAATGTCGCGTAGCTTGCGTTCGATATCCGGATCCTGCCGCATGGCGATGCGGCGAGCGACCACGTCCTCTGCCGCCTCCCGCGACATGGAGCGGCGCTCGGACATGCTGAGGACATAGGCCTCGATATTGTTGTACTGCCCCTGCCCCGGCGTGTGGTCGGTCAGCGACACCATATCGACGACGCCATCCTCCAGCAGCCGCTCCAGCGTCGGCGCGGCGCCGATATTGGTGATCTCGTAGCGGGCGTGGACGCGATGGTCGATGAGCAGGTGGTCACGCAGGCTGCTGATGCCCTTGATAACAGCCGAAGTGGTCTCTAGCGAACGGACGTGGCCGTAGACGCTTTCCGTGGCGAAGGAGACGGCGGCGTAAGCGGTGGTGACGCCGGCAGCAGCAAGCTTCTTGTCAAGTTCGTGGATGCCGAAATCGATCGGCATGGTGGCATTCGGCCGCGGTGCGATCTCGCGCTCGATCATGTCGCCATGCAGATCGACAAAGCCCGGCATCAGCAACCGTCCACCGCCATCGAAGGTCGCATTCGAAACTTGTTCGGTGCGGATCTCGGCAATCACGCCGTCCTCGATGCGAATGGAACCCTGATCGACCACCTCATTGGGAAGAACGAGCTTGAAATTGCTGAGCCACATCGGCTTTCTCCTGGAATAGCGTCAATTGTTTCAAACATATGACAATGGTCCGGACCTATCCGGCGAATGCCTCCCGATAGGCGCGATTCGTGACGCCGTGATGAAGATCGTAGCACTGATTTTGACAGTGCTCGCACGCTTCCAAACGGCCTATCCCAAGCTCGCCTTGTTCAGTGCCGCCCATTGCAGCAACATGACCGTCTTGGCGTCATAGATCTCGCCCGCTTCGATCATCGCCACCGCGTCGGCCAGCCGGACTTCGAGCACCTCGATGTCCTCATGTTCGTCGGCAAGCCCGCCGCCATCAGCGATACGGTCGGTGGTGTCGACGACAGCGGCGAAGAAATGGATGATTTCGGTGACCGCGCCGGGCGAGGTGAATGTCTTGAAAAGAAACCTGATATCGCGGACCCGGAAACCGGTTTCCTCCATCGCCTCGCGGCGGATCGCCTCTTCCGGATGATCGCCATCGAGCAAGCCGGCCGGCACTTCGATCATCCAGGCGGGAAAGCCGGTGAGATAGGCCGGCAGGCGGAACTGCCGCACGAGGATGACCGTCTCGCGCTTGGGATCGTAGAGCAAGATGCAGGCGGCCGGCGTGCGGTGATAGATCTCGCGCTTCAGCCGGTGCGTCTCGCCGCTGGAATCCGTATAGTCGATGTCGTAGTTGCTGAGCCGTGTCCATTGATCCGAGAGCGTCTTCTCGCTGACGATCTCGACCTTGGCCTTTTCAAACTTATTCATTTCGCATCCTTGCGCAGCCAAACCTTGTTGTCGTGGACAGCCGCGCCGCCATAGGGCGCGACGGGATCGGCGCCGGTGAGCACATTGATCCCCTCGCCATCCACATGCGCCTTGTTCGGCCACAGGCCCTCGGCGATCAACACGCCGGGCTTTACCTCCGTCGTGATGCGCGCATGGAGGCGGATGTCGCCCCTGACATTGCCGATCTGGACGAGATCGCCTTCGATGACCTCAAGCGCTGCGGCGTCCGCGGGATTGATCATCACCTCCGGGCGGCCTTCCTTCTGGCGCGAGGTCTTGGTCTCCGCAAAGCTCGAATTCAGGAAATTGCGTGCCGGCGAGGTGGCAAGCCGGAAGGGATGATCCGGATCGGCGACTTCGATGACATCGACCTGATCGGGAAACTCCGGCAGCTCAATGTGCGGGCCGAGCAAGCCAACGGCTTCCGGCGGGCGGTTCGGAGCGGGCTGGTTGACCCAGTCCGGGCGGAAACGGAACCTGCCGTCGGAATGGGCAAAACCGTTGAGGAAATGCGCTTCCTCGAAAGCCGGCTGACGGTCGAACCATTTATGCTCGAGAAAATAATCGTAATCCGGCAGGCCACTATCCGACAGGATACGGTCCACCATTTCGCGTGCGGAAAAACCGAAGCCGGGACGATCGGCGACGCCAAGGCGCTTGGCCAGTTCCTCGATGACGAAGAGATTGCTGCGCACGGTCGAAGGCGGCTCGACCAGCTTGGGGCCGAGCAGAATGTGGTTCTGGCCGCCGGCACGGTAGATATCGTCATGCTCGACGAACATGGTGGCCGGAATGACGATATCGGCCATTTCGGCGGTATCGGTCATGAATTGTTCGTGCACGGCGACGAAGAGGTCGTTGCGGGCAAAGCCGCGCTTTACCAGCCGCTGTTCCGGCGCGATGTTCACCGGATTGGTGTTCTGGATCAGCATGGCCGTCACCGGCCCGCGATGGCGCAGCGCCACGGCATCGCTGGTGAGCGCCCGGCCGATCTGCGACTGGTCGATCATGCGGACATCCTGATCCAGCATCGAACGACCGGTCAGCTCGCTGCCATCGATGCGGAAGATATCGCTGTTGGAATGGAAGGCACCGCCGCCCTCATATTGCCAGGAGCCGAGCACGGTAGCGATCGAAGCCGCCGCATGCATGGCCACGGCACCGTTGCGCTGGCGGGTGAAGCCGTAGCCGAGGCGGAAATAGGATTTCTTCGTGGTGCCAACGAGCCTGGCAAAGGCTTCGATCTCATCGACCGACAGGCCGGTGATAGCCGCCGCCCATTCCGGCGTCTTCGTCTGCAAATGCGCTTCCAGACCGGCAGGATCGTCGGCAAATTTAGCCATATAGGCACGGTCGGCATAGCCATCACGGAAGGCGACGTGCATGACGGCGCAGGCCAGCGCCGCATCCGTGCCCGGCTTGACGATCAGCGCCAGATCGGCCTGCTTCATCGTCGGATTGTCGTAGATATCGATGACGACGATCTTAGCGCCGCGCTCCTTGCGCGACTTCACCGCGTGGGTCATCACATTGACCTGGGTGGCGACGGCATTGGTGCCCCAGATGACGACGCAGTCGGTACGGCCCATTTCATGGGGATCGGGGCCGCGCAGCGTGCCCGTCGCCATGGTGAAGCCGGTCCAGGCGGGATTGGTGCAGATCGAGGAGAAGAAGCCGGAATAGCGCTTGGCATGGCGCAGGCGATTGATGCTGTCGCGCTGCACCAGGCCCATGGTGCCGGCGTAATAATAGGGCCAGACAGCCTCGCTGCCGTCCCGCGCCTCGGCCTTGACGAAGGCATTGGCGATCTCGTCCAGCGCGTCGTCCCAGGAGAGCTCCTGCCAGCGTCCCTCGCCCTTGGCGCCAGCGCGGCGCAACGGCTTCATCAGCCGGTCGGGATGATAAAGCCGCTCGGCATAGCGGGCGACCTTGGCGCAAATGACGCCCGACGTATAGGAATGGTCCCTTGCGCCGCGCACCCGACCGACCTTGCCATCCTCGGTCAGATCGATCTCCAGCGCGCAGGTGGAGGGACAGTCGTGCGGACAGGCCGTGTGGCCTATCTTGGATTTGGTGGGAATGGGGGTCGCAATGTTCATCGTATTTGTATATTTCAAGCCATGTCCGGCCAAAAGGCATAATCTCGCCCATCGCAACAATTCATACGGACTTCACCGAAAATGAACTATCGGCATATCTACCACGCAGGCAATTTCGCCGATGTGCTCAAGCACGCAGTGCTTGCCCGGCTCGTCCGCTACATGCAGAACAAGGACAAGGCGTTCCGCGTTCTGGATACCCATGCCGGCATCGGGCTCTACGACCTCTCTTCGGAGGAGGCGCAGAAGACCGGCGAATGGCAGGATGGTATCGGCCGGCTTCTCGATGCCGAGCTCGTGCCGCAGCTCGCCGAGCTGCTGGAACCCTATCTGACCGCCGTTCGCGAACTCAACCCCGATGGCGGCCTGCAATTCTATCCCGGTTCTCCGAAGCTCGCCCGCATGCTGTTCCGCTCGCAGGACCGGCTATCGGCGATGGAGCTGCACCCCGAGGACTTCCAGCGGCTGCACCGGCTGTTCGAGGGCGACCACCATGCGCGCATCACCGAGCTCGATGGCTGGCTGGCGCTCGGCGCACATCTGCCGCCGAAGGAGAAGCGCGGCATTGTGCTGGTCGACCCGCCCTTCGAGGAAGAGGACGAATATGAGCGGCTGGCGGATGGCCTTGCCAAAGCCTGGCGCCGTTTTCCCGGCGGCACCTATTGCCTCTGGTATCCGATCAAGAAGGATGCGCCGATCAAGGCCTTCCACGAGACGCTGCAGGCATTGGAGATCCCCAAGGTCCTCTGCGCCGAACTGACGGTCAAGAGCGACCGGGGCTTCACCGGGCTGACAGGCTCCGGTCTCATCATCGTCAATCCGCCCTTCACGCTGAAGGACGAGCTGCACGCGCTGCTGCCGGCGCTGAAAGATATGCTGGCGCAGGATCGTTTTGCCTCGCAACGGGCCTTCTGGCTGCGCGGCGAACACTGAATTTCATTCCGCACATGACAAGGTGAATCCATGAGGCTTCTCTGCTCGTCCACCTCTCCTTTTTCCAGCAAGGTGCGGATGGCCGCCCGGCATCTCGGCATCGAGCTCAACGAAATCCGCGTCGATACCAATGCCGGGCCGAACGTGCTGGTCGACAACAATCCGCTCGGCAAGATCCCGACGCTGCTGACGGATGACGGCGAAGCGATCTTCGACAGCCGCTCCATCATGCATTATTTCCACCGGATGAAGGGCAAGACGCTTTATCCCGCCAAGGATGGCAAGCGCACCGAAGTCGAGGTGCTGGAAGCGCTTTGCGACGGTACCGCCGAATGCCTGCTGTCGATCGTTTACGAACGCCGGCTGCGCGATTCGGACAAGCAGCATCAGCCCTGGATCGACCGCCAGTGGACAAAGGTCGGCCGCGCCCTCACCCATCTCAATGCCGAGCCGCCGAAGATCGGCAAGAAGCTGCATGGCGGACACTTTGCCCTGGCCGCCCTGCTCGGCTACCTGCAGCTGCGGTTCGAAGGAGAATGGGAAGCAGATCATGCCGACCTGATCGCCTGGGCGCGCAAGTTCGAAAAGCATTTTCCCGACTATCAGGCGATGAAGCCGCAGGGCTGATTGCCGTCAAGCTCCCCCGTATGACGAATGCGCGGAGCCGCCAGCATGCTGAAACGAAAAAAGCCGGGGCAAAACCCCGGCTTCTTCGTCAGACATTGCTGTCAGATTATTAGAACTTCACGCCGATACCGACCTTAACGCTCTGCTCGTCGTAACCGCGAGAGAAGTTGCCGGAGTCGAGGTCGAAGTTCTTCTTGCCGTAGTCGGTGTAACGGTACTCGAGACGAGCCGTTACGTTGTTGGTGATGAAGGTTTCAGCACCTGCACCAACCGTGTAGCCAACAGCCGTCTTGCTGTCAGACGAGGTATCGTCGGAAAGCTTGTTCTGGCCGATTGCCAGACCGGCCGTGCCGTACAGCATGAACGGGTTGAAGTCGTAACCGAGACGACCGCGAACCGAGCCGTTGACGCCGTTCTTGGCAGTCAGGCCGTTGCGGGTCGAGTCGATGCCAGCGTAACCAAGGTCGGCTTCAACACCGTATACGATCTGGCCCTGCTGCCAGTTGTAGCCGGTGAAGGCCTCGCCGCCGAAGCCGTAGCCGTTACCGTTGCGGCTGAAGTGACCCTTGTTCCAGTCGCCAGCGCCACCGATGTAGAAACCGGACCAGTTGTTGATGGCCGGAGCCGCTTCCTGAGCGACCGGCGGCTGCGGAATCTGCTCTACGGCGTCAGCTGCATAAGCTGCATTGAAGCCGCCAATAGCAAAGGCGGAGACCATGAGGGTCTTGATAAGAGTACGCATACTTTTCTCCTTTCAGGCTCGTGTTCTTCGTCTACTGTTGTCGACTTCGGAGCACCACGAGCAATTACTAAATGTCCCCTCCCGGATCGACACTGAAATTGGAATGCAAATGAGGAAATCGAAGAGCTAAATTATGATATCATTGTGGCACACACGTGGCTGAATTTCGATGTTGCTTCAGCGCAACAGACGAATTGTTAACCATAACGAATGGTTAAAGCGCGTATACTTATTTTACCTCAAATATATCTAAAGCTTTACACTGGTTATCGTTGCCGCTTGTGTTGCATAAGCACCATTTCATATGGTGTATCGACGCCCTATATGAGTTTCTGTTGGGCAACGGCGAGGAAAAGGCAGCATCTTGAGCCAGGAAAAACTACGCACCGCGCTGATAACAGGTGCATCAAAAAGAATAGGCCGAGCAATGGCCGAGGATTTGTCGGCGAACGGCTTTGCGGTGGCGCTACACGCCAACCGATCGTTCGCCGAGGCGGTCGAGATTGCGGCAACATTGCGGCAACAGGGCAAAAAGGCGATTGCGATCAAGGCCGACCTGCAAAATTCGGCGGAGACGTCGACGCTGATCGAAAGGGTCGTTTCGGAGCTCGGACCGCTGGATCTGCTGGTCAACAACGCCTCTGTTTTCCAGGGTGATTCTGCCGACCGATTCGATGCCGAAGCCTTTGACGCGCATTTCGCCGTGCATGTCCGCGCGCCTTCTATCCTCGCAGCCGATTTCGCGCGCCAACTTCCGGAGGGGATTCCAGGGCTGGTCGTCAACATCGTCGACCAGCGCGTCTGGGCGCTCAATCCGCGCTTCTATTCCTATACGCTGTCAAAGGCGGCGCTTTGGACGGCGACCCAGACGATGGCGCAGAGCTTTGCGCCGCGCATCCGTGTCAACGCCATCGGCCCAGGCCCGACGGTGCGCAGCATCCGGCAGACGGAGGAGGATTTCCAGGCGCAGATCGATGGCCTCATTTTGAAGGCCGCGCCCGGGCTTGAGGAATTCGGCCGCACCGTCCGCTTTCTTTTTGACACGCCCTCGATCACGGGCCAAATGATAGCGCTCGATGGCGGCCAGCACCTTGCCTGGGAAACGCCTGATGTGTCGGAGAGCATGGAATGAACGGACGAAAGCTGCCCGACGGCGGCATTCTCTATGACGAATCAGATGATACTGAAGACGACATCGAGGTAGAGAGCGATGCCGGCGCCTCCCCTGTCGCGCCTGTCGACTGGAACGAAGGCGGGAGGAACGAAACCGGCCTGCGCGGCGCCGAGCTGATCGCCGAATTCGTCAAGCGTCTGCCGAACAATCCCGGCGTCTATCGCATGTTCAACGAAGCCGGCGACGTGCTCTATGTCGGCAAGGCGCGCAGCCTGAAGAAGCGTGTCGCCAACTATGCGATGGGCCGGGTGCATTCCAACCGCATCGCCCGCATGGTGCGCGAAACCGCTAACATGGAGTTTGTCACCACCCGCACAGAGACCGAAGCGCTGCTGCTGGAAGCGAATCTGATCAAGCGCTTGCGGCCGCGCTTCAATGTGTTGCTGCGGGACGACAAGTCCTTTCCCTATATTCTCATCACCGGCAATCATCGGGCACCGGCAATCTTCAAGCATCGCGGCGCGCGGGCGCGCAAGGGCGAGTATTTCGGCCCCTTCGCCTCAGCCGGCGCCGTCGGCCGCACCATCAATTCGCTGCAACGCGCCTTCCTGATCCGTACCTGCGCCGACAGCGTCTTCGAAACCCGCACCCGCCCCTGTCTGCTCTACCAGATCAAGCGCTGTTCCGGGCCCTGCACCCACGAGATCAGCGACGAGGGCTATGCCGAGCTGGTGCAGGAGGCAAAGGATTTCCTGTCCGGCAAGAGCCAGAACGTCAAGGCGCATATGGCCGAGGCGATGAATGCCGCCGCCGAAGACCTCGATTTCGAGCGCGCCGCCGTCTTTCGCGACCGGCTGGCGGCGCTGTCGCATGTGCAGAGCCATCAGGGCATCAACCCCGCTGGCGTCGAAGAGGCCGATGTCTTTGCCATCCATCACGAGGGCGGCATCTCCTGCATTCAGGTGTTTTTCTTCCGCACCGGCCAGAACTGGGGCAACCGCGCCTATTTCCCGAAGGCCGACCCATCGCTTTCCAGCGCCGAGGTGCTGAACTCCTTCCTGGCGCAGTTCTACGACGACAAGCCGGTGCCGAAGCAGATCCTATTGTCGGAAACGGTCGAGGAAATCGAGCTGCTGGCCGCCGCACTCGGCGAAAAGGCTGGCCACAAGGTCTCGATCCTGGTGCCGCAACGCGGCGAGAAGCGCGATCTGGTCGATCACGTCGTTGCTAATGCCCGCGAGGCGCATGGCCGCAAGCTGGCCGAAACGGCCTCGCAATCTCGGCTGCTCGAGGGCTTCAAGGAGACGTTTCAGCTTCCCTATGTGCCGCAGCGCATCGAGATCTACGACAACTCGCACATCATGGGCACGAATGCGGTCGGCGGCATGGTGGTGGCCGGGCCGGAAGGTTTCGTCAAAGGCCAGTACCGCAAGTTCAACATCAAATCGACCGACATCACGCCCGGCGACGACTTCGGCATGATGCGCGAAGTCATGACAAGGCGCTTCTCCCGTCTGTTGAAGGAAGAAGGCATACCGGATCGCAGCGGCGCGGCGGAGGCTGCCGCCGTGGATGCAGCCGATCAATCCTTCCCCGCCTGGCCGGATGTCATCCTCATCGATGGTGGTCAGGGGCAGATGACGGCGGTGCGCGCCATTCTCGAAGAGCTGGGAATCACCGACAGCGTCATCGCCATCGGCGTTGCCAAGGGCGTCGACCGCGATGCCGGCCGCGAACGCTTCTTCGCCCTTTCCCGCGAGAGCTTCACCCTGCCGCCGCGCGATCCCGTGCTCTACTTCATCCAGCGCATGCGCGACGAGGCACACCGTTTCGCCATCGGCTCGCACCGGGCGCGGCGCAAGAAGGAGCTGGTCAAGAACCCGCTGGACGAAATCGGCGGCATCGGCCCCTCGCGCAAGCGGGCGCTGCTGCAACACTTCGGCACCGCCAAGGCCGTGTCACGCGCGGCACTGTCCGATCTGATGGCGGTCGAAGGCATATCGGAAGCCGTGGCGACGCAGGTTTACAACCACTTTCACGAAGACGCCGCGAAATAAGAACAACCCGTCGCAAATTCCACGGAATAACGACGAAAAAACAGAAACAATGTTGACGGTAAGGTTCTCAAACCATCATCTAGGACATGGTCTCAAAAAGTGCTGAGCGGTTTTTGGACAAGATCATGCTAAATCAAATGACTGGAACGAGATGGCGTCCTTAAGGACAAGTCCATTTCGGTCCAGTGAAACAACCGAAACGAAACGAATCCCATGGCTTCGCGCGCATACAGCATTCCCAATCTGCTTACCTATGGCCGCATCCTTTGCGTACCGCTGATCGTCCTATGCTTCTTCGTCGAAGGCAGGTTGGAGGGATCCGATTTTGCGCGATGGGTAGCGCTCTGGATCTTCATCATCGCCTCGCTCACCGATTTCCTCGACGGCTATCTGGCCCGCATCTGGAATCAGACCTCGAATATCGGCCGCATGCTCGACCCGATCGCCGACAAGCTGCTGGTCGCCTCGATCCTGCTGCTGGTGGCTGCCGACGGCACCATCGCCGGCTGGTCGCTCTGGGCGGCAATCATCATTCTGTGCCGTGAGATACTCGTCTCCGGCCTGCGCGAATATCTGGCGGCGCTGAAGGTCAGCGTGCCGGTGACGCGCATCGCCAAATGGAAGACCACCGCGCAGCTCGTCGCCATCGCCTTCCTGCTGGCTGGGCCGGCGGGCGACAAGGTGCTACCCTATACGACGGAACTCGGCATCGTCCTGCTCTGGATCGCGGCGCTGCTGACGATCTATACCGGCTACGACTATTTCCGCGCAGGATTGAAGCATATCGTGGACGAAGAATGATGACGAAGCTCGTTTATTTCGCCTGGGTGCGGGAGCGGATCGGCAAGGGAGAGGAAGAGATTTCGCTTCCCGTCGATGTGATCACCGTTGGCGATCTCCTGAGTCATTTGAAGACCTTGGGCGAGGAATACGAGACGGCGCTTCAATTTCCCGACGCGATCCGCGTCGCCATCAATATGGAGCATGCCGATCACGACGAGCCGATCGCCGGCGCCCGCGAAATCGGCATATTCCCACCGATGACGGGTGGGTGAGGAGCGGTCGGGCAAAGCCCGGGCAATCGATCCAGTGAATCGATTGCAGCGACGAACGCCCTGAGCCAAAGCGAAGGGCCGGGAGTCTCCGTAAACTCTTTGAGAGTGCGACAAGGAAATTGCGATGACTTCACCACTCGTCAAAGTCCAGCGTGAGGACTTCGATCTCCAAACCGAGATCGATCGCCTGACGAACGGGCGGCATGATATCGGCGCGGTCGTCACCTTTTCCGGCCTCTGCCGCGACGAAGGCGGAATACTGGGCGCGCTGGAGCTTGAACACTATCCCGGCATGGCGGAAGCGGAGATCGCCCGCATCGCGACGCTCGCCATCGAGCGATTTAACCTGCGCGGTCTGACAGCCATTCACCGTTACGGCAAGATTTCACCCGGTGAAAACATCGTCCTCGTCATTGCCGCCGCCTCGCATCGGCAAGCCGCTTTCGACGGCGCCAATTTCGTCATGGACTTCCTGAAAACCTCTGCCCCCTTCTGGAAGAAGGAACACGCCAAGGACGGCACGGAAGGCGACTGGGTTTCGGCCAAGGATGCCGACGATGCCGCGCGGGAGAAATGGGCCGGCGACAAATAGGCTCTCAGGGAGCCACGCGCTCGCGCCGGCTCAGCACCAGCAGCAGGACCAGCAGCGAGAAGATCACGAAATCACGCCACAGGAACGGGCCATAGGCGCCCCACAAGGTCTCGAACAGGCCAAGCAGTGCCGCCCCACCCGCCGATTTCAGCGGATCGGAATAGCCGCCGACAGCGGCGATCAGCAGCACCTTCAGCCCGAACATCAGCCCAGCGCCGAAATCCATCGTGCCGTAATAGGACGTCGCGAGCAGGCCGCAGACGGTCGCGACCAGGGCGGAGGCGACATAGGCCAGAAGAAAGACGCGATTGGCGCTTGTGCCGCAAAGCTCGGCGGCCAGCGCATCATCCGTCACCGCCCGCCAGATACGGCCCCATCCGGTATATCTAAGCACATAGGCTCCACCGAGGATCATCAGGACCATCAGCGCCGTGTTGATGAGCTGGATCTTGGTGAGCGTGACGCGGAAATCGCCGCTGTCCCAGAACACGATCATATCGTTCAGGAAAGGCGGCAGCCAGATGCCGCGCGTATTGGAGGCAAGCCGCGCCGTCTCCATCAGGATGATCATCATGCCGAGAGCCGCAACGATCACCGTGTTCGGCGACTTGCGCGACAGCGGCAGCATGATCGCGCGGCCGACGAGAAGGCTTGTTCCCAAGGTATAGAAAGCCGCGATGGCAGCACCGAAAGCAAGAGCCGCCGGCAGGATCAGGATGAGCCTCGTATAGCCGACGTCAGTGAACAGGACCAGCATCTGGCCGGCAAAGGCAAAGAGCGCCCCATAGGTGATATCGGCCCGCTTCATCACCCCAAAAGCAATGGCATAGCCGAAGGCCAGCGCCGCATAGAGCGCGGCGAGCGGAACGGCATTCGCCAGTTGCTGCAGGAGATAGGCCATTGATCCTCCGACCAGTTGGTAAATAGTAACTGGTAAAACCAATTTTACCAGTTATAATTTCGGCATGAGCTTTTCCTGGACTCCACATCGTTTTTCCGGTGGCGCGCTGGCGCTGGATGTCGCCAACAGCGTCATTCTGCGCCATGACGACGAGCGGCGCACCGACCGCTTCGAGGCGCCGGGGCAGATGGAGAGTTTTCCAAAGGCAGCCGCGAATTTCTGCGCCGAGCGAGCGCTGTTCGATGACATCCTACCGGTACGGCTGGAAAACAGACCTGACTTCATCGCACTCCGCGAAACAATAGACCGCTATTTCCGCGCCCGTGTCCTTGATCGCGGTGCCGATGCGCTACTGGCCGATTTGCTGGAAGCGCTATCGAAAGTGCTGAGGCAAGCTGCCTCTCCCGATGGGCTCGATGCCGCGACGGTCTATTCCACCTTGCGGCTGATCGCGATGCCAGACCCCGAGCGCATGAAGATCTGCCGCAACTGCGGCTGGCTGTTCATCGACCGCAGCAAAAACAAGAGCCGGGCCTGGTGCGACATGGCGGTCTGCGGCAACCGCGCCAAGGCGAGCCGGCATTATCGCCGCAAAAAGGAGGAGAGCACGCCATGAGGACCGGAACGATCGTTTTGATGGCGGCAATCGCCGGGCTCACCATTGCCGGCTGTCAGCGAGAGCCGGAAAGCGGCCCGACCGAACTCAGCGGCCGGCTCTTCGTCTTCAACTATCGCGTCGCGACCGCGAGCTACATGATCACCCTGAAGAAGATCGCGCCGATCCCGGAAGGGACGACGGCGGTTGCGGAATTCGAAAATCCGGCGGGTGGCGATCCCCTGGTGGTGCGGCAGAAGATCTTTGCGTTCTGGGACAAGATCACGCTCGAGAGCCCGGATCTGCGCTGTGTGCGCAAGGATCGCCCCTATTCTGTCTCGATCAGGCTGGTCGATGCCAGCGACAAGACGATCCAGACCATCAAGACCGAGGTGAAATCCGACCTCGACCAGACCGTGCTGCCGACGAAGCCGCTTGTCGTCGGCCCGGTCTACACGGAAAATCCGGATGTCTTCAAAAGCGACGGCAGCGTCGACTATGGGCACGATACCGCCTGCCCGGCATGAAAAAGCCGGAGCGCAAGGCCCCGGCTTTTTCTCAATCAATTCAGTCTCTTCAGCGCGCAGGCTGAGTGACTGATTCAGCCGACGATTTCGGTTTCGGAGAACCAGTAGGCGATTTCGACGGCAGCAGTTTCCGGAGCGTCGGAGCCATGAACGGAATTTTCGCCGATCGACAGGGCGTGGATCTTGCGGATCGTGCCTTCAGCGGCGTTGGCCGGGTTGGTAGCACCCATGATTTCGCGGTTCTTCAGGATGGCGCCTTCGCCTTCCAGGACCTGAACGACGGTCGGGCCGGAGGTCATGCCGTCGACGAGTTCGCCGAAGAAAGGACGTTCCTTGTGAACGGCGTAGAAGCCTTCGGCCTCGCGCTTGCTCATCCAGACGCGCTTGGAAGCGATGACGCGCAGGCCATTGTCTTCAAAAATCTTGGTGATGGCGCCAGTCAGGTTACGCTTGGTTGCGTCCGGCTTGATCATCGAAAAAGTGCGTTCAATCGCCATGGGTCAATTCCTTGTATTCAGAGAAAAGTGGGCGGTCTTTACCCGCCCCACAGCCTGAAAACAAGGGGCATGCGCCAATTTCACGCCGCTGTCACAGTCTGGAGAGGCGATTCGGAGGCAGGTTGGCGGAGGAACGACAATCCCATCAGCAAATTTCGTTGATGCCATCAGTCTCATTTGCTCAATTTTATTCTAGGCTTGCCGCAAAGCTCGCGGAGGAGAACCAATATGCTCAGACACTTCGGAATGTTTGCCCACTACAATCGCTGGGCCAATACCCTGCTATATGATGCGGCTGCTCAGCTCAGCGATGCGGAATTTCACGAAAACCGCGGCGCCTTCTTCGGCTCCTTGCGCAACACGCTCAACCATCTGCTGGTCGCAGACCGCATGTGGATGCACCGTTTCACAGGCACCGGCGAGGCCGCGGCGATACTGAACGCCATTCCGCATGACGCTCTCGCCGATCTCCGTGCCGCGCGCGCGGCCGAGGACCAGCGTATCATCGATTGGGTCGAAACACTCGACGATGCCCGGCTTGCAGCAGACATCACCTATTCACCGGTCACCCGGCCGGGCGCCATTACCCATCCGTTGAGAGCCGCGGTCGCACAGTTCTTCAACCATCAGACCCATCACCGCGGCCAATGTCACATGACGCTGACAGCCTTGGGCAAACCGTCGCTGGAACTCGACCTGATCTACTTCCTGCGCGGAGAAGGAAGACGCTGGATGTAAAGTCACACGCGAGCCATCGGCACCCGATTGCAGCCGCGCATTGTCATGCCGTCTAATTTTGATGCAAGATCACGCCGATAAGACGTTTCGTTCATGTTGCCTTAACCTGCGAGCCTGCAAATTGGAGAGATATATCAGCCGGGTGGCAAATTAGAGAGCAGGCATGAAGAGTTCGAAGGCAAATGTTTCGGCATATTCCATCGACGATGACAATGGCGAGGCGGAAACCGAGCTTGAGACAATCGGCCGTCATATGGCCAAGCTGAAGGTCAAAAGCCTGCCGCGCAACTACCAGCTCTTCCATGAGGCGCTTTACGGCCATGATCGCGGGATCGCCAGCGAGATCGCGTCCCTCGGCCCTGCCCCGTCGCAAACCAAACTCGACGATATCGGCTTGAAACATCACCTCGTCAGCCATTGCGGCCTGGTCGCCCGGAAATCCGAGAGTGATGCGGCCGAGATGCTGCGCGAAGTGGCCAATCAACTGGCTGAAGGGCTGAGGAAAAAACAGCGTTTCACCCGCGAGATCGACGCGGCGGCGCCGGCCGACGACGCCATGGACTGTCTTAACGCCTCGCTCAGCAATCTGCTGCTTTACGAGACCGAGCTGACCGAGCGGCTGCGAGACTGCGCCAACCTCCCGGTGCAAGTACGCAACACCCTCGCCTAAGGGCTTTCCAGCTCTTGCCTTCAGCGCGGAGTTCCGCCAAAACCGCGCCATGATTTCGATTTCCGACCTTTCCGCCCGCATTGCCGGCCGTCTTCTCATCGACCATGCCAACGTGACGCTTCCGGCGGGCACAAAAGCTGGGCTTGTCGGCAAGAATGGCGCCGGCAAATCGACACTGTTCCGGGTGATCACCGGCGATTTCGCCGCTGAGAGCGGATCGGTCGCGATCCCGCGTAACGCCCGCATCGGCCAGGTGGCACAGGAAGCGCCGGGTACGGAAGAGCCACTGATCGAGATCGTGCTGAAAGCCGACAAGGAGCGCACTGCCCTGCTGGCAGAGGCCGAGACGGCGACCGATCCGCACCGCATCGCTGACATCCAGACCCGGCTTGCCGATATCGGTGCTCATTCGGCCGAAGCGCGCGCCGCCAGCATTCTGGCCGGTCTCGGCTTCGACCATGAGGCGCAGCACCGCCCCGCCTCTTCCTTTTCCGGCGGCTGGCGCATGCGCGTGGCGCTTGCGGCCGTGCTGTTCTCCGAGCCGGATCTGCTGCTGCTCGACGAACCGACCAACTATCTCGATCTTGAAGGCACGCTCTGGCTCGAAGACTATATCCGCCGCTACCCGCACACGGTCATCATCATCTCGCATGACCGCGATCTGCTGAACACGGCCGTCAACGCCATCGTCCATCTCGACCAGAAGAAGCTCACCTTCTATCGCGGCTCCTACGACCAGTTCGAGCGGCAGAAGGCGGAGGCCGACGAGCTGCAGAACAAGGCCAAGGCCAAAAACGATGCGGCGCGCAAGCACCTGCAGAGCTTCATCGACCGCTTCAAGGCCAAGGCAACGAAGGCGCGGCAGGCGCAGTCGCGCGTCAAGGCGCTGGAGCGCATGGGCACGGTCGCCGCCGTCATCGAAGATCATGTGATGGGCTTCAGCTTTCCCGAGCCGGAAAAGCAGGCGGCATCGCCGATCATCGCCGTCACCGGAGGTGCTGTCGGCTACGAGCCCGGCAAGCCGATCCTCAAGCGCCTCAACCTGCGCATCGACGCCGACGATCGCATCGCACTCCTCGGCTCGAACGGCAACGGCAAATCCACCTTCGCCAAATTCGTCTCCGGCCGTCTCGATGCCGATAGCGGCGACGTGAAGCTCGCGCCGAACCTGAAGATCGGCTTCTTCGCGCAGCATCAGCTCGACGACCTCGTGCCGAACCAGACCGCCGTCGAACATGTGCGCCGCCGCATGCCCGACGCGCCGGAACCGAAGGTGCGCGCCCGCGTCGCGCAGATGGGGCTTGCGACCGAGAAGATGGACACGCCGGTGAAGGATCTTTCCGGTGGTGAGAAGGCTCGGCTGCTGATGGGCCTTGCCGCCTTCGACGCGCCGAACCTGCTGATCCTCGACGAACCGACCAACCATCTCGACATCGACAGCCGCAATGCGCTGATCCAGGCGCTGAACGACTATTCCGGCGCCGTCATCCTGATCTCGCACGACCGCCATCTGATCGAGGCGACTGTCGATCAGCTTTGGCTGGTGCGCGACGGCACGGTTTCCACCTTCGACGGCGACCTTGAAGAATACCGCAGCCTCGTGGTCGCCAGCCCCAAGGCCAGGGACGACAAGGCCAAGGCGAATGGCACCGACGATGCCGTCTCGAAGGCGGATCAGCGCAAGCTCAATGCCGACCGCCGTGCTTCGCTCGCGCCGCTCCGGAAAAAGATCAACGAAATCGAATCCTTGACGGCTAAGCTGGAGAAACTGATTCAGGCGCTTGATGTGGAACTTGCGGATCCCGCGCTCTACGAGAAGGCACCCGCAAAGGCTGCCGAGAAGGCCAAGCAGCGCTCCGACGCAGCGGAGAAGCTTGCCGCCGCCGAGGAGCAGTGGCTCGAGCTTTCCTCGGAATATGAAAGCGCGATGGCCGGTTAGAACGGTTGACTCCGGTGGCGGCCGCACACCGATCCTAACCGATCATTAACCATAGTCGGAGAAAATACGCCCAACATTCAATCACATATGTTGAGCGCTTCCGATGACCTACCGTCTCCTATTGGCCGGCCTTGCCGTGTCCCTGTCCCTTGCCGGTTGCGCCACGAAGCCAGGGGGCGAGGCTTCGCTGAAGACGAGCTTTGCCGCCGAAGAACCGCAACGCAAGGCGTTGAAGGCCAACGACCCCATCGACATGGAGCCGTCCAAATGGGCGAGCACCGATGCTGAGACGCGAGAAACAAGCGACGAAGGCCGCTCTCACACGCTCGCCGGGCGCACGCTGGAAGTCTCCTCGCTGCAAGAGCTGAAACTCGCCGACAGGGAAGTCATCCTGAGCTTCGATGACGGCCCCGCCCCCGGCAAGACGGAGCGCATTCTCGCAACCCTCGACAGGTTCGGCGTCAAGGCGACCTTCATGATGGTCGGCGAGATGGCGCAGGCGCATCCGGAGACAGCACTCAAGGTCGTTGCTGCAGGCGAAACCATCGGCAGCCACACCTTCCGTCATGCCGATCTCGACAAGATGAGCTTCGACATGGCGATGGCCGAGATCATGCGCGGCAAAAACGCCGTTGCAAAGGTCGTCGGCACGGATGTCCCCTTCTTCCGCTTCCCTTATCTTGCTGATTCCAGGCGCCTGCGCGCGGCCGTCACCATGCGTGATCTTGTGATCATGGATGTGGATGTCGACAGCAAGGACTATTTCACCCTGTCGCCCGCCGCCGTCGCAGCGCGCACCATGAACGAGCTGCGCAAGCGCGGGCGCGGCATCGTCCTGATGCACGACATCCACCAACGCACCGCCACCATGCTGCCGGCCCTTCTGACACGCATGGAAAAAGAGGGCTACAAGGTCGTGACGCTGAAGTACAAAGCTGCCCCCAAGCCGACTTCGGATCTGGTCGCCCAGGCCGATATCAAGATGGTGCGCTGAGGCGGATAGACAGCAGAAATCTGTATGATGGGATGCGCTTGGAGAAGCACGGTTGCTTCTCCGGATGCATTTTGATTTGTTTATATGCGATTCACATCATCAATAGCGTATCAGGTATCTTATGCATCTCCATCTCGAGCACGACGACGATCCCCTCACCCTGCAATTCGTCGCCGAGAGGAATGCGCAGTCGGAGCGGGCTCTCGTCACGCCCGAATTCGAGGCAGACAGCGCGGCGATCAAGGCGATGATCGAGCGCGAGGACCGGCTGATCCAGCCGGTTCGCCGCGGCAAGTGGCTGTTCGATTTTCACCGCAGCGCGGATCATCCGCTTGGCGTGTGGCGGCGACTTCCGGCCGACCTGGACCCGGTGCCGAGCGCTCCCTGGGAGCCGATCTTCGATCTCGACGCCTTCTGCGGGGCGGAGAACAAACTCTGGATCTGGCGCGGCGCGATCACCTGCCCCTGGGAACAAACGAGGGTGCTGATCTGCCTCTCCGACGGCGGCTCCGATCTCGGGCGGTTGCTGGAGTTCGATTGCGAGGCCAAGAGCATCGTCGAAGGCGGCTTCGATACGCCGCCGGCACGTTGCCATGCAACCTGGCTCAGCCGCGATGAGATCGCCTATTTCGGCTCGATCGACCGTCTCTCCGCGACGCGCTCCGGCTGGCCCCGCGTCGGCCGGCGCTTGAAGCGCGGTCAGGCGCCGGCGAACGCGCCGCTGCTCTACGCCACCGCCGATACGGATGTCTACGGATCCTGCGTGGTCATCGATCCGGTGCTCTCCGGCATCGCGAAGAAGGGGACCGCCAGGCCGATCCGCCTGTTCATCACTGGCCACGAGATCGGCAGTTGCAGCGTCTTCGTCAAGGATCCGGATTTTTCCCTGCGGCGGATCGATCTGCCGAGGGAAATCGACGTCCAGTTCAACTATTCCTATTGCCTCTGGCTCGCCAAGACCGATGAGCGCATCGCCGCCGGCGCTCTGGCGCTGCAGCCCTTGCCGCGCCAGGCTGGCGATATCAGCGCCGAGGCGACGCGCGTGCTGATATCGCCCAGTGAGCGGCAGTCCGTATCGCAATTCCTTCTCATGCGCGAATGGTGCGTCTTCGTCGTCTCCGACAATCTGCAGCCCCGTCTTTTCGTCCTGGATCTGACCAAGCCGGATGCGGAGATCCAGGAGATCCCACTGCCGGCGGATGTCGAGACGATTGCGCTTCAGCCGCTTTATTCCGAACTGCATCTCGGCGACGACACGCTACAGGTCTATGGCGAAGGCTTCCTGCGGCCGCCAACCTGCTATCGTCTGGAACTTTCCAACCGCAAGAAGCCGCTCGAACTCATTCAGGGTGCCAGCTCGCCCGCCTATTTCGACAGCGACGACATGACCTCCGAATTGCTCGAGGCCACATCCGAGGACGGCACGAAGGTGCCGTATCGGCTGGTCTTGCCGAAGACCTGGACAGAAGGCGAACTGCCGGTGCTGCTCTACGGCTATGGCGGCTTCGATGTCTCGCTCAGCCCCAACTATTCCGGCGTCATCGGCCGCTGGCTGGAACAGGGGGGTGCCTATGTGCAGGCCTATATTCGCGGCGGCGGTGAGCTCGGGCCGAACTGGCATCGCTCCGCCAAGGGCCATGGCCGCCATAGGGCATTTGCCGACTTTGCCGCCATCGCCCGCGATCTCGTTGCTCGCGGCTATACCAAGCCGTCGCGCATCGCCGCCAATGGCGGCAGCAATGGCGGGCTTTTGACCGGCGCGATGCTGACCCGCTATCCTAGGGATTTCGGCGCGATCTGGTGCCAGGTACCGGTGCTGGACATGACCCGCTTCCACACCTTCCCCGCAGGCCAGGCCTGGATCGACGAATATGGTAATCCCGACGACCTGGCGGATCGCGACTACCTGCTCTCCTACTCGCCGCTGCACAATCTTAAGCCCGCCTCGGACCTCACCTATCCGCCGATCTATGTCGAAAGCTCCAGCAATGACGACCGGGTTCATCCTTCGCATGCGCGGCGGTTCGCGGCGCGGATGGAAGAGCTCGGCCACCATCCGCTGTTCCACGAATTCGGTTCCGGCGGCCACGGCGGCGATGGCGCGTCGAGCGACCTCGCGGCGCGTATCGCCCTGGGTTACAGCTTCCTCCGGGAGACGATCATGAAGCCGGACGGCGCCTGAATTTGGCCTTCCCGATATCCTTGGAAAATCAGCGGTTGCAGATCGTTCGGTGCGCTTGAAACGCATCGAACGACATGATTAGTTGCAGCGTGATCACGAAGAGCGGGCCAACCCGCCCGCTCGTATCCTGGGGGGAGTACATAGATGGATCGTCGTTCATTTCTGAGGAAAGCCGGCGTTGCCGGTGCGGGCTCGGTTGCCGCCGCGGCCCTTGCGGCTCCGGCCATTGCTCAGAGCAATCCGAAAATCAACTGGCGCCTGGCGTCATCATTCCCGAAGTCGCTCGATACGATCTATGGCGGCGCGGAAGTGCTGTCGAAATATGTGTCGGAAGCGACAGACGGCAATTTCACCATCCAGGTCTTTGCTGCCGGTGAAATCGTGCCCGGCCTACAGGCTGCCGATGCGGCGTCGGCGGCCACGGTCGAAGCCTGCCACACGGTCTCCTATTATTATTGGGGCAAGGATCCGGTCTGGGCACTGGGAGCCGCCGTTCCCTTCGCGCTCAACGCCCGCGGGATGAACGCCTGGCAGTATCACGGCGGCGGCATCGATCTCTTCAACGAATTCCTGGCAACGCAAGGGCTGGTCGGTTTTCCCGGCGGCAATACCGGCGTGCAGATGGGCGGCTGGTTCCGCAAGGAAATCAACACCGTCGCCGATCTCAAGGGCCTGAAGATGCGTATCGGCGGCTTTGCCGGCAAGGTGGTGGAGCGCCTTGGCGTCGTGCCGCAGCAGATCGCCGGCGGCGACATCTATCCGGCCCTGGAAAAGGGCACGATCGATGCGGCTGAATGGGTCGGCCCCTATGACGACGAAAAGCTCGGCTTCTATAAAGTCGCCCCCTATTACTACTATCCCGGCTGGTGGGAAGGCGGCCCGACCGTGCATTTCATGTTCAACAAAGCGGCCTATGAGGGCCTGCCGAAGGCCTATCAGTCGCTGCTGCGCACCGCAGCCCAGGCGACCGACGCCAACATGCTGCAGAAATACGACTACCTGAACCCGGCCGCCATCAAGCGCGTCGTTGCCGAGGGCGCCAAGCTACGTCCGTTCAGCACGGAAATCCTGAACGCCTGCTTCGAAAAGTCGAACGAGGTCTATGCCGAAATGGAAGCCTCGAACCCGACCTTCAAGAAGATCTGGGAATCGATCAAGGCCTTCCGCGGCCAGCATTACCTCTACGCCCAGGTCGCGGAATACAGCTACGACGTCTACATGATGACACAGCAACGCGCGGGAAAGATCTGATCCTCGCACGCTATCAACTGAAAAACCCCGGAGTGTTGCTCCGGGGTTTTTCTTTTTGAATGCATGAAGCGCGGCAGCCCTGCCCTCATTTAAACGATGGCGGCTGGCTGAGATCGTTGGCCGGCGGATTGGCCTGCCCGCCATTCTGATCGGCCGGCTTGTCCTGCAGCGGATTGCCGCCCGGCAGCTGCAGGCCTGGCAGACCGAGACCGCCGCCATTGTCCTGGCCAGGAGTGCCGAAGCCCGGCACGTCGATCTTGATCGTATTCGGATCGATGCCCGTGCCCGCGCCTTTGTAGTGCATGACCATTTGCGGGAACATGATGGTCAGCGCCACCATCAGGATCTGGATACCGACGAAGGGCACGGCACCCCAATAGATCTGCCCTGTCGTCACCGGCGCGGTGTTTTTGCCCGTCACCTTGTCGAGATAGGGCACCTTTGCCGCGACCGAGCGCAGATAGAATAGCGCGAAGCCGAAGGGCGGATGCATGAAGCTCGTCTGCATGTTGACACCGAGCAAGACGCCGAACCAGATCAGGTCGATACCGAGCTTTTCGGCGGCGGGCGCCAGCAGCGGCACGATGATGAAGGCCAGCTCGAAGAAATCGAGGAAGAAGGCCAGCACGAAGACCAGCAGGTTGACGGCAATCAGGAAGCCGACTTCGCCGCCCGGCAGCGATACCAGCAGATGCTCCACCCAGACATGGCCGTTGACGCCGTAGAACGTCAGCGAGAACACGCGCGAGCCGATCAAGATGAACAGCACGAAGGACGAAAGCCGCGTCGTCGACGCGAGCGCCGAGCGGACCACGTCCATGCTCAAGCGACCCTTGGCCAACGCCATGATCAGAGCACCCACCGCCCCCATCGCGCCGCCTTCCGTCGGCGTCGCGATGCCGAGGAAGATGGTGCCGAGCACGAGGAAGATCAGCGCCAGCGGCGGGATCAGCACGATGATCACCTGCTGCGCCAACCGCGACATCAGGTTGAACTTCATCGTCTTGTCGACGACGGCAATGGCATAGATGAACGTCACGCCGACGGTTGCGCCGAGAATATCGGCGTTTTCCCCGTAGATCGGCGTCAGATAGACATGGGCGGCATAGGCGACACCGGCGCAGACCAGCAACGCGACGAAGAGCGAGGTCACGCCCGAACCAAGCGACCGCGCCTCCTTCGGCAGCGCCGGCATGGAGTCCGGCCGGACGATCGACATGATCAACACATAGAGCATGTAGAGGCCGGTCAGCACCAGGCCGGGGATCAGAGCACCGGCATACATGTCACCAACCGAGCGGCCGAGCTGGTCCGCCAGCACGATCAGCACCAGCGACGGTGGAATGATCTGCGCCAGCGTACCTGATGCAGCGATGACGCCGGAGGCAACCCGCCGGTCGTAGCCGTAGCGCAGCATGATCGGCAGCGAGATCAGGCCCATGGCGATGACCGATGCGGCGACAACGCCGGTGGTGGCGGCCAGCAGCGCGCCGACGAAGATCACGGCATAGGCAAGGCCGCCACGGATCGGGCCGAAGAGCTGGCCGACCGTATCAAGCAGGTCCTCGGCCATGCCGGAGCGCTCCAGCACGATACCCATGAAGGTAAAGAAGGGGATCGCCAGCAGCGTGTCGTTCGACATCACACCCCAGAACCGATCCGGCAGCGCGTTGAGCAACGGCCAGGACAGGTTGATCGATCCGCCGGAATAGGGCGCCAGCTCAACACCGATCCAGAAGAACAACAGGCCGTTGGCGGCGAGCGCGAAGGCGACGGGATAGCCGATCAGCAGGAAGATGATCAGCGAAGCGAACATGATCGGGGCCATGTTCACGGCAATGAATTCCAACATCAACGCACCTCCCCTGCATGCGTCTCGATATCGAGAGGCGCATGGGTCGGCACATAGGGTGTCGGATCATCCATATCGCCGCGCATGATGGCGATCTTCTTGATGATCTCGGAGACACCCTGCAGCGCCAGCAGAAAGAAGCCCGCCAACAGCAAAGCCTTGCCCGGCCAGATGATCAGGCCGCCGGCGCTGGAGGAAACCTCGCCGGACATGAAGGACATCCGGACATAGGGGATGAGATCATAGATCATCAACAGCACGAAGGGCATGAGAAACAGGCAATGGCCGAGAAGGTCGATCCAGTGCTGCACACGCCGCGACAGGGAACCGTAGAGGATATCGATGCGGATATGTTCGTTCTGCCTGAGCGTATAGGCGGCGGCGAGCATGAAGGCGGCGCCGAACAGATACCATTGCGCCTCCAGCCAGGCATTCGACGAGACGTTGAACACTTTGCGGACGATGGCGTTTCCGGAACTGACCAAAACGGCAACCAGGATGAGCCAGGAGACCGATTTGCCGATGATCTCCGTGACATGATCTATGAGCCGGCTGAAGCCGAGCAATGCTTTCATGATTTTTCCCCCCGCGGCAGTTTCTTCCCAGGATCCTTTCGCCGCGCACAGGCAGAGTGCCGATTTCACGCTGTCAATCAAGAGCCTAAGCTGGTTTTCCAAGTGTGATGATGGCAGGGTGAGCGTGGCCTTGCGGGAGCAGCGCCGCATTTGCGCTTTGCCACCCTTGCCCACCTCTGATGTTCTGATAAAAGACCATACCAATAATCATACTAATCGAGAGACACCCCATGTCCCCCATCAACCTCGCTATCGTCGGCGTCGGCAAGATCGTCCGCGACCAGCATCTTCCGTCCATCGCGAACAATGCGGATTTCAAACTGGTCGCCACGGCAAGCCGCCATGGCACGGTTGAAGGCATTCCGGCTTTCACCACCATCGAGGCCATGCTGGACGCGGTTCCCGAGATCGATGCAGTCTCGCTCTGCATGCCGCCGCAATATCGCTATGAAGCCGCCTACAAGGCGCTTCAGGCCGGCAAGCATGTCTTTCTGGAAAAGCCGCCGGGCGCGACGCTGAGCGAAGTCGCCGATCTTGAGGCCCTCGCCAAGGCAAAGGGTGTTTCGCTGTTTGCCAGCTGGCATTCGCGCTACGCGCCAGCCGTCGAAGCCGCCAAGGCCTTCCTCGACGGGACGACGATCAAGAGCGTGCATGTGATCTGGAAGGAAGATGTGCGCCATTGGCATCCGAACCAGGAATGGATCTGGCAGGCCGGCGGCCTCGGCGTCTTCGATCCGGGCATCAACGCGCTGTCGATCGTCACCCATATCCTGCCGCCGCTCTTCCTGACCGGCGCCGTGCTGGAATTCCCAGAAAACCGCGATTCGCCGATCGCCGCCGACCTGCACTTCAAGAGCGGCCAGGGGCTTCCGGTTCGTGCCGAATTCGACTGGCGCCAGACCGGCAAGCAGAGCTGGGATATCGTCGCCGAAACCGAGGCGGGCCAGATGGTGCTCGCCGAAGGCGGCTCGAAGCTCTCCGTTAACGGCGAACTGACCTTCACCGCGCCGGAGGCCGAATATCCATCGCTCTATCGCCGCTTCGCCGAGATCGTCAAAGCCGGCACGTCCGATGTCGACCTCGCGCCGCTTCGCCATGTCGCCGATGCATTCATGCTCGGCAAGCGCAAATTCGTCGAGGCTTTCCACGACTAAACTCGATTGACCGGTGAGATGCGTCACGCGCCATGCTAGAGTGGCGCATCTTCACTTGCTACGGAGATCGTAATGTCCTCGGAGAGCGGGCGAAATTTCGGGCTGGGCGTCGGCAACAAGTGCGTGACGCTTGCTGTACCGAATGCCCGATGGCAGGAAGCCTACGCGCTCGAAGCGGCAGCCATTCGCAAGGCGCTCGGCGATATCGCCCTCGACATCCAGCATATAGGCAGCACGTCGATCCCTTCGATCAAGGCAAAGCCGATCATCGACATCGCCGTCGCAGTCAGGCGCTTCGATGATGGCTTGGCATGCATCCGGCCGATGGAGGAGATCGGCTACTGCTATGTCGGCACCGAGCTCGTTCCCGACGATCATATTTTCGGTCGTGATATCGAAGGCGAGACGCGCACGCATCTCGTTCATATCGTTGAATATAACAGCACCAACTGGAATCGGTGGCTTCTATTTCGCGACAGGCTCCGTGCACATCCAGATCTGGCACTGGCCTATGAAATGCTGAAGATCGACCTGGCCGGGAAATATGCCGACAACCGCGCCGCCTATACGGCATCAAAGAAAGACTTCATCGAAAAGGTTCTGGCTGCGTCAGGCAAGTGAGCCATTACCCACTCCCCAAGAGGGAAGGAGAAAGCACTACGCTTTCTTTTCCCAACGCCCTTCCTGGGTCTGCTGCCAATAGGTGAGGTTATGCCCCTCGCCCTTCAACTTCTTCCATTGCGCGCGGGCGCCTTCCAATTGTTCCTGATCGTAACCGTCGAAGATGAAGACGACGCGCTGATAGGTGTCGATATCGGAGGCTTCGGCGCCGTCGATGAAGAAGCGGACGCTGGCATTGTTCAGATTATCCGGTGAGACGGTCAGGAGAACCGGCTGCCTGTCCGCCATCTCGCTTTCGTCGGTGCCATGCGGCAGGAAGCTGTCCTCGCGATAGGTCCAGAGATGCGTGTCGAGCGCATCGCGCCGGGCCTGCTCGCGTGTCTGGATGGCGACCTGCCAGCCGCGCTCGACACTCTTGTCGATCAGCGGCGGCAGGGCATCTTCGAGCTTCGATTCGGTCAGGTGATAGAAGAGAACGTCGGTCATGCCGCCTCTCCTATCTCAAACATGTCCGAAGGTCACGATTCGTAGTTCTCACGGACCAGTTCGTCGAGCAGGCGCACGCCGAAGCCCGAACCCCAGGACTGGTTGATCTCGTCCAGGGTCGAGCCCATCGCCGTGCCGGCGATATCGAGATGCGCCCAGGGCGTTTCCTGCACGAATCGCTTGAGGAACTGCGCGGCGGTGATCGAGCCGGCATAGCGGCCGCCGGTGTTCTTCATGTCGGCGAACTTGCTGTCGATCATCTTGTCGTAGTCCTTGCCGAGCGGCATGCGCCACAGGCGTTCGTTGGTGACAAGGCCGGCGGCGGTGAGCTGGTTTGCGAGCTGGTCGTCATTGCTGAACAGGCCAGCCTGCAGGTTGCCGAGCGCCACCAGGATAGCGCCAGTCAAGGTCGCCAGATTGATCATGAATTGCGGCTTGAAGCGGTCATTGGTGTACCAAAGCGCGTCGCAGAGCACGAGCCTGCCTTCTGCATCGGTGTTGATGATCTCGATCGTCTGGCCGGACATGGAGGTGACGATATCGCCCGGACGCTGGGCATTACCATCGGGCATGTTTTCGACCAGGCCGATGACGCCGATAGCGTTGACCTTCGCACCGCGGGCCGCGAGCGTGTGCATCAGGCCGGTCACGGCCGCCGCCCCACCCATGTCGCCCTTCATGTCTTCCATGCCGGCGGCGGGCTTGATGGAAATACCGCCGGTGTCAAAGACGACACCCTTGCCGATGAAGGCGACCGGCTTTTCCTTCGCCTTGCCGCCCTTCCATTGCATGATCACCAGACGCGGCGGACGCACGGAACCCTGCGCCACGCCAAGCAGCGCACCCATGCCGAGCCGGCGCATCTCGCGCTCGGTCAAGATTTCCACCTCGACGCCGAGTTTCTCCAGCGCCTTGGCCTTGGCGGCGAACTCGACCGGGCCAAGCACATTCGGCGGCTCGTTGACCAGATCGCGCGCCAGGATAACGCCGTCGGCAATCGCTTCCGATGCGGCGAAAAGCTTCTTTGCGGCTGCAACATCCGGGGTAACGATGGTCACCTTCACGGGTTTCTGAGCACCGTTCTTGTCGTCGTCATCGCCCTTCTTCGTCTTGTACGTGTCGAAACTATAGGCGCGCAGCAGCATGCCGAGAGCAAAATCGGCAGCCGCCTTGCCACCGGCTTGGACGCCGGGCAGGTCGATGAAGATCGCGGCCTTTTCGACATTGCGGATCCGCGCGGCCGCAGCCCCGCCGAGCTTCAGCCAATCATGCGCGTTCAGTTCCTTTGCCCTGCCGGTGCCGATCACGATAATCCGGTCAACCGGCGACCCCTCGGGCGCAACGATATCGAGGCTCGACAAACCCTTGGCGGTGAAACGGGCGATGCGCGCGGCCTTGGCGAAAACATTGGCCGGATCGGCGCCTGCGGCCCCCGCCGGCGATTCGCTGTCTGCGTCTTTCAGCAGGATGGCCAGACCGCCATTCAGTCGAACCGTTTTGGCAAAGGAAATCTCGAATTTCACAGACATTTCTGCTCCGATATATATGCGTATCGCAAAATAGAATTATAGACTTTGATCATTCAAGCTTTCCCCCTCAAATACAAGCTTTTGGCGAGACATTCGGCAAAGAAGCGTCCACTGCCACCTTCAAATCCCTGTCATCTATTGTCGCTAGCCTATTGGCGCATGCGTTGCGTGCCGCCGCCTGCCCAGCGTTGTCACTGACAGGAACGCCACCTTGATCATCGATTTCAGCGCCTTCGATCGCCAGGACCGTTTTCCCGAGATCCTGCGACCACGCACGGCCGGCGACGCGTTCGTCGCTCTGTTTTGTCTGTGGTGGATACTGCTCGGGCTATTTTCGATTTTTCCACAGATCGATCTCGCCGTCGCCAATATGTTCTTCCTGCCGGAACAGTGCATCGTCCCCGTCAAAGCCAGCCAGGTCTGCGGCATTTTCCCCTATGGTGACGATCCGCATATGCGTCTGCTCAGGGAGATCTTCTTCCAGCTTCCCTACGTCGCCGCCGCCGTCCTCTGTTGGATGCTGATCCAGTGCTGGCAGCATCACGGCGCAACGTTCAAGACGTTGCGAGCCTGCAATCTGAAGGTTGCGCTCGGTTCGCTGCTTCTCGGCCCCGTGCTGATCGTCAATCTCTGGCTCAAGGCGTTCTCAGGCCGCCCGCGGCCGCGGCAGACCGACTTCTTCGGCGGCACACTCGATTTCGTTCATGCAGGCTCCTTCGCCGGAAAATGCGTTAGCAACTGTTCCTTCATCTCCGGCGAGGCCGCCGCTGCCGGTTGGTTGTTCTGCCTGATTTTCATTATTCCACAGCCGGCCCGCACCGCACTCGCGCCGCCGATCGCGGTCGTTTCGATTCTCATTCCAGCCCTCAGAGTGGCTTTCGGAAGCCACTATCTGTCGGATGCCGTGCTTGGCTGGCTCTCGTCCCTTGTCATATTCACGGCGCTCATGGCCCTCTCCCAAACAACACACAGCAGAAGAATCTCAGAAAATTAACGAATTTTTTGCGACTGGGTTGTCGCCAAAAAAACGCAAACAGCGTAGAGGAGGATGAATCTCTGCCGGCTCGCCCGATAGAGCGTTGCGTTTAAGGGCCGGCATGAAGTTATTCGAAACATATATCGTACGGCGTGTCGGCATGATGTTCCTGGTAGCCCTGCTGCCGGTGCTCGCTATTATCTGGACGACTCAGGTATTGCAGCGCATCAACCTTGTGACCGATAGCGGCCAGTCGATCGGTTCGTTCGCGAAGCTTGCGACCCTTATCCTGCCGACCATCATTCCCGTCGTCCTGCCGTTTGCATTGGTCATCGGCATCACCCAGACGCTCACCGCGATGAACAGCGATTCGGAGCTGACCGTCATGGAAGCGGCGGGCGCCAGACGCAGCATCATCATCCGTCCGATCATGATTCTCGCCATAGCAATCAGCGTCTTCTCCTTTTTCGTTGACAACATGGTCGAGCCGAAGGCCCGCGTCGCGGCCCGGCAGATGGTTGCGGAAGCCTATGCCGACCTGCTGTCGACCGTGATCGAGGAAAAGAATTTCCGACGCATCGAAGACGGGCTTTACGTGCAGATCACCCAGCGCATGTCGGGGCGAATCCTGAAGGGCCTGTTCGTGGTGGATTCGCGCGATCCGGCTTTCGATCTCATCTATTATGCCAAGGAAGGCGCCGTTGATGCGAGCGGCTCGTCGCTGCTGATGAGGGACGGCGAAGTCCACCGCAAGACGTCTGATGGCGACGTCTCCGTCATCAAATTCGATTCCTACTCCTTCGACCTCTCCGACATGACACAAAGCCGCGGCCAGGCAACCCTGCGCGCCGGCGACCGCAGCCTTGGCTTCCTGCTCAACCCGGATCCTAACGATGCGGATTATAAGGCCAAACCGAGCGGATACCGTTCCGAATTGCATCGGCGCCTGACCGACTGGGCGCTGCCAGCCATTTTTGCCCTGATATCCCTGGTGATCGCCGGCGACGCGCGATCCCATCGCGAGGCGCGGCTGCATCCGATGGTATCGGCGCTCACGATTGCTTTTGCACTGCGATGGGCGGATTTTTACGCGGCCAACCAGATCGAGACGGCGCCCTATTTCGTCGGCATCCTCTATGGGATCAACATCGCCGCAACGCTGATTGCGATCTTTCTCCTGTTCAGGAACCGTAGAATGTCCATGCCGGTGTCGATCCGCAACCGTTTCGGTAGCTGGCGGCAGAAGCTCCAGGAACGCATCCCGACGCCCGGCAGCTCGAATGGGAGCGGCGCATGATCTTCAGCACGCTCGGCCGCTACTTCTTCACGCGCTACATCATCACGACGCTCTGGTTTTTCCTCGGTGTCACCTCGCTGGTGTATCTGATCGACTTCAGCGAGACCGCTGGCCGGCTCGCTGGCCTTCCGGGATACACGGTCAAAATCGGTCTGCTGATGACGGCCGTCAGATTGCCGTTCATCATGCAGCAGACGGTGCCGTTCATCGCCCTGTTCGTCGGCATGACCGTGTTGATCGCGCTCAATCGCCGCCGCGAGCTGGTGATCGCGCGTGCCGCCGGCATCTCCGTCTGGCAATTCATGACGCCTTTCGTGGTTGGCGCCTTCTGTGTCGGCTTGCTGACCATGCTCGCTCTCAATCCGGTTGCCGCATGGGGTCAGCGGCAGGCGGAAACGATGGAAGCCGATTTGCGCGGCGATCCGTCCTATCGCAATACACTTTCCATTCCGTGGCTGCGTCAGTCGGATGGCAAAAGCGACATCATCATCGGTGCCAAGGCTGTTCTCGACAACGGCACGACCTTGATGAACGTCGTCTTTATCCACTTCGATTCACAGGGAAATATCATTCTGCGGCAGGATGCCCAGTCGGCTAAGTTGGAAAATGGTTACTGGCTTCTTAACAGTGTCGTCGAGCGTGCACCGGGCGAAATTCCCGCGCACAAGAGCACGACACAGGTTCGTACGAATCTGAAACAGGATTTCGTCTCGGAGCGTTTGGCGCAGCCGGAAACCATTGCTTTTTATGATCTTTCTAATCGAATAGCGATTGCAAAGTCCTTTGGCATCTCAACCAAGGCGCTTGAAACGCAATTTCACTCGCTGCTGTCACAGCCATTCCTTTTGGTGGCAATGACGCTGATCGCAGCAACCGTGTCCCTAAAATTCAGTAGATTCAACCAATCGCGCTCCGTGATTCTGGGTGGAATCCTCTCAGGCTTCGTGCTTTATGTTGTCACCGTGCTTGTAAAA
This sequence comes from Rhizobium sp. AP16, assembly GCF_000281735.1. NCBI lineage: Bacteria > Pseudomonadati > Pseudomonadota > Alphaproteobacteria > Hyphomicrobiales > Rhizobiaceae > Rhizobium > Rhizobium sp. AP16. The sequence goes on along the minus strand of NZ_AJVM01000084.1, from coordinate 13,239 downwards.
GCATTTGGGAGCAGCGGAGTGGTTCCTCCCTTCGTGGCGACATGGATACCCGTGATCGTCGCTTTGGCATTCGGAGCAACGATCCTGCTTCATCAGGAGGACGGCTAGTGGCGGGCAACCGCAAGAGTATCAGGAAGTTTGTGGCTGCCCTTATTACGGGCACGGCTACATGCGCGTATATCATGAGCCCGGTCGTAGCTTACGCCCAGGCTACCAACAACAATGGCGGCGCCGGTGCTGCGACCGCTCCCGTAAAGGTCAACGTACCCGACGGCTCCAAGCTGATCCTTTCGTCCAACGAATTGGTCTACAACAAGGACAACCAGATCGTCACCGCCACCGGTGCCGTGCAGATCAACTATGGCGGCTACAAAATGGTCGCCCAGAAGGTTGAGTATAATCAGAAGTCCGGTCGGATGACGGCAATCGGCAATGTCGAGCTGATCAGCCCCGACGGCAATCGCATGTACGGTGACAAAATGGATGTCACCGACAGCTTCTCCGACGGCTTCGTCAATGCCCTGCGCATCGAAATGCCGGACAATACCCGCATGGCCGCCGAAAAGGGCGAACGTGTCGGCGGTACGCAGATGATTCTGACGAAGGGCGTCTATACGGCCTGTCAGTCCTGCTCCGAACAAGGCCGTGCACCGCTGTGGCAGGTCAAGGCGCAGCGCGTGGTGCAGAACGGCGTGACGCATACCGTCCGCCTCGAGCATGCCCGCTTTGAACTGTTCGGCCATCCGATCGCCTACATTCCGTGGATCGAAGTTCCCGACAACACGGTAAAGCGCAAGTCCGGCTTCCTGTTCCCGTCGATGAGTGTTTCCCAGCACCTCGGCTTCGGTCTCAAGGTTCCGTACTATTACGTCATCTCGCCGAGCATGGACGCCACGATCAGCGCCACCGGCTACACGAACCAGGGTCTGCTGCTGGAGGGTGAATTCCGGCAACGCCTTGAAAACGGCACGCATACTCTGCGCGTCGCCGGCATCAACCAGATGGATCCCAGTGCTTTCACGTCCGGAACCACCGATGCCGAGCACAAGACTCGCGGCATGATCTCGTCCAAGGCGGATTTCAGGATCAATCCTCGCTGGACCTTCGGCTGGGATGTCATGGCGCAGAGCGACAACAACTTCTCGCGCACCTATGGGCTGGATGGTCTCAACCAGAGCACCCATACCAACCAGGCCTACCTGACCGGTCTCGGCAAGCGCAATTATTTCGATATGCGCGCCTTCTACTACCAGGTCCAGGACTCCGACAATAACGACACCGCTACGAAGCAACAGGCGGTCGTCTACCCGAGCATCGACTATCACTATGTCGATCCGAAGTCGGTCTATGGCGGCGAATTGTCGGCGACCATGAACTTCACGCGCCTGTCGCGTGATACGACATCGGTGCTCGACGCCACCAATACTCTCGGCGACTCCAGCCTGAACGACCGCTATCTCGGTCTTTCCGGAGATTATACGCGTCTCAGCACCGAGGTGCAGTGGCAACGTACCTTCACCACGGATCAAGGTCTGGTGTTGACGCCATTGGCGGCGCTTCGCGGCGACGTCTATGGCCTGGACATGGATGCGCCGGGAGCCGGTACTTATTCCGGCAATTACGACACGAGCGACTATGCCACGCGTGGCATGGCGACGGCCGGTCTTGAAGCGAAGTACCCCTTCCTCATCACCACCAGCAACAGCACGCATGTGTTCGAGCCGATCGCACAGCTCTATGTGCGTCCGGACGAGCAGCTTGCCGGGCAATTGCCGAATGAGGATGCCCAGAGCTTTGTCTTCGATGCGACCAATCTGTTCGATCGCGACAAGTTCTCCGGTTTCGACCGCGTCGAAGGTGGCACACGCGCCAACGTCGGTTGGCGCTACACCGGCAGCTTCGACAGTGGCTACAAGTTGCAGCATATCTTCGGCCAGTCCTTCCAGCTTGCCGGCCGCAACTCCTTCGCAGAGACTGATCTTGCCGGCGTCGGCACGGATTCGGGGCTTGAAACCGCCCGTTCCGACTATGTGACCATGTTCGGCCTCACCACGCCGCAGGGCTTCTCGCTTTCGCAGTCCTATCGTTTCGACGAAAAGGATTTCGCGTTCCGTCGCGGCGATACTACGGTCGGCTTCGCCAACGATGTCTTCCAGACCACGGCGACCTACACCCACATTGCCGCGCAGCCGCAATATGGCTTCACCTCGGATCAGGATGAAATCCAGACGCGCGCTCAGATCAAGTTCAAGGAATATTGGTCGGTGTTCGGTACGGTGAACTATGACATCAACGATAGCGAGATCACTCGCCAGGGTGTTGGCCTCTCCTATGAGGACGAATGCACGATCTTCAGCGTTTCCTTCCTGAACAAGAAGGATTCGACGAGCGCCTCGGCAAGCGACTGGTCGATCGGGGCCCGAATCACGTTCCGCACGCTCGGCGACGTCAATCTCGGCAACACCCAGGACGCCACGTTCTGATCTATCAAACTTCAAAAAAGGGCCGGCTCCACAAGCCGGCCCTTTTTGTTTGAAACCGGCTTCCACTCCCCTCCGCGTCATTGTTTCGCCGCAAGGATTTTGCAATTCGTCGTGCTTGTTGTAGACATGTGGCGCAAAATTGCCGTATTGCGCGAACGGCGTCCCGATGTGACGCAGTGCGGATAAGGACCTTTGGGAAGGGGTAATTGATGTTCTCTGAAAAGACACCGATGCGCGCTGTGCTATTCGGAGCCGCGGCGCTGATCATGGCCACGTTCGCCATGCCGAGCAGCGATGTTGCCTTCGCAGCAAGCGAGGTGAAGGTCGTTGTCAACAATTCGGTGATCACCTCGGGCGATATCGCCAAACGTATCAACTTCCTCAAATTGCAGCACCAGAAGGGCGACCTCAACAAGCTGGCCCAGGAACAGCTTGTCGACGAGACGCTGAAGCGCGCTGAAATCTCCCGCGTACGCATGTCGGTATCGACGTCAGACGTCGACAGCGCCTTCGGCCGCTTCGCCGCGAGCAACAAGATGTCGCCGCAGCAGCTTGGTCAGATCCTCGACAAGATGGGCGTCGGCGTCGATCACTTCAAATCCTATATCGCCGTCTCCATGAGCTGGCCGCGCGTCGTCAATGCCCGCTTCGGCTCGAGCGGTGGCAACAAGCTGTCGAATGATGACCTCGTGACCCGTATGACGGAAAACAAGACGAAACCGGTCACCACGGAATACTTCCTGAAGCAGATCGTCTTCGTCGTTCCGCAAGCGAAGCGGAATGCCATCCTCAACCAGCGCAAGTCCGAGGCGGAAGCCTCGCGGGCCAAGTTCCCAGGTTGCGATCAGGCGAAGGTCTTTGCCGCGACCATGCGTGATGTCTCCGTCCAGGATCTCGGCCGCGTGCTGGCCCCCGATCTGCCTGAAATCTGGAAGCCGCTGCTCGAACAGGCAAAAGGCAATACGACCACCCCAGTCGTAACCGATCGCGGCGTCGAGTATGTCGCCATTTGCTCACAGCGCCAGGTCAATGACGACGTTGCCGCAGCAGCCGTCTTCCGCGCGGAAGACATCGGCAAGGCGGGTGCACAGGGCATCAGCGCCAACGACAAGAAGTATATGGACGAACTGCGCTCCAAGGCGCAGATCCTGTATCGCTGATCGCCGCGATGCCGCAGCACTCTTCCCGCCCCCTCGCGCTGACGCAAGGGGACCCGGCAGGTATCGGACCTGACATTACGCTCGCCGCCTGGCTCCGTCGCGGCGAGCTTTCTCTGCCGCCCTTCCTCTTTCTCGGCGATCCGAACGTCCTTGCCGCGCGCGCCCTGCAATTGAACCTCGACGTGCCCCTGCGGGAAGCGGACGCCTCGATAGCCTGCGGCGTCTTCACCGCAGCCCTGCCGGTGCTGCCGATCGCCGCCGGCGCGACGGTGATCGCGGGCGAACCGCATGTCGCGACAGCCAAGGGCACCATCGCCGCCATAGAAACGGCGGTCTCGCTCACCATGAACGGTGACACCTCCGCCGTCGTCACCAATCCGATCGCCAAATCGGTTCTCTACGATGCCGGCTTCGGCTTTCCCGGCCATACCGAATTCCTCGCCGATCTGGCAACTCGCGCAACAGGCAAGCCGGTGATGCCGGTGATGCTGCTGGCCGGGCCGAAACTGCGGGCCATACCCGTCACCATTCATATCCCGCTGAAGGACGTGCCAGCGGCGTTGACGGCCGATCTCATCATCGAGACCTGCCGGATCACCGATCACGATCTTAGAACCCGCTTCGGCATCACCAAGCCGCGACTGGCGGTCGCCGGTCTCAATCCGCATGCCGGCGAGAACGGCGCGATCGGCAAGGAGGATGAGGAGATCATCCGCCCGGCGATCGAGGTGCTGCGTAAGGAAGGCATAGATGCCTTCGGCCCCCTTCCCGCCGACACGATGTTCCATGACGACGCACGCCGTCGCTATGACGTCGCTATCTGCATGTATCACGATCAGGCCCTGATCCCGGCCAAGGCGCTCGGGTTTGACGATTCCGTCAATGTCACGCTCGGCCTTCCCTTCGTCCGCACCTCGCCGGACCATGGCACGGCCTTCGGCATCGCCGGCAAGGGCGTCGCCAAGGAGGACAGCCTCGTGGCCGCCCTCAGGCTGGCAAGCGAGATCAGCCGCGCAACGGGAAGCATTCGCTGATGGCTGCACTCGACGGTCTGCCCCCGCTTCGCGATGTGATCCAGCGCCATGGCCTCGACGCACGCAAGGCACTCGGCCAGAATTTCCTGCTCGATCTCAACCTGACCCAGAAGGTCGCCCGTACCGCCGGATCGCTCGAAGGCGTCACCGTCTTCGAAGTCGGACCGGGACCAGGCGGGCTGACACGCGCCATCCTGGCGCTCGGAGCCGCCAAGGTCATTGCTATTGAGCGCGACGCGCGCTGCCTGCCGGCGCTTGCCGAAATCGCCGATCACTATCCCGGCCGGCTGGAGGTCATCGAAGGCGATGCGCTGAAGACGGATTTCGCGGGCATGGCGTCGGAAGGTCCGGTGAAGATCATCGCCAACCTGCCCTACAATGTCGGCACGCAATTGCTGGTGAACTGGCTGCTGCCGGGCCATTGGCCGCCCTTCTGGCAATCGCTGACGCTGATGTTCCAGAAAGAGGTCGGCCAGCGGATCGTTGCCGACGAGGATGACGATCACTATGGCCGTCTCGGTGTTCTCTGCGGCTGGCGTACGCAGGCACACATGGCCTTCGATATCTCGCCCCAAGCCTTCTCGCCACCGCCGAAGGTAACCTCGACGGTGGTGCATCTGACGCCCAGGGAGAACCCGATCCCTTGCTCCGTCGACAAGCTGGAAAAGGTGACGCAAGCAGCCTTCGGCCAGCGTCGCAAGATGCTGCGCCAAAGCCTGAAGCCGCTCGGCGGCGAAACCCTGCTGCAGAAGGCCGATATCGACCCGCAACGGCGCGCTGAAACGCTCTCCGTCGAGGAGTTCTGCAGGCTGGCGAATTGCCTCTGATTGGATCAGAGCTTCTGATCGGGATCAGAGCTTCGGCGTTTCTTCCAGGAGACCACGTACGAAATCGAACATGCCGTGACGGCGGTCGCGGCGCAGGCGTTCGGCCTTGACGATTGACTGAACCGCATCGAAGGCGGCATTCAGGTCGTCGTTGATGATAACGTAGTCATACTCACGCCAATGGGCGATCTCCGATCGCGAATTGGCAAGCCGCGTGGCAATCACCTCTTCGGAATCCTCGGCGCGACGGTGCAGGCGCGATTGCAGCTCCGTCATGGTCGGCGGCAGCACGAAGATGGAGACGACATCGGCGGGCATCTTCTCCTGAAGCTGCTGCGCGCCCTGCCAGTCGATATCGAAGAGCATGTCGCGGCCCTCGGCCATCGCCGTTTCCACTGGCTCGCGCGGCGTGCCGTAGAAATTGCCATGCACCTCGGCCCATTCGAGCAGCGAATCGGAATCACGAAGCCGCTCGAACTCCCGCTGCGAGACGAAATGATAATGCACGCCGGCGATCTCGCTCGGCCGACGCTGCCGTGTCGTGACGCTGACGGAAAGGCCGACATGCTTGTCGGTGTCGAGCAGAGTGCGGGCGATGGTCGACTTTCCCGCGCCCGACGGCGAGGAAATAGCCAACATCAGCCCCCGACGGGCAATTGGAATGGATGTGGATATCACCGGCTTCATGGCCTACTCCAAATTCTGGACTTGTTCGCGGAACTGGTCGATGACCACTTTCAATTCGATACCGGCGGCGGTGACCGCCGCGGAATTCGACTTCGAACAGATAGTATTCGATTCCCGGTTAAATTCCTGTGCAAGGAAATCAAGCTTGCGTCCGACCGGACCACCCTTGGCGATGAGGTCGCGAGCGGCCACGACATGCGCCTTCAGCCGGTCGATCTCCTCGCGCAGATCGGCCCTGGTGGCGATCAGCGCAGCCTCGGCATGCAGCCGGTCGCGATCGAGGCTGGCGGCACCGTCGAGGAGCATGGAGACCTGTGCGGTAAGCTTCGCGGCAATCTCCTGCGGCGAACGCGAAGGGTCGAGCTCCACCGTTGCCGTCAGCGTCTCGATCGTGGCGACGTGACCGAGCAGGATCTGGCCGAGTGCCCGGCCTTCCTGGCTGCGCATCTCGCTGAGATCGCCAAGTGCCGCCTCAAGACCCGCCATGATGTCGGCGTCGCGCGCTGCGAGCGCTTCTTCGCTCTCCTCGGCTTCCTTGAACTCCACGATCCCTCGGATGCCGAGCAGCGTGTCCAGCCGCAGCGGCGCAGGATCAATGACGCCTGTAAGCTGATCACGCAGCGCCAGCACGGTCGCCAGCGCACCCTGATTGACGACGGCTTCGACCCGGCTTTCATCGACGGACACGGAAAGGCCAACCTGGAGATTGCCACGCGAAAACCGGTCGGTGATCAGCTTGCGCACATCGGTTTCCAGGCGCTCCAGCCCAGGCGGCAGGCGCAGGCGGACGTCGAGGCCCTTGCCGTTGACCGACCGCAGCTCCCATGCCCAGCGAGAGCGCCCGCTCGTTCCTTCACGCCGGGCAAAACCGGTCATGGACTGCAGCACCATGCAAGCCTCCGATGATTCTAGTCCGTCATCCGCCGAAAATCAGCGCATTGCGGATGATTGTAAAGTGAGTCCGCCCGTGCGTCCCATAGAAAGCACGGTGCAGGTCGAGGATCAGTTCGTCTTCTTTTTCTGCTGTGTGCCGGAACCTGTGGTGGTGGCGGCGCCATCGTCAGGCTGACCGTCGACCGCGATCGCGCTCGGGTCCTCGCCCTTCTCCGCCACGAGCTTGCGCCAGCGTTTGACGTTGGCATTGTGCTCTTCCAGCGTCGCGGCAAAGACATGCCCGCCGGTGCCATCGGCGACGAAATAAAGGTCCTGCGTCTTCCAGGGGTTAGCAACGGCTTCCAGCGCATCCCTGCCCGGATTGGCGATCGGCGTCGGCGGCAAACCCTTGATGATATAGGTGTTGTAGGCTGTCTCTTTCTTCAGATCCGACTGGAAGATCGGGCGGTCGCTCGGCTTTCCATCACCGCCGAAGAGACCGTAGATGATCGTCGGGTCGGATTGCAGACGCATGCCCTTGCCAATCCGGTTCAGGAAGACGGAGGCGACATGGGCGCGCTCATCCGCCAGACCTGTTTCCTTCTCGACGATCGAAGCCAGCGTCACGAATTCCTGCTTGTTGGCAAGCGTCAGGTTCGGATCACGTTTCTGCCAGATCTGGTCGACCAGCTTTTCCTGCGCGCCAGCCATTTGCTGAACGATCTCCGTCCGCTTGGTGCCGCGCGTGAATTTATAGGTGTCGGGCCGCAGGCTGCCTTCGGCCGGCAGCGCCGACGGCAATTCGCCTTCCAGCACCGGGTCGGCCTGCAGCTTGTTGAATATCTGGCGCACCGTCAGCCCTTCCGGCAGGGTGACCGAATAAAGGATCGACTTGCCGGATTTCAGCAGCTCCATGATGTCCTTCATGGAAGCGCCGGCCTTGATCTCATATTCGCCGGACCGCAGGGTCTCTCCGTCATGCAGATTGGTAGCCGTCATATAGCGAAAGATGCGGGCGTCGGAGATGAGGTTGTTGGCTTCGAGCCGATTGGAGATTTCGGCAAGGCCAGCGCCACTGCGCACGATGAAGTTGCTGTTGGTCGCCAGCGGGCCAGGGCTCTGATAGGCGGAGATGGCATAATAGGCACCAATGATCGCGAGAACGATGACGAAAACCACCAGCGTCATCAAAAAATTCAGGAAGATCACCATCTGGCTGCGGGCTTTGCGGGAGCGCTTCGGCGGATCCGGAACACGCTCCGGACGCAGCGCCTCGTTGGCCGATTTCGGGATAATCGGCCCCTTCTGCCCGTTCGGAGTTCCGTTGCTCTGATTCGTATCGCTCACCGGCAATCCCTTCATTTTGTCGTCGCCTGCTGTTTGGCCAAGCAATGCGGCAAAAAGCAGGTTCTGGAAACAAAGCGGAGCCCGGTGGAGCTCCGCTTTCGACCGATCAGACATTACCGCGAACGCATCCGGGATGCGCGAAAGACGCGGTAACATTCAAGGGCGGCGCATAATCTTGCCGAAAAGCACCTCCGCCTTTCGGACTTATATGCGCAATTTCTTATGCCTGATAGCGCCGCAGGACAAGTGACGCATTCGTACCGCCGAACCCGAAGGAGTTCGACAATGCGACATTGATCTCCCGCTTGCGAGCCTTGTGCGGGACGAGATCGATCGCGGTTTCGCGCTCCGGATTGTCCAGGTTCAGCGTCGGCGGCGCAATATTGTCGCGAATGGCAAGCGCGGAGAAGATTGCCTCGATCGCGCCGGCAGCGCCCAGAAGATGGCCGGTCGCCGACTTGGTCGAGGACATCGAGATCCTGGGCGCGGCGTCGCCGACCAGCCGCTCGACGGAACCGAGCTCGATCGTGTCGGCCATGGTCGAGGTGCCATGCGCGTTGATATAGTCGACGTCAGCCGGCGTCAGGCCAGCGCGCTTCAGGGCCGATGTCATGCAGCGGAACGCACCCTCGCCGTCAGCGGACGGCGCGGTGATGTGATAGGCGTCGCCGGAAAGGCCGTAGCCGACCACTTCGGCGTAGATCTTGGCGCCGCGCGCCTTGGCATGTTCCAGCTCTTCCAGAACGACGATACCGGCACCCTCGCCCATGACAAAACCGTCGCGGTCGCGATCGTAGGGGCGGGACGCCTTCTGCGGATTGTCATTATATTCCGTCGACAGCGCCTTGCAGGCGGCAAAGCCGGCAAGCGAGATACGGCAAACCGGAGCTTCGGCGCCGCCGGCAACCATGACGTCGGCATCGCCGAGCATGATCAGGCGGGCCGCATCGCCGATAGCGTGCGCGCCGGTGGAACAGGCCGTGACGACCGCGTGGTTCGGACCGCGCAGCTTGTGGCGGATCGAGACCTGGCCGGAAACGAGATTGATGAGGCGCCCTGGAATGAAGAAGGGCGAAATGCGCCGCGGCCCCTTGTCGCGCAGCGTATAGCCGGCCTCGACAATGCCTTCCAGGCCACCGATGCCCGAGCCGATCATGACACCCGTGGCGATCTGGCCTTCATCCGACGTCGGATGCCAGCCGGCGTCAGCCAGCGCCATGTCGGCCGCTGCCATGCCGTAAATGATGAAAGGATCGACCTTGCGCTGTTCCTTGGGCTCCATCCAGTCGTCGGCATTGAAGGTGCCGTCGCTGCCATCACCAACAGGAACGCGGCAAGCAATCTTTGCGGGGAGGTCTTCGACCTCGAATTCCGTTACCAGACGCGCGCCGTTGTGTCCGGCGATCAAGCGCGACCAGGACACCTCCGTGCCACAGCCCAAAGGTGATACCATGCCGGTACCCGTGATAACGACACGTCTCATCGCCTGCAGACCCCCGTCCTCTTATGCCATGCGTATGAATAGAAAGCGCCCGGCATCTCCGGACGAAATAGGGCGGACTCAGAGAGCCCGCCCATCAGAAAGTGCAAATGATTAGGCCTGGGCCTTTTCAATGAACTTTACCGCGTCGCCGACCGTCAGGATCGAGTCAGCTGCGTCATCGGGAATTTCAACGCCGAATTCTTCTTCGAAGGCCATGACCAGTTCGACGGTGTCGAGCGAGTCAGCGCCGAGGTCGTCGATGAAGCTAGCGCCTTCAACAACCTTGTCGGCGTCAACGCCAAGATGATCAATAACAATTTTCTTTACGCGTTCTGCGATATCGCTCATGTCGGTTTCCTCGACCTTATATCCTGATCAGAATGTCGTCTGACATCCCTACCCTGTTCAAAGCCTGCAACGCCCCTATTGGCGCCGCTGGCAAATCTGTTCAACCCCGCCCTGAGATCCGGCCCGGCCACCTTATACGCGGCACAGTCCTTCTGCATTTTCGGGGCGACTGTTCACAGTCATGGCCCGCTTAACACGGTTTAAGTCCGTCGCAAAGCCAGAAAATCGCCGGTTCTGCGTTGCTCAACATGCTATTGGAGGGAAAATTCCCGCCAACGGACTTTTCCATTTCAGATCATCGCCATGCCGCCATTGACGTGAATCGTCTGGCCGGTGACGTAGCTTGCCTCGGAAGACGCAAGATAAGCGACGGCCGATGCGACTTCGGCGCCGTTACCCATGCGCTTCATGGGAATGGCACCCATGATCGCTTCCTTCTGCTTGTCGTTGAGCTTGCCGGTCATGGCGCTCTCGATGAAGCCGGGAGCGACGCAATTGACCGTCACGTTGCGGGTCGCGATTTCCTGCGCCAGCGACTTGGTGAAGCCGACCATGCCGGCCTTGGCCGCACAGTAGTTGGCCTGGCCGGGATTGCCGACGACGCCGACGACGGAGGTGATGTTGATGATGCGGCCATAGCGGCGGCGCATCATCGGGTGGGTCAGCTCCCGCGTCAGCAAGAAGACGGAGGTGAGATCGACTTCCAGCACGCTATCCCAGTCCTCGTCGCTCATGCGTACGAAAAGACCGTCCTTGGTGATGCCGGCATTGTTGACGAGGATGTCGACGCCGCCGAGCTCTTCTTCCGCCTTGACGCCAAGCGCCTTGACCTCTTCGCGATTGGACAGGTTGGCCGGAAAGATCTTGACGCGGTCGCCAAGGTCGGCAGCCAGCGCCTCAAGCTTCTCGACGCGGGTACCGTGCAGGCCGACGATGGCGCCCTGCTTGTGCAGCAGCCTTGCGATCTCTTCGCCGATACCACCCGAAGCACCGGTTACCAGGGCCTTGCGGCCGGTCAAATCAAGCATGTGGTGTTCCTCGTTCCGTAATGTTCTTAAAGCAGGCTTGCGAGCGCGGTATCGATATCGGCGGCCGAATTCACCGCGATGCCGTTCACCGATTTATCGATGCGCCGTGCAAGTCCCGTCAGCACCTTGCCGGCGCCGATCTCATACAATGTTGTCACGTTATGGGCGGCGAACCATTCCACCGTCTCGCGCCAGCGTACCTGGCCGGTGACCTGCTCCACGAGCAGATTGGCGATCTCGCCGGCGTCCGTAACCGGAGCAGCGCGCACATTGGCGATGAGCGGCACGATCGGATTGGATTTCGCGACGTCGGCGAGTGCCACGCGCATCGCCTCGGCGGCGGGCGCCATCAACGAGGAATGGAAGGGTGCGGAGACCGGCAGCAGGATAGCGCGCTTGGCACCCTTGGCGGTTGCCAGTTCAGCAGCCTTCTCGACCGGGGCCTTCTCGCCGGAAATGACGATCTGGCCGCCGCCATTGTCGTTGGCGATCTGGCAGGCGCCAAGGACCGACGCCTCCGTGCAGACAGCGACGACATCGGCATGTTCGAGGCCGATGATTGCCGCCATGGCGCCGACGCCGACCGGAACCGCCGCCTGCATGGCATTGCCGCGAATACGCAGCAGCCGCGCCGTATCGGCAAGCGAGAACGTGCCGGCGGCACACAGCGCCGAATATTCGCCGAGCGAATGGCCCGCGACGTAGGCGACCTTGCTCTTCAGATCGAGGCCGCGTGCCTGCAGAACGCGGATGACGGCGATCGACACGGCCATCAGCGCCGGCTGGGCGTTGGCCGTCAGCGTCAGCTTGTCCTCGGGACCATTGAAGATGACGTCGGAGAGCTTTTCACCAAGCGCTTCATCAACTTCCTCGAAGACGGCGCGCGCTTCGGCGAAATTGTCTGCAAGGTCCTTGCCCATGCCGACAGTTTGGCTGCCCTGGCCGGGAAATGTGAAGGCTACAGTCATTATATTAGGCTTCCTATGGCGTCGTTTCGTTCCCAAATGACATTGTTTGCGGTGGAGTCAATAGCGCAAGCCCCGCAGCCAACGGCTTTTGCGTTTGCGAAATGCACCAATTTTCTTCTTGCGCTTGCTCAATTCGAGCCTAAATTCGCTCGACCTTCCCCTTAGAGACGTTCCCGTTATCCGCAAGGTTTTCCCATGAAGTATAAGAATTTAGGCCGCACCGACATTTCCGTTTCGCAGATCTGCCTGGGCACGATGACCTGGGGCACGCAGAACAGCGAAGCCGAGGCGCATGAACAGATGGATTATGCCCTGCAAAAGGGCGTCAATTTCTTCGATACCGCCGAAATGTACCCGACGACGCCGGTCGGCGCGGAGACTCAAGGACGCACCGAAGAATACATCGGCACCTGGTTCGAAAAGACCGGCAGGCGCAAGGATGTCGTTCTCGCCACCAAGGTCGCCGGCCCCGGGCGCGACTATCTGCGTAACGGCCAGGGCGCCGATGCCGCCAATATCCGCGCCGCGATCGACAGCAGCCTGAAGCGGCTGAAGACCGACTATATCGACCTCTACCAGGTGCACTGGCCGAACCGCGGCCACTTCCACTTCCGCCAGAACTGGCGTTACAACCCCTTCACCCAGGACCGCGAGAAGGTGGTCGCCAACATCACCGACATCCTGGAGACGATGGGCGAGCTGGTGAAAGCCGGCAAGATTCGTGCGCTTGGCCTTTCCAACGAGACGACCTGGGGCATCCAGAAGTATCTGACGCTCGCCGAGCAGAAGAGCCTGCCGCGCGTGGTCTCGACGCAGAACGAATACAACCTGCTCTACCGGCACTTCGATCTCGATCTCGCCGAGCTGTCGCATCATGAAGATGTCGGCCTTCTCGCCTATTCGCCGCTCGCCGGCGGCATCCTCAGCGGCAAATATGTCGGCGGCGCGCGCCCGGCCGGTTCGCGCGGCTCCATCAACCATGACATCGGCGGCCGCCTGCA
>NZ_AJVM01000083.1:0-85204 GCF_000281735.1 Rhizobium sp. AP16 | reverse complement strand
CAGGCTGGCGCCGCCGATGACGACCGCGGCCACGCTGTCGAGCAGCAACGGCTCACCGGCCTGGGCCGCACCTGCCGTGAAGCGGGCGGCGTAGAGCGCACCGCCGAGACCGGCGCAGACCGCCGAGAGCATATAGAGCCGCAACAGATGCGACTTGATATCGATGCCGGCCCGGCGCGCCGCCTGCGCATTGGCGCCGATCGCATAATTGTGCTGACCAAAGCGCGTCTGGCTCAGCAGGTAGTGCATGATCAGCACGAAGATAAAGGCGACAATGACGAGATAGGGCACGCCATAGAAGCGGCCGTTGCCGAGTTCGGCGAAATACGAGTTCTTGACCGGAACGGTGGTGCCGCCGGCCAGCAGAAAGGCCGTGCCGCGGGCGACGCCGAACATGCCGAGCGTGCCGATGAAGGGCGGAACCTTGAGGCGGGAAATCAAGAGGCCGTTGATGAAGCCGGGCACGGTGGCGGCGAGCATCGCAACGAGAATGCCAAGCACCATCGCCATCGGCAGCGGCATGTAGAGACCGGCGATATTGGTGACATGCGCGGCAACGACCGCCGCAAGACCCATGATGAAGCCGGTCGACAGGTCGATGCCACCGGATATGATGACGAAAGTCTGACCGATCGCCAGCAGTAGTGGCGCCACGGCAAAGACCGCGACCGACTGCCAGTTGAAGGACGAGCCGATAAAGGTGCCACCGAAATCGATGCGCGCCCAGATCTCAAACGTCACGATCAGTGCCGCAAGGAACAGCCATGCGCGCAATTGCGCGATATAGTTGATGATGGTTTTTGCCTGATCGCCGTGGTCCGCCTGTGGCGCCACATGCTGGTCCGCCTTGCGGGCCTCGGTATCTTCGGTAGTCATGGATGAATCCAAACTCGAGCGAGGACGTACAGAAGTCGTCACGCCATTTCCTCCATTATGATCAGAGACGTGCCCCGTCCCTTGGACGAGGCACAGACTTCATCCGATTAGTCGGAGTAGATGAACTTCGCGACGTCCTTGTCGGCGACGTTCGATTTGTCGATGACCGTAAAGCCGGTGCCGATCGCAGTCGGGATCGAGTTGCCGGTCAGGTGGGCATAGGCCGCCATCACGCCGAAATAGCCGATTTCGGCCGGGTGCTGGGCAATCGCCAGATCAACGAGGCCGGAATTGATATTGTCGACGATCGTGGTTGGCGCATCGAAGGCGACGACGCGGATCTTGCCGGTCTGGCCCGCCTGCTGCACGCCGTTGGCGGCACCGAGGGCGGAGAACAGGTTGGCGCCGAAAACGCCGTCGAGGTCCGAGTTGCGGGCGTAAACGGCCTGCAATTGCGACGCCGCCTTGTTGGCATCGTCATCATTATACTGCGTATCGAGAACCGTGATGTTCGGAAATTTCTTCATCTCTTCCTTGAAACCCTGCTCGCGCTGGTCGGTGGTCGAGATGCCGGGCTTGACGTTCGAAACGTAGACCTTGCCCTTTTCGCCGACGGCCTTGGCCAATGCGCGCGCTGCGATCGCGCCGCCCAGCAGGTTGTCCGAAGCGATGTAGGAAAGCGGAAAATCGGCATCGCCGCTTCCCGTCTGGTAGACGCCGCTTCCGATAAAGGTATCGACCGTGATGACCGGGATACCCGCATCCGCTGCCTTCTTCAGTGGCTGGACCAATTGATCCTTGTCGGTCGGCGCGATCAGGATCGCGTCAGGCTTCTTGGCGATGATCGCGTCGAGAACCGGAACCTGCGTGACCGGATTGAAGTCCGGCGCGCCCTGGAACACCAGCGTCGCACCCACCGCCTTGGCGGCAGCTTCGGCGCCCTTGCGCATGGTGATGTAGAAAGCATCGGTCGTCAGGCCCGGAATGAGGGCGATGGTAAACTTCTTGTCCTGCGCCTTGGCGCCTCCGGCAACAGCCGCCACGCCGGTGGCAAGCGTCGCCACGGCACTAGCCTTGAGAAATGAACGTCGTTCCATAATTTCCTCCCTTGAAAGCCGAACATCTCCCTTGTCCGGCGGAATGGATAATCAGTGGCTTACAGCGGGCCGTCAAGTAATATTTTTCTGCAACGAATTTCCGCCATCTATTTGAAATAGCTTGCCAATCAGGAAGATTGGCAAAGCGATGCACTTCGCCGCCAACGGAGCGTTGCGCGACGGTTTGAAGTCAGATCAAGCTTTCGTCTGCCGCCGGGACGGCGGCTACTTTCATGCGTGGTCAAACATCTCTGAAATCCAGGCGGTTATACTGTCCATATCCGGCTCTTTCGTCTGGTCGACCGTCCTCAGAGCGCCGCATGCCATGGGCTCCGCGCGATCGGCAAGCACCGCGAGTTCGGCGACATATTCGGCGCCCGGATGGCCCGGCAGCCTGTCTTTCAAGCGGCTGGCATAGCGTTCCGCAGCAACCGTGCCGGGCACCTTGCACCAAAGCTCCGCGACGCGATCCACACCGGCATCCTTGATATAGGTTTCAAGCAGCGCCTTCGGCTGGAAACCGAACCATGCATCGACGATGAAGGTGGACCCAGCCGGCGCCTCGCGGATGAACGACCAGATCGCCTGGTAGCTCGCCTTTCCCAAAGTCCGATTGAAATCCCTGTCGACGGGGCCGATGTGCTCCAGAAACGGATTCTTGATGCCATCGAGAGAAAGAACCGGCCAACCGGTACGTTGTGATAGCGATTTTGCAAGCCGGCTCTTTCCCGAAGCCGGAACACCGTTGACGAGCACGACGCATTTTTCGGCGGAATTGCCAGCATTCGCGAATGTCGACAAGGCCGCGCCGATTACGCCGGCGTCGTCCCCAAGCTTCGCGGGCAGGATCGTCGGCCGGAACCATGGCGCCACCGCTGGAAGGTCGGCAAGGGCGCGCGCCGCGTCGCAGCCGAGCCCCCCTCCCAACAAAATGACGTCCGGATCCATTGTTGCCGCGATATTATCGAGGGCGGTGCGCAGCGGGGATGCCCATGCACGCAAGACCGCCCTCGCCGTGCCATTTCCCTCAGCCGCCATTTCGAAAATCTCGCCGATGGATGTGGCCGAAAGGCCGGCTTCGTTCATATGCCGACGCAGCGCCGTTCCCGAGCTGAAGGTTTCCACGCAGCCGCGCCGTCCGCACGCGCAAAGCGGACCATCCTGCAGCACGGAGATATGGCCCAGCTGCCCGGCCGTCATATGGCCGTGATAGATGCTGCCATTATGGGCGACGGCACCGCCGATGCCCGTTCCGATCGTCAGCATCGCGACGCTCTGATATCCCTTGGCGCCGCCGACGCGCATTTCGGCGATGAGCGCCATGTTGCAATCATTTTCGATGACGACCCGCTTGCCGAGGCGCGTCTCGAGCCGATCGGCAAAGTCGATGCCGGCCAGATTGAGAATACCGCCCGAGAGGATCGTGCGGCTGGCCGCATCGACACGACCGGGAATGCCGACACCGATGCCGGCTGCTCCCGTCGCATCGAGTTCACCGACCATCGCCACGACGCGCTCGACCACATGCAACGGATCGGTGGGTGTCCGATCCGATAGCTTCTTCAGAATCTCGCCTCGATCGGAGACGAGAGCGGCACGAATATTCGTGCCGCCAATGTCCACGCCGATGGCTGTCTCAGGCATGTTCTTTCTGTCCCCGGCCGACGGTCTCAGACCTGCTACCCTTGAAATGGGTGGCGATCACAGCCTGAATTTCGCGAAGACGCGGAACCGCGACAGTTTCCAGTCTATCCCTTGTGACGGCGCGGTCGAGCGAAATGCAATCCTTCCACAGCGAGCGGCCGGCGATGACGCCGGAGGCACCGTTGCGCATCGCGTCTTCGACCTGCTTGAGGAAGGTCGAATGGTCGACGCCGGCAGACAGGACCGCCCATGGCACGTCTCCCGCAAGCTGCGTGACCTCAGCGCAAGCCTCTGGATTTCCCGGATACGGAATCTTCAGAACCTTCGCTCCGTAATCCAGGCAAATTCGGCTTCCGCCGACGATCAGGGACGGGATCTTCGCCTTGTACTCGGCTTCGTCCTCGTCATCGAACCTGTATGTCAGGAACTCGACGACGAGCAGCAGGTCTTCGCGTGCGAAATCCTCGATGCATTGGCTGAGGATATTGATGTTGTGAACATTCGCCTCATCCCGGTCCGAGCGGAGATAGACCATGATTTTACCGCCGGTGGCGCCAAGCTGGCGCACGCGCCGGGCCGTGATGCCGGGAACCAGCTTGGACAGGCGATATCCCTCCGGCGACGTATCCCAGCCGGAGGCATCGAGACCGATCAGAAGCGCCGTGTCACGCTGAATGATGCGATCGTCGACCAGAGCCGGAACAGCGCAGATCGGATCGACCAGAACGCAGGATGCCTTGCTGGCAAGAAATCGAGCGATATCGGCCTTGGTGTCGCCGAGGGTCTTGTCGGAGATCGCGGCCTGCGCCTCCGGTTCCTTGGCAAGCAAACTGCGCATGCCGCCGCGCTGATCGCAGGCGATCACCATCATGGCGCCATCGCTCCCGCAAATCTGCTGGTAGCCGCGCATTTCGGCTGTGGTTAATCTGGACATATATGCTCCTCCCTATAGCGTGCCCGAAACGGGTTGCTGAACGTGCATCCCGCTCCAAGGTTCGGAAGGGATGGCCAATGAATGTTGAGAGTTCTCCTCCGCCGCATAACCGTTGCGAAACCGGCTATTTTGAGCGATAACTCCCTCAGCATCCAGTGTGTAACACATTGCAGAAAGGAATTTCAACCTGAATTCGTCTCAGCCGCAGGAGCCTGCAACAAACCGTGCATTGCTGCATATGGTTGCAAAGTTGCACTATCAATCCGACATGTCGCAGGTCGACATTGCTAAAAAGCTAGGATTATCAACGGCTACGGTTTCACGCCTCCTCCAGAAGGCTCGGCTGGCCGGTATCGTGCGAATTGAGGTGATTGACCTTTCTCCGTCGGAAGACCTGAGTGCGGCACTGATCGACGGCCTTAAACTGCGCAACGCCGCCGTGATCGACACGCCGTCCTCCAACGTTCTCAGCGCACTTGCCCCTCCGGTCGGCTCCATGCTGCAGCAGGCGGGGCTTCATTCCGGCTCGACGCTTGGCATCGGCTGGGGACGCGCCGTCCGGGAGGTTACCCTCGCCGGCCTGCCGCAACTGCCCGGCATCGTCACCATTGCCCTCAACGGCGGCATGCAGCAGGCCGCGGCGCATTTCCAGACCAACGAATTCGTCCGCCAGGCGGCCGAGCAGATGGGCGGATTGCCGCATTTCCTGCACGCGCCCTACATCTCGTCCTCCGAGCTGCGCGATGCCTTCCTCGCCGACCCCACGGTGCAGCAGGTCACCGCGCTCTGGAACAAGCTCGATGCGGCGATCGTCGGCGTCGGTCTGACGCACGCGGCCAATCCGTCCGAGGCGACGGCGGCGCTTCCGGGAGAAAAAGCCCTCAGCCAAGCGGCGGGCGACGTGCTGCGGCACTACGTCACTGAAGCCGGCGAAATCCTGCATTGGGACGGCGAAGAGCGTATGATCGCCGCCACTCCTGAGCAGTTGCGACGGGTTCCCCTGTGCATTGCGGTTGCCGCGACGCCGGCCAAGGCGCCCGGCATCATCGGCGCGGCGCGGTCGGGCATGATCAATGCCCTCGTGACGGACGCCAATACGGCGCAGGCGATCCTCGATCGCCTATCCGCTGCCCCCCAGAAAAGCTAAGAAAGAATTCTCAAAATGGCCCTGCCCCTGCACCCCGATCGCTCCTTCGGCGCCTTCCTGTTCGATATGGATGGAACCGTGCTGAACTCGATCGCGGTCGGCGAACGGGTCTGGGCGGCCTGGGCCTTGCGCCACAATGTCGATGTCGAGAGCCTGCTGGCGATTGTGCACGGGCGCAAGGCAATCGAGACGATCACACGGCTTGGCCTTTTGGGAATCGATCCGGCCGAAGAGGCCCGACTTCTGACACTCGCCGAGATCGCCGATGTCGCTGGTGTCGTACCGATCGCGGGCGCGGTCGATTTCCTGAATGCTCTGCCCAGAGATCGCTGGGCAATCGTCACATCAGCGCCACGGGATCTTGCGGAAGTCCGCCTCAAGGCCGCGGGCATTCCCTGGCCGCCGCTGCTGATTACCGGCGAGGACGTACAGAACGGCAAACCCGCGCCGGACTGCTTTCTGCTGGCAGCAAAAACCCTGGGCCAGCCCATAGAGGAATGCCTGGTCTTCGAAGACGCTCCGGCCGGGATAGAGGCAGCCGAAGCAGCCGGTGCCGCGGTGGCCGTGATCAGCGCGACCCACAAGACCGTGCTGCCGACGCGGCATCCAAGCGTCGCGAGCTATGAGGATCTCGTCGCGGATGTCACGCCCAGCGGATCGCTTCGGCTCGCCGGCAGGCAGGATTGAAACTCCGGAGACTTCGGCCTTGCCGAAACAGCTAGAACGTTTTTACGCAATTCCGTACGGAAAACCGCAGCACACTTTTCCTGGAATTGCTCTAGTTCTGCGAGGCTGAATCGATGGCATCCGCATAGATGTCGAGCACGCGCGTGACGCTGGCAAGCAACAGCGCGCGCGCCTGTGGCGCCACCGATCCGTCGGCCACCAACGACTCCAGATGACCGAGATGCTGGCTGATCAGCGGGCGCGGGATTGTAACGCCTTGAAGAGCCGCCATCAGCTCGTCCACGGCCTTCTGCGCAGCCGGTACGGCCCAATAATAACGAATGCGATCGCTGAACGAATAATGCCGCTGCACATATTGCTCGTGGGCATCGCCGGGATAGTATTTCAGCCAATGCTCGGGCGACGACAGCATGATCCGCTCCATGGCGGCGGGAACGGCCTCGCTGATCGCATCCGGCACCAGGATTTCGGCAATGGCGCTAAGGCCATACAGTGCTTCGCGTAGGGCAAAGGTCAGCCAGGGACCGACTTTCAGGATTGCAAATCCATCGCTGACAAGATCGCGCAGCGCCTCGCCGCTCTGATAATCCGTCGAATGAGCCTCGAACACGAATTGCGGCATCTCGTCTAATGTGGCGACGAGATCTCTTGCCGCCTCTCGCACATAGGCAACAACATCGGCGTTGCCGAATTCCACGCCCGGCTGGACGACGATGCCGATCGAGCGCTCAAAAGCCTCGTTCAGTCCAAGTCTGGAGAAGGCCGTGCGGTGCAGCTCCACCGTCGCGCGCGCATCCCCAGGCGTCGTGACGTGCAGATGATCGAGCGCCTCGAACGCGCCGCCCGGGACGGGAACCTCGGTGCCGATAATGTAGCTCGGTGCCTGTGTTTTCGACTGGCGTATTCTTGCTTCCGAGATGGCGGCCAGTTCGGCTGCCCGGGATGCGATCGTCTCGTCAGGAAGAGCGGTCGGATCGTCGGCGCAGGCCATGCTCGTATCCAGATGCAGCTTGGTGAAACCGGCAGCCGCAAAGGCGTCGATCATTGCGCCGGCCTTGCGCATCGCCTCACTGGACGGCAGATGCTTCCAGGGATTTGGGCCGAGGTGATCCCCGCCGAGAATCAGACGATCCAGAGGGAAGCCGACCGCCGCCGCGATCTTTTCGACGAAGGCGCGAAAATCGGCGGGCGTCATGCCGGTATAGCCGCCGTCCTGATTGACCTGGTTGCAGGTTGCCTCGATCAGCACATCGGCGTTTCGGCCCTTTGCATGCGATAGCGCCGCCTCGATGACCAGGGGATGGGCCGAACAGACGGAGGTGATGCCGGATGGCAGATCGCTGCCACGACTTCTCGGCATATTTGCCAGTCGCTGCGTCGCAGAACTCATGACACTGCCCTCGCGGTCGCGCCGGACAGAAAGGACTGTACCTCGGCAAAGGTGGCAATGCCCTCCATGGGACCTTTGCGCGTCACGGCCAAGGCCCCGCAGGCACAGGCCAATCTCAAAGCTTCCTCCGGCGCCGCACCCCGGAGCCAAAGGGAGACGAAGCCCGCGCCGAAGCAATCGCCCGCGCCGGTCGGATCGACTTCGTCGACGACGAAACCGGACGCTGCAATTTTGCGATGCCGATCGTAATAGACCGCACCCTCCGCGCCCTTCTTGACGATTACCGCCGAAATCCCGCGCTCGAGCATTTCCGCTGCCGCTTCTGCCTCGTCGGTGGCCTTGGTGAAGATGAACAGTTCCTCGCCGCTCGGCAGGAAAATATCCGTCAGCGCCAGAACCTGATTCAGTGCTTCGCGCATGCCCGGCAGCTCGATCATCTCTCTACGTATATTCGGATCGAAGGAAACCGTGCCCCCATTGCGTTTGATCGTCTCGATGCCCGCCAGAACGACGGAGATCGCCCTCTTAGAAAACAGGGAGGAGCCCATGACATGAAAATGATCGGCGCCGGCCAGCAGGGCTGTCGCGCCATCGCCGGTTTCGATCAATCCAGCCGCGCTGTTCTTGATGTTGAAGACGAAATGACGGGAACCATCGGCTCGGTACGATACAAAAGCCGTGCCGGTCGCCTGCCCCTGATGAACCGTGATGGCGGAGACGTCCGCCCCCCAGTCGCGCAATCTGTCGATGTTCATCCGCCCGAAATCGTCTTCGCCGACGGCGCTGATCAAGCCGGCCGGCTGCCCAAGCCTTGCTGCCTGGGCAATGAAGATCGCCGGCGCTCCGGACGGGAATGGCCCGTGCAGCAATCCGGGCTGGGCCAGGCTTTGATCGAGCCGATCCGCCATGATTTCGACGACGATCTCTCCGGCACTGACGAGCTTTTTCATGAGATTGCGCACCCACTTCCCGGTGAAACTCTTGCCTCGGCTCACGATTGCCGCCGGCCGATAGGCAACTTTTCTATGGCTTGAACTTTTATGCGTCAATTAAGAAATTGACGCATGTAATATTTTTGAGCAACTTGAGGCTAGAAAGAACTTGCTCGAAACTTACCTCCATGGTTGCGCTTCCCTTCATGCGGACGCATAACAAGTCCCAGATGGGCGGATCGGCTCGAGAAATGGTCGACTTTTGATGGAAAAAATGACGCACAAGACAATGGAGGATTTCGCGAAATCCTGCGGCGTCTCCCGACCCACCCTCTCAAAGTATTTCGATGACCCGACGAGCGTCAAGCCGGTGACGCGCGCGTTGATCGAAGCGGCCCTCCGCTCGTCCGATTATCAGCCTAATATTTATGCGCGCAATCTCAATCGGAAGAGAACCCGCAATATCGGCATTCTTGTGCCGGCCCTCACCGACCCATTTTACGCCGAAATGGTCAACCGCCTGGAGTTGCGGCTGCGCTATGAGGGCTATTGGCCGATCGTGTTTTCCTCACACGGACTGCCGGAATTGGAGGCCGAAGCCGTCAGCACCATGCTGTCATTAAAGGTAGCGGGCACGCTCGCCGCGCCACTGGGACAGAAATCCGACCCGCGTGCATTCGAGAAGCTCGCGCAGAACGTACCTCTCGTCTATTTCGATACCTATATCGAGGGAAACACGCCGTTTATCGGCAACAACAACTACCAGAGCGTCGCGACCATCGTCGAATATCTCTGCCGATCCGGAGAGGCGCCGGTCTATCTCGACATTCCCCATGTCAATCACAACTCGCCGGAGCGACTGGCGAGCTATATCGCCACGATGGAGGCATCTGGCTACGAGCCGGTGGTGATCAAGACCAATGCGGCCTACACATGGGACTTCGAGCGCATCGGATACGAGCAGATGGACGAGATGCTGAACGCAAGGGCGCTTCCGGGCAAGACTATCCTCTGCGCCAACGACCGCCTCGCCTTCGGCGTGATGGCAGCCGCCTTTGCGCATGGACTGAAAGTCGGCCGCAAGAAAGGTGACCTGCGTGTGGCCGCCCATGACGACCATCCGCTTAGCCGCTACACCTGCCCGCCGCTGACGACAATGGCGCAGGATTTTGCGGCGATGACGGCAAATAGCGTCGACACGCTTTTGACGCTGCTCGGCGACACGGACACGCCGGTTCAGACGATTGCCCACAAAGTCAGACTCGATGGGACGCTGGTCATGCGGCAATCGGCATAGGACAACGTTGCTTTCCGTTTACGCATGGGCACCTTCAAAGCTGCGCCATGCCTCCACGGCCTCCTCCACGGCCTGCCGTGCGACGGGTATGTATCGTCCCATCGACATAAAGCCGTGGATCTGGCCGGGCCGGTGGCGCAGCACCACGCACACTCCCTCCCGCTTCAACCGCTCGACATACGCCAGACCCTCATCCACCAGAATGTCGTGCCCAGCCGTGATCACGAAGGCCGGCGCAACCCCGACGACACTGTCAGCTCGTAACGGCGAGACCCGCCAGTCGGCGATATCGGCCTCGGTGCGGATATAGTGGTCGCGAAACCACTTCATCGCCGATGCGGTCAGGCCATAGCCTTCGCCATAACGGCGATAGCTATCGGCCGTCTGTGCGGCGTCCGTGTTCGGATAGATGAGCATTTGCCCCGTAAGCTTTGGGGCGTCACCGGAGCGCGCCATCAGCGCCAGCACGGCGGCGAGATTGCCGCCGGCACTGTCGCCAGCGACCGCAATCCGCTGGGGATCGATGCCGAGATCGGCGGCGGAATCCGCCATGAAAGCCAGCGCTGCGGCGCAATCCGTCAGCCCGGCCGGGAACTTGTGTTCCGGCGCCAGCCGGTAATCCGGGCAGACTACGGTGCATTGCGCGAGATTGGCGAACCAGCGGCAGATCTCATCGTGCGAATCGAGATTGCCGATCACCCAGCCGCCGCCGTGAAGATAAAGGAGGCTGGGACCATTCCTCAATCGTGCGCCGATGCCGCGATAGATGCGCAGGGTGATCGGACCGTTCGGACCGTCGATCTGACGATCCTCCACCGAGGCGACTGTCTCGCGGGCGCCCTGAACGGTTGGGCAGCCCGCATTGTAGTCAACACGGGCCTCCAGAGGCGTGCCGGTTTCAAACGGCCGGGCGTTCGACCGATTGCTCATGTCGAGAAGGCGTCGAGCACTCTCATCGAGCTGTTCTGTCATGTCGGCTCTCCTTTCGATATTCAGGCGAGGAGGCTGCGCGCTTCGTCTTCGCCAAGAAGCGGCGGACGTACCAGATCTCCGCCGATGCGGACCGACTGGCCGCTTTCACCGGAGGCAAGAATAGCCTCCATGACCTCAAGCACATGCAGCGCAAGCTCGCCGGATGCGCGCGGCGCCCTCTTCTCCTCCAGTGACCGCGCAAGATCGGCGACGCCGAGCATACGATAATTCGCGCGATCGGGGGCAGCGAATGGCCAGTTCCTCTTGCCGTAAAGCTCGCCGTCGCTGTCGAAATCACGCCAGTCGGCGCCACGTTCCGACAGCGAGACCGTGCCGCCGAACGTATCGGGATCCGGCAGGCGAAGGGAGCCTTCGGTGCCGTGCAGCTCGATCGGATGGTTGGAATGGCGGAAGACGTCCCAGGATGCGCCGAAATTGATAGTCGCGCCGGACTGGAATTCGAGCAAAGACAAGACGTTGGTCGGCGTACCAACCTTGAAGGTCGTGTTCTTGAACGGACCGTCCGCGGTGATCAGGCGCTCCTCCTGGCCCTTCGTCGCCATCGCCATGACGCGCACCACCGGGCCAAGCAAGTTCACCATCATGGTCAGGTAATAAGGTCCCATATCGAAAACCGGGCCGCCGCCGGGCTGGTAGTAGAATTGCGGATTGGGGTGCCAGTGCTCCATGCCGCGCCCCATCATGAAGGCGGTGCCGCTAACCGGGCGGCCGATTGCGCCTTCCTCCATCAAACGGCGGGCACGCCTGCCGGCGGCACCGAGGAACGTGTCGGGTGCCGAACCCAGAAGCAGGCCGCGTGTCTTCGCCTCGGCCACAAGGGTCCGCCCTTCGGCAGCCGAGGTCGCCAGCGGCTTTTCCGTGAAGACGTGCTTGCCCGCGGACAGAGCTGACATGGTGACATCGAAGTGCACGGCCGGAATGGTGAGGTTGAGAACGAGATCGACTTCGGGATCTGCGAGCAGTTGATCAACGCTCAGCGGCCGAATGCCGTATTCGCTGGCGCGAAGAGCCGCAGCGTCGGCGGAAATATCGGCGCAAGCACGCAACTCGACGCCGGCAAACAGCGCCGCGTTACGCAGATAAGTCATTGAAATATTGCCGCAGCCGACGATGCCAATGCCCAGCTTTGCCTTTGTGTTCCCAGTCATATTCCTCAATCCTCCCTGGACCCGATAACCCGCACGTCACCGATAGCCATATCAACCCGACGCGCTTTAAAGTGAGTTAAAGCATCTTATTTCTTGACGCGCGACAATTTTTTATGAAACATACGACAATACTGGCGCGGAGATTTTGGAGGTCGCCAGTTTTCCTGGGAGGGAAATCATGTCTGATTTCAAGAAGACGCCGGCCGGCTCAAACGCGGCCGTATTTTCCACACTGCTCGACCGCCGCCAGATGTTGATGGGTGCTGCAAGCGCTGCAGTCGGCGCGGCGACCCTTGCCGCCACAACGGGACTGGGCATGCGCCCTGCGCGCGCCGCCGATCGCACCGAGATCAGCTTTGCCAGCGCCAGTTTCTTCGGCAAGGAAGGCCTCGGCGATCTCGTCAAGGCCTATAACGAATCGCAAGACCGGATCACGGTCAAGTTCATCGAACTGCCACCACCAAGCTCGTCGACCGAGGTCTATCAGGGCCTTGTGCAACAATTGGCCCGCCGCAACGGAACCCCCGACGTCTTCACTCAGGACGTGGTTTGGATCGCCGGTTTCGCGGCTGCCGGATGGGCCTTGCCGCTCGACGAATATTTCCCGAAGGAAAAGCGTGCCGATTATTTCCCCGGAACGGTTGCGGCCTGTACCTACAATGAAAAGCTGACCGCGCTCCCGTGGTTCGTCGATTCCGGTATGTTCTACTATCGCAAGGATCTGGTGGAAAAGCATGGCGGCAAGGTTCCCGAGACCTGGGATGACATGGCGACCATGGCGGCAGCCGCGCAGAAGGCGGGCGACGCGAAGTTCGGCTATCTCTGGCAGGGCAAGCAGGCAGAAGTCCTGATCTGCGATGCCGTGGAAATCATCACCTCGAATGGCGGCTCTATTCTCTCGCCCGACGGCAAATCCTCGGTCATCGGCGACAAGGCGGCGGTCGAGGCGATCCAGTTCCTCTACGATACGATCAACAAGACCAAGATCAGCCCGCAGAACGTCCTCTCCTGGGATGAAGAGCCTTCGCGCCAGCCCTTCACATCGGGCGAAGCGATGTTCATGCGCAACTGGTCTTATGTCTATCCGATCGCGCAGGATCCGAAAGCTTCGCATGTGGTGGACAAGGTCGCCGTCGCGCCGTTGCCGCATTTTGCCGGGGGCAAGAGTGCTGCCTGTCTCGGCGGCTATCAGCTCGGCGTCAACGCCAATTCCAAGAAGCGCGAAGCGGCGATCGAGTTCCTGACCTGGATGTCGTCTCCGGAAACCCAGACCCGTCTTGCACTGAATTTCGGTCTTGCACCGTCACGCCCGGCGATCTTCCAGGATGCGAAGCTGAAGGCCGAACAACCGTTCATGGCGAGCCTACAAAGCGTCTTCACCGGCGCCACACCCCGGCCGATCACGCCGCAATATGCCAAGGTGACTCTGGCGCTGCAGTCGAGCATTTCCAAGGCGCTGGTCAGCGGCAATGTTCAGGCTGAGCTGAAGGCCGCCGCCGATCAGATCAACAAGATCGTTGCCTGATATGGCTGCCGCAGTCACGGTCCCCATGTCCGACCGAACCCCGAAAACGACGAGGGCGCTTCCAAGCGCCCTCTGGCCTTGGCTGCTGCTGTTGCCGGCCTTCCTGTCGCTTGCATCCGTGTCCTTCTATCCGATCGTCAATGGCGTCTATCTCTCCTTCACCAACCGTTCGCTGATCACGCAGGACAATGATTTCATCGGCATTGCCAATTATGTGCAGTTGCTCGCCGATCCGCCGTTCTGGAATGCCTGGTGGCATACGATCTGGTTCACCGTCGCCTCGACCACGCTCGAGACCCTGATCGGCCTCGCTATGGCGCTGATCCTTTGCGAAGCGTTCGCCGGCCGTGGCGTGATCCGCGCGGCGATGCTGGTTCCCTGGGCGATGCCGACCGTGGTCACCTCCAAAATGTTCGGGTGGCTGTTCGACGGCCAGCACGGCATCATCAATTTCATCCTGCTCCATCTCGGGCTGATTGATCAGAATGTGAACTGGTACGGCTCGCCCGATACGGCACTGACGACAATCATTCTCGCCGATGTCTGGAAGACGACGCCCTTCATGGCGCTGCTGCTACTGACAGGGCTCCAGACCGTGCCGAAATCACTGATCGAAGCCGCGCGCATGGATGGCGCCAGGGCCTGGACGATCTTCTGGAACATCCGCCTGCCGCTGCTGCTGCCGACCTTGCTGATCGCCGGCCTCTTCCGGGCGCTGGACGCCTTCCGCGTTTTCGATCTGGTCTATGTGTTGACCGGCGGCGGCCCGGCCGATTCCACGGAAACGCTGTCGACGCTGTCCTACAAGGTTCTCTTCTCGACGCTGCAGTTCGGCTACGGCTCGGCCGTTTCGACCGCAATGTTCATCACCGAAGGGCTGATCGCCGTGGTGTTCTGCCTCTTCCTCGTCCGACAGATCAGGAAGACAACATGAACGACACCCGCTCCCCGTTTCAAAGCGTGATGATCTATCTCGGCGCGCTCCTCATCCTCGTCTGGTCCGCCGGCCCGTTCCTCTGGCAGTTCTCCACGTCGTTCCAGCTCGACAGGGCACTGACGGAGGGAACGCCGTCTTTGATCCCGAGCCCGTTCACGCTGGAGCATTACTACAATGCCTTCGTGGAAAAGGGTCTGCATCATTATCTATGGAATTCGCTGGTCGTGTCGCTGGCGACCACGGCCCTTTGCCTGATCGTCGGCTCGCTCGCCGCCTTTGCGCTGTCGCGTCTCGATGTGAAGGGACGCTTCGGGATCTTGACGGTGATCCTCTCGGTCTCGATGTTTCCGCAGATCGCGCTCGTCGGCCCGCTTTATCTCCTCGCCTCCGACCTCGGCCTTCTGGATACCTATACCGCGCTGATCATCACCTATCTGGCGCTCGGGCTGCCGCTGGTGACTTGGGTACTATTTGGCTATTTCGAGACACTGCCGCGCGAGATCGACGAAGCGGCGCGCATGGATGGCGTCGGCGTTATCGGCCTGCTTTGGCATATCATCCTGCCGATGTCGCTGCCGAGCCTGGTCACGACAGGCCTGCTCGCCTTCATCACCGCCTGGAACGAGTTTCTGTTCGCGCTCGCCTTCACATCGGATAGCGGCACCCAGACCATTCCAGTGGGCATCGCCAACTTCACCAACCAATACTACGTGCCCTGGGGAGACATCGCCGCGGCTTCGGCGGTCGTCACCGTGCCGCTGATCGTGTTGGTCCTCTTCTTCCAACGACACATTATCGAAGGCCTGACACAGGGCGGAATCAAGGAATAGTGACATGACTAGCGATCTGAAGGTCGGCTGCCAGACGTTTACATGGGAAATGCTCGGCAAGGCCTGGACCGGAACAGCCGACGACCTGCTTTCGGCAATTTCCGCCGGCGGTTATTCGGGCATCGAAATCACCGACACGATGATCGGCCACTACGCCGCAAAGCCGGGCGACTTCGCCAAGGCGCTGAAGGATGGCGGCTTACAGCTCGTCTCCTTCGCCTTCGGCTCGAAGAGCGGCTTTACGGTTGCCGAGGCAATCAACGATGATCTCTCGACGACGCAGCGCTGGATCGACTATGCCGCGCAGTTTCCTGGCGCGCTGGTCTCGATCGGTTCGGCAACGGTTGTCTCCGAAGGGCCACGCGACGACAAGTTCGCCATTGCGGCCGAGTTCTACAATCGCGCCGGCGCGCTCGGCAAGGCATCCGGCGTCGATGTCGCCGTTCATCCGAGCTCGCACCACAACACCCTGCTCTTCGATCGCGCCGACTACGATCGGATCTTCGCGCTTCTCGACTCTACTTTGGTCGGCTGGGTTCCAGATACCGGACATATCCTGCGCGGGCACGAGGACATCCTCGACACCATGCGAACCTATCAGGACCGCATCCGCTATCTGCACTTGAAGGACGTCGATGCCGACGATCGCTGGGCGATGCTCAGCAAGGGCATCCTCGACACGCCGGCGGTGATCGATCTCGTCGCGAAGGCGCCGCGCTTCAACGGCTGGCTGGTGCTGGAAGAGGAATCAGAGACGGCAGGCGCCGATCCCGTCGCCGCAGTGAAGACCAACCGCGAAACCATGCGCAGCTACGGAGCCTGAGGAAGAAGACCATGATCCAGAAGGAAAATCGCCGTCTTCGTGTTGGTGTGCTCGGCTGCGGGCCAATTGCCCAGTTCGCGCATCTGCAATCCTGCGTGAAGGCACGGAATGCCGATCTCTACGCAATCTGCGACGCAGCACCGGACCTGCTGGCCCGCATGGGTGCCACTTACGAGCCGCAGAAGATGTTCAGCGACTACGACGCCATGCTGGCTGATCCCGAGCTGGAAGCCGTGATCGTCGCCACCTCCGACGCCTATCACGTACCGATGTCCGTCAAGGCGCTCGAAGCCGGCAAGCATGTGCTCTGCGAAAAGCCGATCGGTGTGTCCGTCGAGGAAGGGCAGCAGCTTGCCGATGCCGTCAAGCGCTCCGGCAAGATCCTGCAGGTCGGGCACATGAAGCGTTTCGACCCGGCGCTGGAGGCCGCGCGCGATTTCGTTCGCGACGATATCGGTGAGATCTTCGCGCTGAAGGCCTGGTATTGCGATTCCACCCACCGCTACACCAACACTGACGCTGTGCAGCCACTGCCGATCACCAGCAAGCTTGCGCGCAAGCCGGGCGGCAATCCGAAGGCCGATCTCAAACAATATTTCATGTTGGCGCATGGTTCGCATCTGGTCGACACCGCCCGCTTCTTCTGCGGCGATATCGTCGCCGTGCGCGCCCGCTTGCTGGAACGCGCCGGCGCCTATTGCTGGTTCGTGGAGACCGAATTCACCAATGGCGCCCTCGGCCATCTCGATCTCACTGTTGCCGTCCGTATGGACTGGCACGAGGGCTTTCAGCTCTATGGCGAGAACGGCTCCGTGCTCGCAAAGACCTTCAATCCCTGGTACTTCCGCTCCAGCGAGGTCGAGATCTTCCATGAGAAGGATGCGACGAGCCGGAAGCCGCTCGGTGCCGACGGGCACTTCTTCCGCAGGCAGCTCGAGGGTCTCGCAGATACAGCACTGAACGGCGCGCCGATGCGCGGTGCCAATGTCGAGGACGGTATCGCTTCGATCCGCGCCATGGTCGCGATCGCGCGATCGGTGGAGACCGGCGAACGGGTCGAGCTGGCATCCGTGACGGGGGCCGTCTGATGCAGCTCGGGATCTTTGCCAAGACATTTCCGGGGACAGATCCCCTGAGTGTGCTGTCGGCGGTGCGCGACAGCGGCTATGCGGCCACCCAGTTCAACCTTGCCTGCTGCGGGCTGCCGTCGATGCCCGACGCCGTGCCGGGTTCCGTCATAACAGCGATCCAGGCAGCAGCGGAAACGACTGGCGTTTCGCTGGTCGCCCTCTCCGGAACCTACAATATGGCCCATCCGGACATCTCGGTGCGGCAAACGGGACTCCGCCAGCTTGCCGTCGTGATCGAGACAGCCGCCGCCCTTTCCATTCCGCTCGTCACGCTCTGCACCGGCACCCGTCATGCAAGCGACCAATGGGCGCATCATCCCGATAATACCGATCCCTCGGCCTGGGCCGACATGGCGACAGAAATGGCGAAAGCCTTGGCGCTGGCCGAAAAACATGGCGTCGATCTCGGCATCGAGCCGGAACAGGCCAATATCGTCACCTCGGCGGAAGACGCAAAGCGGCTAATCACCGAGATGGGATCGAAAAGGCTGCGGATCGTCCTCGATCCAGCCAACCTCTTCGAAAGCGCAACGCCGCCGGAAGCCCGAGATATCGTCGAGCGCGCGGTTGAAACCGCAGGCGGACATATCGCCATGGCGCATGCGAAGGATCGCTATGCCGACGGACGTTTCGCAACCGCCGGGCAAGGCGTCGTGGATTTCCCCGATTTCATTGCGCGGCTGAAAGCCGTCGGCTTTGACGGACCGCTCGTCACCCACGGACTGTCTGCAGCAGAAGCACCCCTGGTCTCCGCCTTTCTCCAGGAATTGGTCTGATGGGCGGAACGATGGCTTTCATCCGTGACGATGCCAGCCTTTCCGTCTTCGGCGGCGGGCAAGGGCTTCCCGTCGTATTTCAGCACGGCCTGGGTGGGGACGGGGCGCAGGTTGTGCAAACCTTTCCACCGGCCGACAATGTACGGCGGGTCACGGTGGAATGCCGCGGACATGGCGCGTCATCGCTTGGCACCGCACGACCCTTTTCACTGCATATGTTCGCCGAGGATGTGTTGGCTGCTGCGACCGAGCGCGGATTTGACCGCTTTGTCGTCGGCGGCATTTCCATGGGCGCGGCACTTGCCCTGCATCTCGCCCATCGTCACCCGGAGCGTGTTGCCGCGCTCGTTCTCGTCCGTCCCGCCTGGACCTTTGCCGCAGCACCCGACAATCTGGAGCCGATCCGCGCGGTGGCAGCCGTGCTCCGCTCGCATCCGATCGACGAGGCGCGGGCGCTGTTCGCCGGCTCCGAGATCGGCAAGCGGATCGAGGCGGATGCGCCCGATAATTTCGCGTCCCTGCTTGGCTATTTCGACCGGCCGAATGCGGTCGCTTTCGCATCCGTGCTGGCCGACATCGCGGCCGATGGACCTGATGTGTCACAAGCGGCAGCGGCAGCACTTGCCATTCCCACCCTGATCATCGGCAACGAGCAGGATGCAATCCATCCCCTCTCCTGCGCACAGGTGCTCGCCGACACCATTCCCGGCGCAAGCTTTGTCGAAGTCACCCCCAAGGCCGCCGACAAACAACGGCATTTCGCCGAAGTCCAAGACGCCATAACCCGTTTCCTCGCATCCAAGACAATCCGGAGCCTCGTGCCATCATGACGTCCAAAACCCTTTCAGGCCCGGCGGCCATCGCCGCCCTGCCCCGCAATCGACTGCTGGGCGAATTCTCGCTCTGGTCGGCTGATCTCACCAATATGGAAACCGATCTCAAGCGCATTGAGCCCTATGTCGACCTGCATCATATCGATGTCGCCGATGCACGTTTCACGCCGGGCTTCCTGTTCTTTCCGGATTTCGTCGCGCGCATCGCCAAATCGACCGCCAAGCCGATCCATGTTCATCTGATGGTCGAAGCCGAAATCGTCGAAGAACAGACGCGCCAGTTCATCGAAGCAGGCGCCGACCTCATCAGCGTTCATGCCGAAAACGGCGAAGCGGGTTTGCGTGCGGTTGCGCTTGCAAAGGAGCTCGGCGCCGAAGCCGGCGTCGTGCTGCGGCTGGAAACGCCCGTCTCGGCGATCAAGCCGTTCATCGACCACGTCGCCTTCGTGACCCTGCTTGGCACCTCGATCGGCGTCAAAGGACAAAGTCTTTCCGAAAAGGCATGCGGCAGGCTGATCGAGGCGCGGGCACTGCTGAAGCAAGCGGGCCGGGAGGATCAGGTCATCCTGGCCGCCGATGGCGGCATTCGCGAGCAGACAGTGCCGGAGCTGCGTGCGGCTGGGGCACAGACGGTCGTTCTCGGGTCGCTCGCCTTCGGCGATAAGGACCTGGGCAAGCGGATAGAATGGCTGCATGGACTGGAGAGCCGGATTTCGTGAAAAAGGTCGCTCTTGCCTTCGATCTCGGCGGAACCGAGCTTCGCGCCGCACTGGTGGACGAGGAGGGAAACCTTCTGTCGTTTTCCGCCGTGCCGACGCAAGCAGCCGAAGGCCCTGATGCGGTGATCCGGCAAATCGAGGTGCTGGCAGCGACGGTACTGGCGAAAACGCCTGATCTTCTGCCCATCGGCATCGGGATCGGTGCCCCCGGCCCTCTCGATCCGGAGGCTGGCGTCGTCATTGCGGCGCCGACCCTGACCGGATGGAACGAGGTTCCCCTCGCTGATATTCTTTCCAGCCGTTTCCAATTGCCGGTGCGGCTTGAAAACGATGCGAACGCGGCGGCGGTTGGCGAATGGCGATATGGCGCCGGCCGTGGTGCAAGATCGATCGTGTTCGTCACCGTCTCGACCGGCATCGGCGGCGGCGTGATTACCGATAGCCGAATTTTGCACGGTAGACGTGGTCTGGCAGCGGAAATCGGCCACATGACGATTACCAACGAGGGTGAACGATGCTTTTGCGGCGCAGTCGGCTGCTTTGAGGCCGTCGCCTCCGGCACGGCGCTCGGCAGGCAGGCAACGGCTCGCACCCGGCGATCTGATGGCTCGATGCTGCGAAAGCTTTCAGCCAACGCCGATGTAACCGGACGGCATGTGGTCGACGCGGCGCGAAACGGCGATGCCCTGGCGCTGGAACTGCTGAATGCCGAGGCGCGATGGCTCGGGATCGGCTTCACCAACCTGCTCCACCTCTATTCACCCGATGTTCTGGTGATGGGCGGCGGCATATCCCATGGGTTCGATCTTCTTCACGACACCATCATGGCGACAATCCGCGACCGGGCCATGCCGGCCTATCGCGATGTGCCGATCGTTGCCGCACAGCTTGGGCGACATGCGGGCCTGATCGGTGCGGCCAGCCTCATTCTCGGAAGCGAGGCGCAAGCCAGCTCTGAACCATCGAGCCTTGTCGGCTCGGACAATCCTGACGCGGATATTTCCGCCGGCACAAAGGAGGCCAGCAGTGGCTAATCTCACACTCCGCGACGCCCGTAAGACCTACGGCGCCCTCGAAGTGATCAAGGGCATCGATCTAGACGTGGACGACCGCGAATTCGTCGTCTTCGTCGGCCCTTCCGGCTGCGGCAAGTCCACGCTTCTGCGCATGATCGCCGGCCTGGAGAAAATCAACGGCGGCGATCTGGTGATCGACGGCACGCGGTCCAACGACATCGATCCGTCGCAGCGCGGCCTGGCGATGGTGTTTCAATCCTATGCGCTCTATCCGCATATGACGGTTGCCGAGAATATGGGTTTCGCGCTTAGAATCGCCGGTATTCCGTTGGCCGAACGCGAACGGAAGGTGAAGGACGCCGCCCAGATCCTCGAACTGACGCATCTGCTCGACCGCCGACCGAAGGATCTGTCGGGCGGCCAGCGCCAGCGTGTCGCCATCGGCCGCGCCATCGTGCGCAATCCGAAAATCTTCCTGTTCGACGAGCCGCTTTCCAATCTCGATGCGGCGCTGCGCGTCAACATGCGGCTTGAACTGATGCGCCTGCACGAAAGGCTGGCCGCGACGATGATCTACGTCACCCACGACCAGATCGAAGCCATGACCATGGCCGACAAGATCGTGGTTCTCAACAGCGGTCGCATCGAGCAGGTCGGTTCGCCGCTCGAGCTTTACAATCGCCCCGCAAACATCTTCGTCGCCGGCTTCATCGGCTCGCCGAAGATGAACCTTCTGACGACAACCGTCGAGAAGACCGGCCCCGGCGGCATCTCCGTCGCGCTGCCGGGCGGAAACACCATCACAGTCCCGGTCGCAGCCGGAGCGGTGAAGGCCGGCTCGACGCTGACGCTGGGCATCCGCCCCGAACATATCCGCATCGGCCAGGGCGGCCAGTTCACCGGGGAGGCGATCCTTGCCGAACGGCTCGGCGGCCTGACGGTTCTCCACGTCGATATCGCATCCGACCAGTCCCTTGTCGTTCAGAAGGAAGGCACCGACACGACCCCGTTGCACACGCAGATCGCCCTCCAGATCGACCCGGCCGCCTGTCATCTCTTCGACCAAGAGGGAAGAACGCTTGCCAGGCTGAACTGATCGGTGAATTGTACGCGGGCGCGGACCGGCATGCTTCTTGCGTTTTAGTTCGCGTCCGTGATCGGCCGCCCCGACCGATCTGGAGCACAGGCAGACATTCCATGCAAAGGAAGGCT
This sequence comes from Rhizobium sp. AP16, assembly GCF_000281735.1. Classification (NCBI taxonomy): domain Bacteria; kingdom Pseudomonadati; phylum Pseudomonadota; class Alphaproteobacteria; order Hyphomicrobiales; family Rhizobiaceae; genus Rhizobium; species Rhizobium sp. AP16. The sequence continues at coordinate 63,258 of NZ_AJVM01000083.1, read as the reverse complement.
CCCCATGACGCAGATCGATGCCGCTCAACCCTCAAAGATCGAAGTCGTTCTCTCCATCAAGAACCTGACGATCAGCCTGCCGAAAGCCATGGAGCGCCCGCATGCAGTGAACGATGTCTCGTTCGATCTGATGGATGGCGAGATCCTTTGCATCATCGGGGAATCCGGTTCGGGAAAATCGGTGACTGCCAGCGCGGTCATGGGCCTGCTACCGTCGATTATCCAGGTGACGGCGGGCTCGATCTGGTTCCAAGGCGTGGACCTGGTGAGCGCGGACGACGTGACGCTCCAAGGTCTGAGGGGACGGGCCGTCTCGATCATCTTTCAGGACCCGCTATCGGCGCTCAACCCGCTGATGACGATCGGTGACCAGATCATCGAGGTGCTGGATGCCCATAAAGTCGGCACACCGGAGAGCCGGCGGCAGAAAGTGAAGGAACTGCTCAACGAAGTCGGCCTGCCGGATCCCGATCTCCTGCAGCATCAATATCCCTTCCGGCTGTCCGGTGGGCAGCGGCAACGCGTGATGATCGCCATGGCCTTGGCGCTCGATCCGGACGTACTGATCGCCGACGAGCCGACCACCGCGCTCGACGTGACCACGCAGGCGCAAATCCTGGAACTGATCCGCAAGATCCAGCGGCGCAAGAAGATGAGCGTCATGTTCATCACCCATGATTTCGGGGTGGTGGCAGAGATCGCCGACCGGGTGATCGTCATGGAGAAGGGCCATCTTGTCGAACAGGGAACGGCCAACCAGGTGCTGAATGCGCCCATTCACCCCTATACGCAGCGCTTGATCACCGCGGTGCCGCGAATGACGACGAGGGATCGCGATGCCATAGCCGATACGCCTGTCGTGCTGGAGGTTGAAAAGCTCAACAAGACCTATCGCGCCGGCGGCGGCTTCCTCTCCAAGGCGCGGACGGTTCAGGCGGTAAACGACGTCAGCTTCTCGATCCGCAAGGGACGCACGCTCGGCGTCGTCGGCGAATCCGGCTCCGGCAAATCGTCCCTCGGTCGGGTACTGTTGAAGCTTCTGAAGTCCGACAGCGGCAGGATCCTGTTTGACGGCCGCGACATCGCCGCACTGACGGACGAGCAGTTCCGCCCGCTGCGTCCCTATATCCAGATGATCTTCCAGGATCCGTTTGCCTCGCTCAATCCACGCCACACGATCGGCCGGATCCTGACCGTCGGGCCGATCGCACACGGCTTGCCGATGCATGAGGCAAAGGCCAAGGCGCTGCGCCTTCTGAAACGCGTCGGGCTTGATGAAGGCGCCTTCGACCGCTTCCCGCATGAGTTTTCCGGAGGCCAGCGCCAGCGTGTCGGCATTGCCCGGGCCTTGATGTTCGACCCCGTGCTGTTGGTGGCGGACGAAGCGGTGTCCGCTCTCGACGTTTCTATCCAGGCCCAGATCCTCAAGCTTCTCGCGGAGATCCAGCAGGATACGAAAGTGGCGATGATCTTCATCACCCACGACCTGCGCGTTGCAAGCCAGATCTGCGACGAGGTCGCGGTCATGTACAAGGGCGAGATCGTCGAATGCGGGCCGCCCTCGCAGATCTTCCGAGCGCCGGAGCACGCCTATACGCAACGCCTGCTCGCCGCTATTCCCGGCAGCGATTGGGAAGCGACGGGCTGACCCGCAAACCCCATCACCGGCCATGCGAATGATGCACATTTACTGTCGTCAATGCCTACGTCGAGAGATCCGTGTGTCTCAGAAATAGGCATCTTTTCTTTCTACTCAAAAACTTATCGCGCCACGAAAGAAAATAGTTGCATTCGTCCACTATCCGTCCTTTCATACGATCATAAATTCCAGCGACGATCCGCCGCCAATAATAATGCACCTGCTGCCCTACCGGGCCTGCGGGAACGCTATTTTGTTGCCTTCCGAAGGTTCCGAGCCATGCTGCCGCCGACCAAAGGTCCGCCGACTTCCGTAAAGGACATCGATATCGATGTCCTTGAGGATACGCTGAGCTTCTATATCCGCAGCATCAACCTGGCCGTTTCGCGCGACCTGGATGAGAAGCTCGAAGGGCTGGATGTTGCGCGCGGAACCGGCAAGATCACCACCCTTTTTCTCGTCGATGGTAATCCCGGTATCCGGCCTTCCACCATTGCCAAGCTTATCCTGAAGGACCGTTCGGCGACGGGCCGGCTGGTCGACCAGATGGAAGAGCACGGACTTCTTTTTCGCGAGACCTCGGCGGACGACAGCCGCGCGCAGGAACTCTACATCACCGAAAAAGGGCGCGAACTGGCCGAGCGCGTGCGCGGTATCGTCACCCGGCAATCACGCGAATTTTTTTCCGACATCAGCGACGAGGAACACAAGCTCCTCATAGACATCCTGCGCCGCACCTATCGGCGCGTCGCTGCGCAATCATGAACGGCCTGGCCATGGAGAACGGGCATGAATGAAGAACGGGTCGCAATGATATCGGGGGCCAGCCGAGGGATCGGGGCGGCGCTCGCCGAGGAACTTGCCACCAAGGGCTGGCGATTGTCGCTTGGCATGCGCCAGCCGGTCATGCCCGCCTGGGCTGACCCCGCCCGCGTCCGCATCTTTGCCTATGATGCCGTCGATCCCGATGCGTCGTCATCATGGACCGAAAAGACGCTCAGCGCCTTTGGCCGCATCGACGCGGTCGTCGCCAATGCCGGCATTATCGTCGCCAAGACCGTGATCGAGGCAGATGATGCCGACCTGGACGATCTGCTCGAGGTGAACGTCAAGGCGCCGCGACGGCTGGCAAAGTCTGCCTGGAACGCACTGGCCTCAAGCGGCCGAGGCCGGATCATCATTGTCGCATCGCTCTCGGGAAAGCGGGTGAAATCCGCGAACTCCGGGCTCTATGCCGTCTCCAAATTCGCAGCTGTCGCGCTTGCCCATGCCATACGCCACATCGGCTTCGATCTCGGCATCCGCGCCACAGCCATCTGCCCCGGCTTCGTCGCAACCGACATGGCGCGCGCCCTCACGAGCAAGGCCGACAGCGAGATGACCGATCCGCGCGATCTTGCCCGCATCATTGCCATGCTGATCGACCTGCCGAACGAGGCGAGCGTCGCGGAATTTTCTATCAATTGCCAGCTAGAGGAGTCTTTCTGACCATGCCCGGCCCCTATGTGGTCCCCGTTCACGGGGACGCTGAATTGCCCAAGGAAGTCGACGTCGTCGTCATCGGCGGCGGCATCATCGGCACGTCGACTGCCCTGGAACTGGCCGAGCAAGGCCTGCGCGTCGCATTGTGCGAGAAAGGCGGTATTGGTCAGGAACAATCGAGCCGCAACTGGGGCTGGGTACGCATCTCCAGACGCGATCCGCGCGAAGTGCCGCTAATGGCGGAAGCCCTGCGCATCTGGAGCACGCTCGACACACGCATCGGCCGCGATACCGGATACAAGCGCGCCGGCATCATCTTCACCTGCGCCAACGACAAGGAATATGCCGACCACGAGCGCTGGAACCGCAATCTCGAGGGCTATCAGTTCGAAAGCCGCATGGTCAGCGGCGCCGAATTCAAAAACCTCGTTCCCGGTTCGCAGATGGACATCAAGGGCGCGCTCTACACCGCCGCCGATGGCCGCGCCGAGCCGCAGCGCGCAGCGCCGGCGATGGCCGAAGCTGCCCGCGACAAGGGCGCCTCCATCCTTACCGAATGCGCCGTGCGTGGCATCGAGACGGCTGCTGGCCGGATCTCCGGCGTCATCACCGAGCGCGGCCCAATCGCCTGCAAGGCCGTCGTGCTTGCCGGCGGCGCCTGGTCAAGCCTGTTTGCCGGCATGTTCGGGCTCGACCTGCCGCAATTGAAGGTGATGAACTCCGTGCTGCGCACCAAGCCGCTGGAAGGCGGCCCCGAGCAGGCGATCTGGGCCAATGGTTTTGCCCTGCGCAAGCGCCAGGACGGCGGCTACACCATCGCCTCCGGCCACGAGAACATCGTCGACATCGTGCCGAAGTCCTTTCGCTATGCCGGCAAATTCTTTCCGGCGCTGCAAAAGGAATGGCGCTCGCTGAATTTCCGCCTCTCCGGCCGCTTCTTCGATGAGGTCCGCATTCCCGACCGCTGGGCGATGGACGAGGCAAGCCCCTTCGAATATTGCCGCGTTCTCGACCCGAAGCCATCGACCAAGCTTTCCAATACGGCACTTGCCAATCTCAAGAAAGCCTTCCCGGTGTTCGAAAAGGCCGAGATCGCCCAGCGCTGGGCTGGCTATATCGACGTCACACCGGATGCCGTGCCGGTGATCGACGTGATCGACAGCATTCCGGGCTTCCACATCGCCACCGGCTTTTCCGGCCACGGTTTCGGCATCGGTCCGGCCGCCGGCCGATTGATGGCCGATATCGTCACCGGCAAGCCGCCGATCGTTGACCGCAAGAACTTCCGTTTCTCCCGCTTCCACGACGGTTCGAAGATCGAACTGATCAGCGGTTTCTGACCTGCCCGCCAAAAGAAGGCAGTAAAACAACAAGAGAGAAGAACAGCCAACGTCCTACCAACAAAAAGGGGAACCAACATGTCCGATGCAAACGACACTATCCTCCTGAAACCCACCCGCCGTCAGGCACTGACCATGATGGCACTCGGCGCTTCCGGGCTGATCATGCCCAATATTCTCGGTCGCAGCGAAGCGTTCGCGGCACCGCCCGCCAAGCCGACCGGCCAGCTCGTCATCGGCTTTTCGCAGGAGCCGACCGTCTTCAATCCGCACCTGATCCACATCGAAGTCGATGAAGGCATCCATTTCAGCGTCTTCGATCCGCTCTTCATCGTCACCCCTGAGGGCAAGTTCTCACCTTCGCTCGCAACCGAAGTCCCGACCGTCGAAAACGGTGGCATCTCGGCTGACGGCCTTCAGTGGAAGATCAAGCTGCGTGATGGTGTGAAGTGGCATGACGGTACGCCGTTCACCGCCGAAGACGTCAAGTTCACTCTCGAACTGATGGTCGATCCGGATTTCCGCAGCTGGCGCAAGACAGGCCACGAACTGGTGCGTGATCTGACCGTGGTCTCGCCGACGGAAATCACCTGGCGGATGGAAAAGCCGTTCGCGCCCTACCCTTCGATCCTCGCCATGACCTTCATCGTGCCGAAGCATATCCTCGGAGCATCCAAGGACAAAAATACCGCCCCCTTCAACAACGCACCGGTCGGCACCGGCCCGTTCAAATGGGTCGAGCGCATCCCCGGCGATCACATCACGCTTGCGGCCAATACCGACTATTTCGGCGACGGCCCCTATCTCGAAACCCTGGTCTACAAATATGTTCCCGACCTGACGGTGCTCTACACACAGTTCAAGACCGGAGACATCGACGTCGTCGGCCTGCAATGGATCACGCCGGACCACTACGACGAGGCCAAGGCGCTGGATGGCAAGGCTGTCGCCGTCGTACCGGCCGCCACGGTCGAATCCGTCGGCTTCAACATGGAGCGGCCGCAGTTCAAGGACCCGGCGGTGCGCGAGGCGCTCTATTACGCGATCGACAAGCAGACGATCATCGACGCGCTCTATTACGGCCTGCCGACGCCGACCGAAAGCTACATTCCGCAGCAGTCCTTCTACTATAATCCGGATCTGCCGAAGCAGGAATTCAGCCCTGACAAGGCCAAGAAGATCCTCGACGATGCCGGCTGGAAGCCCGGTGCCGACGGCATTCGCGCGAAGGACGGCGTCAGGCTTGCCTTCACCAACTCCACCACCGCCGGCAACCATATCCGCGAACAGGTGCAGCAGTTCATGCAGCAGACCTTCAAGGACATCGGCGTGGAACTCACCATCTCCAACCTGCCGCCGGCGGTCATGTGGGGTGACTACTGGACAATGTCGAAGTTCGATTCCGTCGTCGTCGGCATCAACTTCCAGACCGGTTCCGATCCCGACACGTCGGATTACTTCCGCTCCACCGCAATCACCGCCAAGGGCGGAGCCGGTCAGAACTCCTGGCAATATGCCAATCCGGAAGTCGACAAGCTCCTGGCGGAAGGCGGTCAGATCTTCGTGCCGGAGGAGCGCAAGAAGGTCTATCAGAAGATCCAGGAGGTCATGCGCCACGACCTGCCCTTCCTGCCGCTGTTCCAGTATGCGACCGTGCGCGGTCACAAGGTGGGGGTCGAAAACGTCACCCCCAACATCAACGTGCGTATCGACACATGGAATGTCGGTACCTGGTATTGGGCCAAGGCCTGATCGTCCCGTTCCAGCCCTTCGACCCATGAGGGGCCGAAGGGCTGGAACGCTTCCCATCTCGCAACCATCGGAGACGAATGCCATGCTGCGCTATCTCCTCAGTCGCCTGTGGCAGAGCCTGATACTGCTGCTGCTCGTATCGATGATCGGCTTTGCTGTTCTCACCCTCGCACCCGGCGGCCCGCTGTCGCAATTTACGCTGACGCCGGGCATGACCAAGGAGGCGCTCGACCGTATCGCTGCGCAGATGGGCCTCGACCGTCCCCTGCCCATCCAGTATCTCGACTGGCTGCGGCACATGCTGATGGGCGACTGGGGTCACTCCTATCGCGATAACCAGCCGGTGCTGTCGATCATTCTCGGCCACCTCTTCGCAACGTTGCTCCTGATGGGCACCTCGATGGTGATCGCGATCGCGGCCGGCACCTGGATCGGCATCAAGGGCGCGACCAAGCGCTATTCGATCTTCGACTACAGCGCCACCATCGGCGCCATGGTGGCGCTGTCGATCCCGACCTTCTGGTTCGGCCTTATCGCCATCTATATCTTCTCGCTGAAACTGAAGTGGCTGCCGGCCGGCAACATGTACACGGTCGGCAACGGCTCGTTCAGCGACTATGCGATCCATCTGATCATGCCGAGCCTGGTGCTCGCTCTCGTCAACATCGCCGTGTGGAGCCGCTATATGCGAACCGCCACGCTCGATGTCATCAACCAGGATTTCGTCCGCACCGCCAAGGCCAAGGGCCTGTCGCCACGGCGCGTCTTGATGCGGCATGTCGTCGGAAACGCGCTGCTGCCGATGATCACGCTTGCCGGCGTGCAATTGCCGACGATCCTCGGCGGCGCGCTGGTGGCCGAAACGGTCTTCACCTGGCCTGGAATGGGGCGGCTCTTTCTCGATAGCCTGGGCTACAGCGACTACCCCGTCGTCATGGGCCTTTTGATGTTCTCGGCGATATTCGTGCTGATCGGCAATCTGCTCGCGGATCTGCTGGTTGCCTTCGTCGATCCGCGCGTCCGGCTCGGTTAGGAGAAACGACATGTCTTCCTCTTCCCCCGCAACTCTCTCCCCGCCGGTCTTCGCGCCTAGCCGCTGGTGGCAGAACCGGACGTTGCGCCGGTTTGCCCGCCATAAGCTCGCCCTCCTCGGCGTCGCCATGATCTCGACCATCATTCTTGCCTGCCTGATCGGGCCGTCGCTGCTTCCCTATGACGAGCTCTTCATCGACCTGCGCGCCCGTTTCGCGCCGCCCTTTACGGCCGGCTACCATATTTTCGGAACAGATCCGCTCGGGCGCGACGTTGCCGTGCGACTGTTCATGGCGGGCCGCATCTCGCTTCTGGTCGGCTTCTTCGCCATGGTGCTCAGCACCCTGATAGGCACCACGATCGGTGTTGTCGCGGGCTATTATGGCGGGCGCGTCGGCATGTTTCTGATGCGCTTCGTTGATGCCTTCCTGTCCTTCCCCGGCATCTTCCTGCTGCTGGCGCTCGCCGCCTTCATCAAGCCGAGCCCATTCATGATCACGGTCATCATCGCAGTGACGAGCTGGATGGAAACAGCACGCATCGTCGAGGCGGAGGTGCGCTCGCTGCGCGAACGCGACTTCGTGCTTGCCGCACGCATGCTCGGGCTTACCAACAGATGGATCATGTTCCGCGAACTGCTGCCGAACGCCATTGGCCCGATCATCGTCGCCGCCACACTGACGGTCGCGCGCGCCATCCTGCTCGAGGCCTATGTCAGCTTCCTCGGCTACGGCATCCAGCCGCCGCTGCCGAGCTGGGGCAACATGCTGAACGGCGCGCAGCAATATCTGGCCAGCGCGCCATGGCTCGCCATCGTCCCCGGCGTCGCCATCACGCTTGCCGTCACCAGCTTTAACTTCATTGGCGACGGCTTGCGCGATGCGCTGGACGCGCGCAGCGACCTCAACTGAGAAAGGTGATGACGGTGCCGGTCTTTTCTCCTTTCGCAACGTCGCTCTGGTATGCGACTGCGACCGCAGCTCCAGTAACGACGGCGCTTGAGGGCCGCGTGGAGGCCGATGTCTGTGTGGTGGGCGGCGGCTATACCGGCCTCACCACCGCTCTCGCTTTGGCCAAGGATGGCGTGCGCGTCGTGCTGCTTGAGGCGCAGGAGATCGGCTTCGGCGGCTCAGGCCGCAATGCCGGCCACTGCACGCCGACCTTCACGCATTACAGCCTGCCGGAGCTTCGCCGCATGCTGGGCGAGCCCTGGGCCGAACGGCTGATCGCCCGTCAGACGCGCGCCAACGATCAGGTCTCCGACATGATCCAGCGCTATCAGATCGAATGCGAGTGGCAGCAGAACGGCTATGTCATGGGCGCCCATACGCCCTGGGCTATCAAGACGCTCAAAACGAAAGCCCGCGACTATAACGCCGTCGGTGCCCGCACCCGGGTTATCGACAGAGCCGAGGCGGAGGCGATCACCGGCAGTCCGCGGTTTTACGGCGGTTGGCTGCATGAAGAGGGCGGCCATCTCAATCCGCTCGGTTACGCGCGCGGACTGGCACGCGCCGTCATCCAGGAAGGCGGCCACGTCTATACGCGCTCGCCGGTCACCGGTTGCGAACGCGAAGGTGCGGGCTGGGCGGTGAAAACCGAAAAAGGCTCCGTGCTTGCCGACAAAGTTATCTTCGCCACAGGCGCCTACACCGTCGGCGGCTGGCCTAAGCTCGACCGCACCTTCAAGATCCAGAAGGTCTTCGTCGCGGCGACCCAGCCGCTTTCCGACGACGAACGGCTGAGCGTCCTGCCGCGAAACACCACGATCCACGACGGGCGTGGCGATATCTACGTCTACAAGTACAATGCCGAAGGCCGGATCGTCGCCTCAATGTTTCCCATGGGGCGGCGCGGCCGCGATCTCGCCTATACCCATCAGGTGATGTCGGACCGGTTGCGATGGCTGCACCCGCAGATCAAGCGGGATATCCGCTGGGACTATCTCTGGTACGGCGAGCTGGACATGCAATACAGGACCGTGCCGCGGCTTTACGACCTGGCGCCGGGCGTCGTCGCGCTCACCGGCCTTTCCGGCCGCGGCGTCCCGACCGGCAGCATGCTCGGCGGTATTCTCTCCGAATGGGCCAAGGGTGTCCCCGACAAGGATCTCGCGTTGAAGATCGAGCAGCTCTCGGCGGCACCCTTCTATATGGGTTTCGCACCGCAGATGACGCTGCGCTATTACCGCGTTGCCGACTGGGTCAAAACGAAGCTCGCCGGTGCGGCTTTGCCACCGCATGCCTGATCCTGGACATCCACATTATCCAGCGGATGCGGCATCGGCAAAGAGCGCCCGCACCTCTCTCTCGGCGCGCTGCAATCGTTCGAACGCCTCGTAGCGTTTCCCATGCAGAGAAGCCGTCGCACCACCGGCAGGTTCGAAAACCTGCGAAAATCGCGACATAGCCCGCATGGCGGCATCCAGCGACTGGTAGCGCCCGGACGCAAGAGCGCCCAGCATAGCAGCGCCAAGGAGCACCGGCTCATCCGTGTCGGTCACGGCAACCGGGATATGCGTCGTGTCGGCCAAAAGCTGGCGCACCAGCTTGCTTTGCGCCGCCCCGCCGCTGGCAACGATGGTGTCGATGACGATGCCATTCGTGGCGAGTGTTTCGATGAGCTGCTTGAGGCCGTAACCGATGCCGCAAAGGCCGGCAACGTAGAGCGAAACGAGGTTCGAAATATCATCCTCCAGACCAAGCCCGGCAATCACCGCGCGCGCGTCAGGGTCGGCATGGGGAGACCGGTTGCCCAGAAACTCCGGCACGACATGGATCGACTTCGCAAGCGTCACCGCCTCTTTCGAATTTGGGCAGGCTTCGCTTGCCCGACGGTCGAGCCAGGCGACGAGCGATAGACCGGCGGCCTCAGCCTTGGATTGCGCCTTGACGGAGGCTGGGTGCATGGTGACGAGATGGTCGATGGCAGCACCGGCCGCGGATTGGCCTCCCTCGGTGAGCCACAGCCCCGGCACCATGGCCGAATAATAGGGACCCCAAACGCCGTCGACGAAGATCGGCACCTGGTTCGACGCCATCGAGCAGGCCGAGGTTCCGAAAATATAGGCGAGACGGCTTTCGAGATTGACCTTACCGTCCGCGCCCTGAGCCCCGAGCGTGCCGATCCCGCCCGCATGGGCATCGATCATTGATGCGGCGACCGGCGTGCCAGCGACAAGGCCGAGGTCGCGGGCGGCACTTTCAATGAGGCCGCCACCAAGGGCCGAGCCCGGATCGACAATGTCTGTGCCGATCCTTGAGAATCCTTCGTCGGCAAGCTCGGACAGGCCGATATCCCTGAAATAGGCCGCATCCCAACGCTTCTCGTGGGCGAGATAAGTCCATTTGCAGGTGACGGTGCAGACCGAGCGGCTGAGAGAACCCGTGGAGCGCCATGTCAGATAGTCGGCCAGGTCGAAAAAATGGTCGGCGGCGGCGAAGGACTGCGGCAGGTTCCGCTTCAGCCAGAGGAGCTTCGGCGTCTCCATCTCCGGCGAGATACGCCCGCCGACATAGCGCAGCACCTCATGATCGCCGGCATTGATCTCCGCCGCCTCCCCGGCGGCGCGATGATCCATCCAGACGATGATATTGCGGGCGGGATCGCCAGAAGGACCGACCGCGACCGGCGATCCATCGGCCTTGACGGCGACCAGCGAGCATGTCGCGTCGAAGCCGATACCCGCCACGTCGGAGGCTGTGATCCCCGCTTGAGCAACGGCATCGCGAACACTGCCGCAGATGGCTTGCCAGATCTGCTCGCTCGACTGCTCGACGATATGGCCGGCCTCGTGCCAGATGGTGATCGGCCGTTTTGCGGAACCGAGCAGCTTGCCGCTGCCATCGAAGACCCCTGACCTGGCGCTGCCGGTGCCTACGTCGATGCCGATAAAATACGATGTCATAGTCAAAGATCCGTGCTGAGCGGCAGGATGACGAGGTCGCGGATCGTGATGTTACGCGGCCTCGACAGCATGAAGATCACCGCTTCGGCGACCTCCGTCGCCTCCATCAATCCACCAGCCGCAACGGCCTCGTCAAGCTTTGCCTGCGGCCAATCGCTGATGAGTGCGGTGACCACCGGCCCCGGCGCCACTGCGCCGACCCGTATGCCGTGCTTGGCGACCTGACGCCGCACCGTATGGGTGAACGCCTGCACGGCATGTTTCGAGGCGGTGTAGATCGGCTCCCACACCACCGGCACCAGCCCGGCGATGGAGCTGGTCATGATGATATCCCCCGTCTGCCGCTCCACCATATGCGGCAAGACGGCCTGCACCGAGCGGAAGGCGGCATTGATGTTGAGGTTGAGCATCCGGTCCCAGGCATCCGGATCACCTTCCACCACTTCGCCGCCGATATAGGAGCCGGCATTGGCGTGGAAGATATCGAGCTTGCCGAACTTATCGAGGATCTGCGGCAGCATCGTTGCGACGCTGGCAGGATCGGTGAGGTCGATGACGACGGGAAAGGCGCGTGGCCCCAATTCGGCGCAAAGTTCCTTCAGCCTGTCTTCTGCCCTATCGACAAGGGCGACACTTGCGCCCTCGTTCAGCAATGCCCTGGCGCATTCGAGCCCGATGCCGGAGGCGGCGCCGGTGATTGCCGCGACTTTTCCGGAAAGATCCTGTCTCATGATGGTCCTACTTTATGCTCTTAGTTTTAGGGAATATCAGGCTCGCCCGTGCGAAGCGCGGGAGCGGCGAGCGACGGAATCGACGATGACGGCGATGGCGAGAACCGCGCCGGTGATCATGTAGCGAAGGGCGGACGACAGATCCAACATGGTCAGCCCGCTGGCGATCGACTGGATGACGATGATGCCGAGCAGCGAGGAATAGGCGCTGCCACGTCCGCCGAAGAGGCTGGTTCCGCCGATCACGGCGGCCGCGATCGCATTCAAATTGACGTCGCCGGTGCCCGCCTGCTGGCTTGCCGAGGCAAGACGCGCGGCCGCCATCACGCCCCCGAGTGCGGCAAACATGGCGCAGAGAACGAAGGCACTCGTATAGATGCGCCGAACATTGATACCCGCGCGCCGCGCCGCCTCGCGATTGCCACCGACCGCGGCCATCGACCGGCCCCATTGAGTGCGGGTCAGCGCGTAGTTCATGATGATCACGAGCACGACGAAGAGCCCGAACATCCAGGGAATGCCGCGCTCCTGGTTAAGATAGAAGGCGACGAATTCAAGGGCCGCCGTCAGCGCGATCGACCGGGCAAAGAGGCCACCGATGGAACGCGCCGACAGATTGGCCTTGCGGCGACGTTCCGCGTCGCGATAGCCCGTCCACAGCATGGCAATGCCCGGAAGCAGCGCGAAGACATAGGCGAGCGGTTTCGGAATGACCAGCAACTGACCAAAATTCACGACCGCCGAGCCGTAGGGCAGGTTGATGGAGCCGGTATTGCCGAGCAGATAGAGCTGCATACCGAGCACCGCGAGCAGGCCTGCGAGCGTCGAGACGAAGCTCGGCATGCCCAGCCGATTGAAGAGCAAGGCGTAGAGCGATCCGATAATGCCGCCGACGATCAGGGCGGCGAGGATGGCGGCTGCCACCGGCCAGCCTTCGTTGACCCAGAGTATGCCGACCATGGCCGAGGCGAAACCGCTGATCGAGCCGACGGAGAGATCGATCTCGCCGAGCATCAGCACGCAGACGATGCCGAGCGAGATCACGCCGACGGTCGAGGCGTCGAAGAGCAGATTGGCGAGGTTGCTGCTGGAGAGGAACATCGGATTGAGCGTGCCGAAGACCGTCCAGATGATGACGAGGCCGACGACCACCGGCAACGATCCGAGATCGCCGGAGCGCACCTTGTCGATCGACGAACGGATCGTTGCCGCCAGCCCGGCATCGTGGTTGACGCGGATATCGCTACGGTCGAGCAATGTCGCGGTCTGTTTTGCATTGCCGGTCATATCTGACCCTCCTGGCTGATGTCCTGCTGCGCCTGGCGGCGGCCGGCGCGGCGCGAAACGGCATTTTCCGTCGCACCGGTAATGGCGCTGACGAGTTCCTGGTTCGACGTGTCGGGGTAGAAGACGCCGTTGTTGCGCCCGAGCCGGAGCACGACGATGCGATCGGCGACCGCGCGGACATCCTCCATATTGTGGCTGATCATCACGACGCCGAGGCCGCGATCGCGCACGCGCTCGATGAGGTTCAGCACCTCCGCCGTCTGGGCGACGCCAAGCGCGGCCGTCGGCTCGTCGAGCAGGATGATCTTCGGCTCAAGCAGCAGCGAGCGCGCGATCGCCACGGTCTGGCGCTGTCCGCCCGAAAGCGAGGCGATCGGGATGCGGACGCTTGGAATGCGGGCCGAAAGCTCGTTCAGCAGCGTCCAGGCGCGGACCTCCATCGCCGTCTCATCGAGCTTCAGCGGCGCAAGCTCGCGGCCGAGAAAGATATTGGCGACGACATCGAGGTTCTCGCAGAGCGCCAGATCCTGAAATACGGTCGCGATCCCGAGCGACAGCGCAGCGCTCGGATCGTCGAGCGTGACTGTCTTGCCGCCGAAGGTGATCGTGCCCGCACTCGGCTGGTGCACACCGGCCAGAACCTTGACAAGTGTCGACTTGCCGGCGCCGTTGTCGCCGACCAGGGCGACCACTTCGCCCGCATGGACGTCGAGATCGATATCGGTGAGCGCGGAGACCGCGCCGAAATGTTTGGAGATGCCCTTGAGGCTGAGAATGAGCTCGCCTGCCGGGGTTATCTGATCGCTAGCGCCAGTCATGTGTCGCGAGCCTTTCCTTGATTGGGCCTGCTTCCCTAGAGGTCCCCGGCCGCCGCGCTGGGCGGCCGGAGCTTTGGCTTGGGAGGGTGTTACTTGATGATACCGAGCGTCTTGCAGCCCTCGGCGTAACGATCGCCGCACAGTTGCTTCGGCGTCTGGATCGGCTTGCCGTTGACCTGCTTGTCGATGATCTCGGCCTTCAGATTTTCCGCCGTTACCAGCGCCGGGGTGAAGAGTTGTGTCGGTGTGTCGAAGAGCTTGGTATCGGCTTTCGGCGTTTCACCCGACAACAGCTGGATGGCGACGTTGGCCGCAGCAGCGGCCACGATTTCGCTGGGCTTGGAGATCGTGTTGTACTGATCACCGGCGATGATCAGCTGCAGGCCCGCGATCGTCGCATCATTGCCGGTCACCGGCGGAACCGGGTCGACGCCGGCGGCCTTGAAGGCTGCAACGGCAGCACCACCCGTGCCGTCATTGGCCGCGACGACGCCGAGGATCTTCTTGCCGAAGCGGGTGATCTGGCCGCTTGCCCATTGTTGTGCCTTCGGCGGCGCCCAATCCGGCGTATCGAATTCGGCAAGCACCGGATAGCCGCCATCGGCAAGGCCGGCATGGATGCCCTTCTTGATGAGGCCGGCGGCCGCATCGGTCGGTGAGCCGTTGATTTCCAAAAGGCCGCCATCACCTGCCTTTACGCCCTTCGATTTCAGATGATCGACGAGCGACTTGGCGATCGCCTTGCCGATTTCCTCGTTGTTGAAGGACACATAGTAATCGGCGGGGACCGAGGGGATCGGCCGGTCATAGGCAATGACCTTGACGCCCTGGCTCTGCGCGAGCTTGACGAGCGATGCCGCGGCCGTTGAATCGACCGGGTCGAGCACGATCGCCTTGGCACCCTGCGAGATCACCGAGTTGAATTGCTGCTGCTGGCGCGAGGCATCGCCGTTGGCGTTCTGATAGATCACCTTGCAGCCGGCGCAGAGTTTCTTCATCTCGGCCTGGAAACCCGGATAATCGTGTTCCTCGTAGCGGGTCGAGCCCTGGTCGGGCATCAGGAAGGCAACGGTCGCGTCCGTCACCTTTGCGGATTGCGCGAAGGCGGAAGCGCTGCTCAGGAGGCCGGCAGCAAGCACCGCGGCACCTGTTAGTCTCCATGCGAATTTGGTCATTAGATATCTCCGTCCCTATTGGTAACGTTTTCGATGAAGCCTCAAGCTCGCTGATCGAGCCCGAGGCCTTGCGTGTGTCTCGACCTAAGGCGGGCTCTGCGGCCGGCGCCCAAGGGCTTATTTTCGGACAAGACGTCTCCTTCGGGCGCCTAGCTGGTCGTCCGTCTCATCCTGCCCGGATTGTTGGTTTCTCCTCCCTGTCCTCCCCCTTTTTAGGCGGCCTCCACCGCTCCTATGTTCTGCGCCAGCAATGCTCTGAACCGCGAGGGCGCCATGCCCTTCTGCTCCAGAAAACGGCGATTGAAATTCGAGATGTTGTTGAAGCCGGTCGCAAAGCAGATGTCGGTGATCGACATGTCCGACTGGCTCATCAGCAAATGGCAGGCAAAATTGACGCGCAGGCGATTGACATATTGCACCAGCGCCATGCCGGTATGCCGGCGGAAGCTGCGGGAAAACGAGCTTGGGCTCTGCCCGGTAAGCTCGGCCAGATCGCTTTCGCTGAATGGTTCAGTCAGATGCGTGTTGATATAGGAAAGCGCCTTGTTGACGCCCGCCGACATGAAGCCGGACGGATCGGGATGATAAAGCGCGCTCGCAAGCGTCCGGGTGCCCTGCGCCGAACTCAGCGCATTCAGCACATTCATGAAGAGCTCGATGCGGCGGATACCCTGCGCCTCGACCAGATCACCCAGGATCGGGCCGACGATGGCAGCGGTCTCGGGCGTGAAGAGCGCGCCGCGGCGGCTCATCTCCAGGATGCCGGCGCAGGCAGAAAGCTCCGGAAAGATCTTGGTCGCGTCCGCCAGGAAGAATTCGGAAAACTGCAGCACACGGCAGCGCAGCGGCAGGCAAGTGCCGGGTGGCACGTCGCTAACCCAATTATGCGGCAAGTTCGGTCCCGTCAGGATCAGATTGCCGGGCTCGAACTCACCGATGAAATCGCCGACGAAATATTGCCCCGTGGTGGCGACCACATGATGGATCTCGTATTCGGGATGAAAATGCCAGCGGACGGTGCGGTAAGGATAGCCGTGCTCCCAGGCCTTGAAGGATTCACCGCTGCCGATGGCGACCACTTCCAAATCGGGGTTCATCCTGCACACCTCCCTTCGCCTTCGATCATTGTCTCGTCGCACCTCCTCCCAGAGACGCTGCCCGATCTGATAATCAAAGGTTACGCGTGGATGTCATGAACCGCTACTACGCCCTGCACCAAGAACTGATACTTTTTTGACATTTGAAGGTACTTTTGGGGCCGCAGCCTCCATATCAAAGGGTGATATGGAGGCTGCGGTCGGATCATTGCTTTTCGCCGTAAGGCGCCTCAGCCATACAGCCGGGCAGTTCCGTACCTCGCCTTGACCGAGCGATCCGGAGCTGCCAATCGGCTTTCAGTCGCCCGTAGCGCTGCCAACTGGTTCTGGCGTGCGGTGCCGTTTTCCAGCATGAACTGGGCCACGAGGCTACGCAGATTGACCGCCTCCGCAGCCAGAGTGGCGCTTGCGGCCGTCGTCTCTTCGACCATCGCCGCATTCTGCTGCGTGACCTGATCCATCTGATTGACGGCGATGTTGACCTCCGAAAGGCCGATCGACTGCTCCTTGGCGGAAATGGCGATCGCTTCCATATGCCGGTTTATGGTCTCGACATGCGCCTCGATGATCCGGAGCGCGTCGCCGGTCTCGCTGACGAGGCGAACACCGCCTGCGACCTCGACCGAAGAGGAGCGGATCAGAGCCTTGATCTCCTTGGCCGCCTGAGCCGAGCGTTGCGCCAGTTCACGCACTTCCTGGGCGACAACCGCAAAACCCTTGCCCGCCTCGCCGGCGCGCGCCGCCTCGACGCCGGCATTGAGCGCCAGGAGATTGGTCTGGAAGGCGATTTCATCGATGACACCGATGATGTTGGAGATCTGGTTTGACGATTGCTCGATCCGGCTCATGGCATCGACGGCGTTGGCCACCACCTCTCCAGATCGCTTCGCACTGACATTGGCCTCGTTGGCGACGGCGCGCGCCTCGTCGGCGCGATGGGCAGAATTACCGACATTGTTCGTGATCTGGTCGAGCGCCGCGGCCGTTTCCTCGAGCGAGGCGGCCTGCTGTTCCGTGCGCTTGGAAAGATCGCTGGCCCCTTGGCTGATCTCAAGCGAATTGCCGTCGATCGTTGCCGTTGCCTGCGAAATCGCGGTTAGCGCTTCATTCAATTGCCGGACCGACGCATTGAAGTCATGCCTCAACGCTTCGAAATCGGGCGCGAACGCATCGGTAAGCTGGAAGGCGAGGTCGCCGGCTGCAAGTCGCTTCAATCCTGCGGCAAGACCAGACGTTGCGACTTTGAGCCGTGCGGCGGCGTCCGCCTCTGCGATCTCCTGCGCGGAAACTCGATCCTCTTCCGCACGACGACGGTTTGCCTCGGCCTCCTCCTCCAGCCGCTTGTTTTCAATTGCCGCCTGACGAAACACCTCGATGGCGCCGGCCATCTCGCCGATCTCGTCCAGTCGGTCACGATCCGGCACGGCCTCCGCCGTATTGCCGTTGCTAAGCCGGTTCATGTAGCCGGTGATCCGGGCAAGAGGAGAAATGACGCGCCGCAATGTCAGGATCATGGCACCGACAGCACCGACAATCGCAATGCAAAGGGCGATGTAGGCAACACTCAGGCTTGATGCGACCGCAGCATTCGTCGTGTCGAGATTACCGCTATTGTCTGCGACGTTCTGGTCCACGTCCTCCTGGATCGTATCGCCAGCCTTGTCATATGCCTTCTTGCCCTCACCCAGCAGCAGAGCACTGGCCCCCTCGTCATTCCCGTTGTCCTTCAGGGCCTTGGCTTGCTCCCAAATCCGCTGATACTCCGCATCTGCATCCAGGAACTTCTGATAGATGGCGCGCTCCTTGTCACCCGCAATCATGGGCAGATAAACCTTCATGTCCTTGGCAATTTCCGCCTTCGTCTCCGCCATCGCCGCGAGAACGGACTGCCGGTCATCGGCGCGCGCGAGCAGATAACCCTCATGGGCGACGCGTAAATCGCCGTAGTCCGTATTCAGCTGGCCAAGCACCAGCACGGAGGGGACCGTATTATCGGCTATCGAACGGGTTGCTTCGCTGATCAGGGACAGCCTGTTTACGGAGACGAGGCCTTGCACAACGGAAATTGTGGCAAGGACTCCAAACAGACTAAGAAGGGTAGATTTAATCGTAAGTCGCATCGGAAAATACCTTTATGAAATTGCAGCCAGAACAATAACTCGCTGGAATATCCGGGTAATCAGATGCGATATGGCTAAGAATTACTTAAGACCGTGTTCCGCCACTCCAGAGTCGCCATTTTGCGCTCGCGTTCAGGATGCAAATGACGTCATCTGGATAAAACGAACTGCGCGACAGCCGCTTAATATTCTCTCCATGGCTCGCAACGCCGGGGTGGCGGGGTGTTCACCAGTGTCATGAGACGTGGAAGAATTCGGCTTGCGAACCATCAACGGTCGCTGAACACGGAAGACGACGGCCTGATAGGCAAATCCCGCCCATCGAAGTTGGGGTGTCGACGGGCGGGTGATGCTGTCGTTGGGAGCAGTAGCTACCGACCACAGCATCCGCTGCATAGAGTGGCAATGCGCGGCAAACTTCAATGCAATCATGAGATCGCAATTGCGCTCGATCTTCTTTCCTGCGTGTTCGGTATAAAATCTGCGTTTGTTGAATACCGCCCCGGAATTCGACCCCGATGATCGGATCCTGATCGCATCGCTCCCGGAGCGCTGCCCGTAGTCCGTTACTTGGCTCCGCCTCTTCCCATCTTTGCCGTGCTCGACGGCATCTCACCAAAAGATTGGTGATAGAGCGCGGCGAAACGACCCATGTGGGAAAATCCCCAGTTCCGGGCAACTTCGGCAACCGACAGTGAGATAGCCGGATCCGTCAGGGTTTTACGAGCGCCGTCCAGGCGGATCGTCCGCAGATAATTCAGCGGCGTAGTGTCCTTGAACTGCTGGAAGGCGGCCTGCAATGCACGCACGCTTGTCCCGGCTTCCCGCGCGATATCGGCGACACCCATCGGCGACGAAATATTGCTGTGCATGTATTCGATCGCCCTCTTCAGGCGCTTCGGGATCGCTGGCGAGACAGGCTTGGTCAGCCGTGCCGAGTAATTGTTGGGGACTGTTTCCAGCAGCGCGATCATCATCGCCTGCAAAAGGCGCTCAACGAATGCCGACGAGGGCCGGTCCGTCTCCTCGACGTTCAGACAGCTCCAGACAAGATGACTGAGCGCTGCTACCCGCGCTCCTTTTGCCGTTGCCAAGTCGATCGTGTCGGCAAAATCGATGCCGCCGATGACGGGGGCATCCAGCAATTCGCTCAATTGCTGGATCATTGCGGACTTTTCGAAGGCCACGCCCATATGGCTGCGTCCCTCGTGAAGCGTCAGCCTCTCAAAGCATGACATGTCACCGAGAAGAGCGGTGGTCGGCTTCGAAATGAGCCGTTTGCTGCCCGCATCTATCTCCATCACCCCGGAGGATGGCAAGTAGAGGGCATAGGCATCCGGCGCCTGCGAAAGCGTCACCTGCATTCCGGATTGGCATCGCCCGTTCCAGACGCTGTAGCGTCCGACTGAAAAATGGCGATCCTCCACCGAGATCAGCGAATGTTGCCGAAGCGGCTCCACCTTTGCGGGCGACAAGGTCCTGGCATAGTGCTCCGACATTTCATCGGCATCGGCTTTCACAATCTTGAAAACGGATTGACTAGCGTACCTCATCAAAACTCCTGAACAGGCAATCCTTGGGAGCGAACCCGAGGGCCACCCAAACGACAAAAAAAGCAGACCGCAAATCGCGATTTTCCCGATAAATAATACTAAACCACAGACAGCGTAAATGCACTATCGATCCAAACATTGTCCGGTGCACGACAGTATTGGTCACAATGAGGCGCGAATTCCAAAAAATCTTTCAGGCAGCCCAGTCGAACGATCCAATTATTTGCCGCATATGTCTTACAAATTCCCCCATAAATCGACAATATTCCCATACATTCATTCGTAATATGTAAGTAATATCTATTTAAAGCAAATCTTTACTTTAAGTTGAAAGTATATCCACGGGCACGCCAAACCTATCCGATATGCGCGAAAAGTAGCCGTGATACGCAATAATGAACCGAGATGAGGTGAGCAGCCGGGCAAAATCAATATTCATGCAGGCAGCAGACGATCGGCACGGTGGCGAAATCAAAGCCATCTCCGCGATGAAACCGCGTTGTCAATCGGGAGCCTCTTGACGGAATGTTATCGATAACATAGCCTCCTCTCATCGAAGCTTTGGGAGGAGCGGGATGGACGACGGAAAGCTGCTCGAGTTTTGCGACATCACCAAGGAGTTTGGTGGAACGCGCGCCCTGTCGAATGTCTCGCTAGATCTGAAGCCCGGAGAAATCCTGGCTCTTCTCGGCGAGAACGGCGCGGGCAAATCCACCCTCATCAAGACGCTCGCAGGCATCTACAAGCCCGATGGCGGACAAATCCTGTTTCGCGGCAAGCCGTATCAGCACCGCCCGCCAAAGCCCAATCAGCGCCAGCCGGTCGCCTTCATCCATCAGGATCTCGGGCTGATCGAATGGATGACGGTGGGCGAGAATGTCGGACTGGCACAGGGCTATTCGCTGCGCGGCAAGCTGATCGATTGGCGGGCGACCGAGCGCCGCACGGCGGAGGCCCTGAAGCTTGTCGGATGCGATTTCGATCCATCGACGCGGGTCCAGGAGCTGACACGAACCGAAAAATCTCTCGTGGCGATTGCTCGCGCGCTCGCAGTCGAGGCAGACGTTCTTGTTCTCGACGAACCAACGGCAAGCTTGCCCGCCGATGAGGTCGAGAAGCTGTTTGCAGCTATCCGCCCGCTCAAGGAGCGCGGTGTTGCGATGATCTACGTTTCGCATCGGCTGGATGAGATTTTCAGGATCGCCGACCGGGTCGCCGTGCTGCGCGACGGGCAACTCGTAGGACAGAAGCCGGTCGCAGACACGACGCCGGACGAGCTGATCCGCATGATCGTCGGACGCAAGGCCGACCAGCTCTTCGTCAAGGCCGAGCGGACCGCCGGTCCCGCCATCGTCTCCGTCAAAGATCTCGCCTGCCGTGGCGCAGGTCCCGTATCCTTCGACATCCGGCAGGGAGAACTTCTCGGCCTCGTTGGGCTCCGGGGCGCCGGCCAGGAATTGATCGGACGCGCGCTGTTCGGCTGCGAACCATCGAGCGGAACCGTCCGATTGAACGGCGCGGAGCCCGATCTTTCCAGCCCCGTTGCCGCCATGGCTGCGGGCATCGGCCTGATCGCAAGGGACCGGACCGAGGAGTCGGTCGCCATGTCGCTCAGCCTCAGGGAAAACACCTTCCTCAATCCCGGCGCGTCCGGGCGAGGCATGCTGTCCTTCCTGCCGCCGCAGCGCGAAGCCGAAATGGCCTATTCGCTCGGCAGCCGGGTCGGCCTCAGGCCTAATGACCAGGCGCTTGCGATCGAAGCCTTGTCCGGCGGCAATCAGCAAAAGGTCGTGGTCGGCCGATGGCTTGCCACGGGCCGCAAGCTGCTGATCGCCGAGGACCCGACAGCCGGCGTCGATGTCGGCGCCAAGGCAGACATCTACAAGCTGATCGCCGAGGCGGTGGAGGAAGGGCTTGCCGTGCTCGTCGTCTCCACCGACTTCGAGGAAATTGCCCATATCTGCCATCGCGCCCTGGTGTTCTCACGCGGTCAAATCGTGCGGGAACTGAGCGGCGCGGAACTGACGACGCCGGCGGTCATCGCCGCCGCATCTGCATCCGAAGCCGCCTAAATCGGAGAGAACCCCATGCAATCGATCGAATCCAACGCGCTCGAACCCACCCGGGCCGAACTGGCGGGAATGAGCTTCGGCCAGAAAATCCAAAGGTTATTGCCGGTCTATGGCCTCGTCATCCTGACGGCCTTCCTGATCCTGCTGTTTTCCATCCTGCTGCCGCAGACCTTTCCGACGCTGCTCAATCTGCGGTCGATCATTTCCGACAAGACCATCATCGCCATCCTGTCGCTGGCCGCGATGATCCCGATGGCGGCCGGGCGTATCGACCTGACGATCGGCTATGGCATCGTGCTCTGGCATGTACTGGCGATCAGCCTGCAGACCATGTTCGGCCTGCCATGGCCGGTCGCCGTCCTGATCGTTCTCGCGCTTGGAGCGTTGACCGGCTTCCTGAACGGGCTGCTGGTCGAGATCGCCAAGATCGACAGCTTCATCGCGACGCTTGGCACAGGCACCGTCCTTTACGCCATTGCCCTTTGGCATACCGGCGGACGGCAGGTGGTCGGCATGCTGCCGCAGGGCTTCTACGCGCTCAACGGAACCATGATCTTCGGCCTGCCGATCACCGGACTCTACGTCCTGGTTCTGGCTTTCGTGATGTGGATCATACTCGAATACACGCCGATCGGCCGCTACGTCTACGCCATCGGCGCCAATCCGAAGGCTGCTGCCTTGAACGGCATCCCGGTTCGCCGCTTCGTCATCGGTGCCTTCGTGACATCGGGCACGCTTGCCGCCGTGGCCGGCGTCTTGCTCGCCTCGAAACTCAGGATCGGCCAGGCCAGCGTCGGGCTGGAATATCTTCTGCCGGCGCTCGTCGGAGCCTTCCTCGGCTCCACCACCATCAAGCCCGGCCGTGTCAATGTCTGGGGAACCATGATCGGCGTCATCATCCTGGCCGTCGGCATTGCCGGCATCCAGCAGATCGGCGGCTCCTTCTATGTGGAACCGTTGTTCAACGGCGTGACCCTGCTCGTCGCCATCGGGATTGCTGGCTACGCCCAGCGCCGACGCAGCCTCGCCGGCCGAATGGCGCCGGCGCAAAAGCCGCAACTGCCCGCCAAGGCAGCCGAATAGTGAAGATCATATTGTTTTGATTACCAAAGGGAGGAGACAGACAATGAAACGCAGATATTTCCTGCAGGCAACCACAGGCCTGTTGATGCTATGCGCGAGCCACGCCTATGCGGATCCGCTGACTGACGCGAAGGCCGTCGTCGATAAATATGCCTCGCCGGTCACCAAATGGGACGGCCCCACCACCGGTCCGAAGGCGCAGCCCGGCAAGACCATCGTCGTGCTGGCCGGCGACCTGAAGAACGGCGGTATCCTCGGCGTCAGCAACGGGGTCGAGGAAGCGGCCAAGGCGATTGGCTGGCAGGTCAAGGTTCTCGATGGCGCGGGCTCGATCGGGGGACGAACCGCGGCCTTCGGCCAGGCCATGGCCTTGAAGCCGGACGGTATCATCATCGACGGCTTCGACGCGATCGAACAGGCACCGGCGTTGGAGCAGGCGCAGGCCGCAAAGATCCCGCTGGTTGCCTGGCATGCAGGCCCCGTCATCGGCCCGGATGAAAAGAGCGGGCTGTTCGCCAATGTCAGCACCGATGCGATGGAAGTGTCGACGGCTGCCGCCGACTGGGCCTTCGTCGATGCCAAGGGCAAGCCCGGCGTCATCATCTTCACCGACTCGACCTATGCCATCGCCATTGCCAAGGCCGACAAGATGAAGGCCGAGATCGAGCGTCTTGGCGGCAAGGTGCTGGAATATGTCGACACACCCATTGCCGAGACCTCGCAGCGCATGCCGCAGCTCACCACTTCGCTCCTACAGAAGTATGGCGATAGCTGGACCCATTCGCTGGCTATCAACGACCTCTATTTCGACTTCATGGGGCCGTCGCTCGCATCCGCCGGCAAGGGCGGCACGGACGCGCCGATCAACGTGGCCGCCGGTGACGGTTCGGAATCCGCCTATGCACGCATCCGCGCCGGCCAATATCAGAAGGTGACGGTTGCCGAGCCTCTAAACCTGCAAGGCTGGCAGTTGGTCGACGAGCTCAACCGGGCTTTTTCGGGAGAGAAATGGTCCGGCTATCTGTCGCCGCTGCATGTGGTGACGGCTGATAATGTGGAAACGGACGGAGGCCCGAAAAACACCTTCGATCCCGGCAACGGATACAAGGATCAGTACCAGAAGATCTGGGGCAAGTGATCCCATCTTGATATGAAAACGGCGCGGCCTTCGGGCCGCGCTTTTGCATTTGGCAAATAGGCAAAATCTAGCGGCTGCTGTCGCGCACGATCAGCTCCGGCGTAATCCTGACATCCTCGATAGCCGACCCCTCATCCAGAATATCGAGGATTAATCGGGCGGTCTTTTCGCCGATTTCGCGCGCGAAAGCGTTGATCGTCGTCAGCGTGGGCACGCAGACCTCGCCGATTTCATAATTGCCGAAGCCGCCGATCGCAAAACGCTCCGGCACGGGCACGCCAAGACGGCAACATTCGGTCAGCGCACCATAGGCCGCGAGATCCGACACGCAGACCACTGCCTGCGTGTCCGGATGGATTTCGATCAGCCTTGCCATCGCATTGGCGCCTTCGCGCATCGAAATAGGCGGCACTCCGGCGGCAATCAGGCGGGATGCATCAAGCCCGTGCGCCTCCATTGCGGCAATGAAGCCGGCCCGGCGCTCGCTGCCGCGGGTATCACGCCCGACATCGCCGCCGATGAAGGCAATGCGACGATGGCCGGCGCTGACAAAGTGATCCACCATCTGGCGAACGGCGCCTGCATTGGAAAAGCCGACATAATGCCCGATCGGCTCGACCGGGATATCCCAGGTCTCGATCACCGGAATATTGACCGTCTCCAACAGGCGGCGCGCGCGCGGCGTATGCTTGCCGCCAGTCACGACGATTGCCTGCGGCTTGCGGCGCAGAAGCTGCTCGATGAGCCGCTCCTCCTCCTGCATGTCGTAATTGGTGTAACCCAGCAGGATCTGCATGTTGCGCGTGGCGAGCGTATCGGCAAGCCCGCCAACGGTATCTGCGAAATTGGCGTTGTTGATGGAGGGAATGGTGACGGCGACGAAATCCGACTTTTGCGAGCGGAAATTGGAGGCCGTGCTGTCGAAGACATAGCCCAGATCCTCGGCAGTCTTGAGAATGGCCTCCCTGGTCTCGGCGCTGACGAGACTGTCCGCCTTGAATGCGCGTGACACGGTCATGGGGGAAACTCCCATGACGCGGGCAATGTCAGCCATGGTCGGCGGCTTGCGGATATTGCTCATCGACAGCCTATGTTATCGTTACCACAAGAGTAATATGCATCGCCTCTAAATGGCAAGTGCATGCCCTTTGCTTATCCTAAGACGAGAAGACGGGGGTATGGCTCCCGTCGGACAGACGTCGCGGCAAGAGGCTTACAGCACGAACTCATTGGCAACCGTTACGTGATGGTGGATGCGGCCCTCGAAGAACCGCGAGAGCACTGCTTCCGTTGCCGCACGCGCCTCGGCCCGAGCAGGACTTGCAAGAGCGGCCTCGACCGCGGCCGTATCGGGATAATTGATGGCAAGGATCATCGGATATTCCGGAGCGCCTTCGTCCCAGGCCTCGGCAAAGGACACGCGAACATCGAGAGCGCCGGGAAATTGCTTCCATTTCGGCAGAATGGTCTCCATGACCGCCGCGCGAAATGCTTCCGTTTCGCCATCCCTGACCTTGCCTTCGAATAGTGCGTATCGGGTAATCATTCGGCGATCTCCTTGTTCGGTCCTTTGAAGAATTCCATCAGCGCCGCCTGATCCTCGCCGCCGAGGCCGGCGGCGGTCAGCATGCGGTGAACTTCGGCGCAGACGGAGGTCAGTGGCATGGCGGTGTTGGTGCGCCGGGCAAGGTCCTGCGCGCCGTTCAGATCCTTGACCATGTTGTCGATCCGGCCGGTGCGGCGATAATCCTTGGCCACGTAACGCGGCATGTATTCCTGCAGCAGGGCGCTGTCGGCCCGTCCACCCTTCAGTGCCTGCGGGATCTTGGCGGCATCCACGCCGGCGTCGAGCGCGAGCTGGGTCGCCTCGGCAACGGCGAGAAAATTCAGTGCGCAGAGCACCTGATTGATCAGCTTCGTGGTCTGGCCTGCGCCCGATGGCCCCATATGGGTGTAGTTCGAAGCGACATGCCTAAGCACCTCATGCGCGTCGGCGACATCCTGCTCGCTGCCGCCGGCCATCAGCGTCAACTGGCCGATCAGCGCCTTCGGAGCGCCACCGGATAGCGGGCTGTCCACCCAGCGCAGACCCTTTGCCGCTGCGTCCGCGGCCAGTGCCTTGGTGGCGTCGGGATCAATCGAGGACATGTCGATGATCAAGGTACCGGGTCTGGCACCTTCGGCAACGCCGCCGGCGCCGAACACCGCAGCCCGTACGATGTTTGGGGAATTGAGGCTCAGAATGACATAATCCGATACGGCAGCCGCTTGCGCCGCGCTGGGCGCAGCGCTCGCGCCCTTGGCCGTCAACGCCGCCACCTTCTCCTTGTCGAGGTCGAAGACCGTCAGACTGTTGCCGGTCTCGGCGAGGCGCGTGCCGATGGCTCCGCCCATTGCGCCCGCGCCGATCAGCGCAACCTTGTTGCTCATGGCTGTTCCTCCTCCAAAGCCGCGACATCAGTCCCGGCGCCCGTTTCGAACGGTGATCCATATTCGTTGTCATAGTCTGCGCGTCCTCATCGCGCCGACCAGGAATTTGCCGCAGCCGAGACCGCCTGCGGCATCCCTTTAAAGCGATGCGGTGATCCCGCCGTCGACATAAAGCACATGCCCGTTGACGAAGGAGGAGGCATCGGAGGCCAGGAAGACGCAGGCGCCGACCAGTTCCTCGACACGTCCCCAACGGCCGGCCGGGGTGCGCTTCTCAAGCCATGCCGAGAAATCGGCGTCGGCAACGAGCGCGGCGTTCAGCGGCGTATCGAAATAGCCCGGCGCGATGGCATTGCATTGCAGCCCATACTTGGCCCAATCCGTCGCCATGCCCTTGGTGAGATTGCCGACGGCGCCCTTGGTTGCCGTGTAAGGAGCGATCGAGGGGCGTGCCAGTGCGGTCTGGACGCTCGCAATATTGATGATCTTGCCGGCACCACGCTTGATCATATGGCGGGCAGCGGCCTGACCGACGTTGAAAACGCTTGATATGTTGGTGCGAAGAAGCCGCTCGAACGCATCCGCGGGGAACTCTTCCAGCGGCGAGCGGAATTGCATCCCGGCATTGTTGACGAGAATATCGATGGCGCCGGTCCCGGCCTCGAACGCGTCGACGGCGTTGCGGACAGCTTCATGATCGGTCGCGTCGAAAGGCAGCGTGTGAACCTTGCCCTCGAACAGGGCCGCAGTCCTGGCAAGCTTTTCCGCGTCGCGGCCGTTGAGCACCAGTTCAGCGCCTGCTGCCGCCAATCCTTTGGCAAGCGCAAGCCCGATGCCCTGGGACGAGCCCGTTACAAGAGCACGCCGCCCTTTCAGATCGAAGAGGCCAAGAGACATCGTTTCCTCCGTTTTTTATCTCGACAAATGCTGTTCCTCTTGTTTATGTTATCGATAACATTCGATGTCAAGGGAAGATGCAAAAAGATGGACAAGCCGATAATTCTTCAGATCGGACCCTATCCGCAATGGGATCAGGAGCCTCTGGACGCAGCGTTTCGCGTTCATCGTTATTTCGAATCCGAGGATAAGACGGCTCTTCTAGCGGACGTCGGCCCATCGGTGAAAGCGATCGCCACGCGCGGCGAACTCGGAGCCAATCGCGCCATGATCGAGGCCTGCCCCAAGCTGGAAGTGATCTCGGTCTACGGCGTCGGCTTCGACGCGGTTGATCTCCAGGCCTGCCGCGAACGCGGCATCCGCGTGACGAATACGCCCGACGTCCTCACCAACGATGTCGCCGATCTGGGTATTGCCATGATGCTTTGCCAGTCACGCGGCATGCTCGGCGCCGAAACATGGGTACGAGATGGAAGCTGGGCGAACAAGGGCCTTTATCCGCTGAAGCGCCGCGTCTGGGGACGCCGCGCCGGCGTGCTCGGCCTTGGCCGCATCGGCTTCGAGGTTGCCAAGCGGCTGAAGGGCTTCGACATGAAGATCGGCTATTCCGACGTCGAGGCAAAGAGCTACGCGACCGACATGGAATTCGTGGCCGATCCGGTGAAGCTGGCGGAGCAATCCGATTTCCTGTTCGTGACGCTGGCGGCGTCTGCCGCGACCCGTCACATCGTCGGACAAGAGGTGATCGAAGCGCTCGGTCCGGAAGGCATGCTGATCAACATTTCGCGCGCCTCCAACATCGACGAGGAAGCGCTGCTGGACGCGTTGGAAACCCGCAAGCTCGGGTCGGCGGCGCTCGACGTCTTCGAGGGCGAGCCGAAACTCAATGAGCGTTTCCTGGCTCTGGACAATGTTCTTTTGCAGCCCCACCACGCCTCGGGTACTATCGAGACCCGCAAGGCCATGGGACAGCTCGTCCGCGACAATCTCGCCGCCCATTTTGCCGGCCAGCCGTTGCTGACACCCGTTCTGTAAGGAGAATGACATGAAAGCCATCGTCGCTCACGCCGCCAAGGACTTGCGGATCGAGGACTATCCGGAGGAAGAGCCGGGTGCGGGAGAGGTCAAGCTGAAGCTCGCCACCGGCGGGGTCTGCGGCAGCGACCTGCACTATTACCATCACGGCGGCTTCGGCGCCGTCCGCCTGAAGCAGCCGATGATCCTCGGCCACGAAGTCAGCGCGACGGTTACGGCTCTCGGCCCCGGCGTCGAAGGGCTAGAGCTCGGCCAGCTCGTCGCGGTTTCGCCATCGCGCCCCTGCCGAACCTGCCGTTACTGCCAGCAAGGCCTGCACAATCAGTGCCTGAACATGCGCTTCTATGGCAGCGCCATGCCGTTTCCGCATATTCAGGGCGCATTCCGCGAAACGCTGGTCGCCGATGCCATTCAATGCGTCCCCGCCGACGGCCTGACGGCCGGTGAAGCCGCGATGGCCGAACCGCTCGCCGTCACCCTGCATGCGACGAAGCGCGCCGGCGAGCTGCTCGGCCATCGCGTCCTCGTCACCGGCTGCGGACCGATCGGCGTACTGTCTATCCTCGCCGCGCGCCGCGCCGGTGCCGTGGAAATCGTCGCGACCGATCTGTCGGATTTCACACTTTCCCTTGCAAAGCAGGCGGGCGCGGACAGGGTCATCAACACGAAGGAAGACCCTGAGGCACTCGCCGCCTATTCAGCCGACAAGGGCACCTTCGACGTGCTTTATGAATGCTCAGGCGCTGCCGCTGCCCTCATCGGCGGCATCGCCGCGCTCCGGCCGCGCGGCATCATCGTGCAACTGGGTATCGGTGGCGACATGACGCTGCCGATGCTGGCCATCACTGCGAAGGAACTGGACCTGCGCGGCTCGTTCCGCTTCCACGAGGAATTTGCCTTCGGGGTCGACCTGATGCGCAAGGGCCTAATCGACGTAAAGCCGCTGATCACCCATTCCGTGCCGCTGAATGACGCCATCAGCGCCTTCGAGATCGCCTCGGACCGCAGCCGAGCCATGAAGGCGCAGATCGTCTTCGCCTGACGCATCAAATGAACGAGGGCCGCCGGCAAGGATGATTTGCTGGCGGGCGCCGTTCACAAATGATCAGGCTGTTCAGTCCAGATCCGCCCCGATTGCTTTCAGCGCAACAAGGGCAACCGCCTCGTCCTGCTCTCCCGAGCCGGAGCCAACGCCGATCCCGCCGACAAGCACACCGGAAATGCGGATGGGAAGACCACCTCTGAGGCCGGTCACCTCACTTGGGTCGCAGCCGCCAACAAGAGCTTGGCATGCTCGGGAACGGAATGGCTCGGTGCGCCGATGGATGCCGCCGTCCGTGCCTTGGCGAGCGCGCTTTTCAACGACAGGAAGCGCGTGCCGCGCATGCGGAAAGAGGCAAGCAACACACCACTTGCATCGACGATGGCGATGCATTGCGGCTGCCCCATTGCGGTGGCTTCGCCGATCGCCGCGCTCAACAGCGTCATCACGCCTTCGTCGCTCAAGACACTCGACGCCACAATATGGCTCATGCATTATCCTCCCGCTTGCGGACGCATCCGATTATGTTATCGATAACAGAATGCAACATTATGGGAGGTAATGTCAAAAATGTCGTTCTTCGAAATCGTGGATCCGGCTTTCGGTCGCTTCGTCCTCGGCAATGCTCCCGTAAAGCAGATTGCCACCGGCTTCGATTGGGTGGAGGGGCCTGTCTGGTTCGGCGACCAGAACTGCCTGCTGTTTTCCGACATCCCCAACAACCGCATCATGCGCTGGATACCGGGCCTCGGCACCAGCATCTTTCGCGAGCCGTCGAACTTCTCCAACGGCCATACGCGCGACCGGCAGGGGCGCCTTGTGAGCTGTGAACATGGCGGTCGGCGCGTGACCCGGACGGAATATGATGGCCCGATCACAGTGATCGCCGACAGCTATCAGGGCAAGCGGCTGAATTCGCCCAACGATGTCATTGTCGCCTCGGATGGCGCCATCTGGTTCACTGACCCGCATTACGGCATCGCCACCGATTACGAAGGCTATAAAAGCGAGCAGGAATTGCCCTGCAACGTCTATCGCGTCGATGCTTCAGGCTCGATGTCAGCGGTACTCACCGATTTCAATTGCCCGAACGGGCTTGCCTTCAGCCCCGACGAAAAGAAGCTTTATGTCGCCGATACCGGCCGCATGCATAGCAACGATCCCCAGCATATCCGCGTCTTCAACGTCGGCGAAAACTGGCGGCTGACCGGCGGCGAAGTCTTTCATGTGATCTCGCCGGGCTGCGCGGACGGTATGCGGCTGGACAGCGACGGCAATCTCTGGTCCTCCGCGCGCGATGGCGTCCATTGCATCGCGCCGGACGGCCATCTCATGGGCAAGCTGCTGGTTCCCGAGACAGTGTCCAACCTCTGCTTCGGCGGGCGCGGCAAGCACAAGCTCTTCATTACCGCGACCACCAGCGTCTACGCGATCTCGCTCAACAGAAGCGGCGCGCTTTAAGACTTGGCCGGTCGGACCGGCCTTGCCTCATCGCGCCAGCATGGAACATCAACTGCTCAGACGCAGCGATAACGGCCAGACAGCGCGTGGATGTGATCCACGCCGATGCCGCAGCAGCCGCCGATGATGCTGGCGCCGGAGGCGGCCCAGCGTCCGGCCCACTGGCCGTAGCTGTCGGGGTCGAGATCGTTGCGGATCTCGGTCAGCGTGGCATTAGCCTCTTCGTCGTCCTGCTGCGACGGGAAGGCGTTGGCGTAGACGCCGACCTGAATGTCCGCACCCAAGGCGGCGAAGGTGGCGCGCGCCGTTTCGATGGCTGCTTCCATGACTTCCGGCATGCTGCAATTGAAAAGCATGGCCTCGCCACCGAAGGAGGCAACGAGCTCGGCGGCGGCCTTGACGGTCTCGTTCGAGCGCAGTAGCGGCTCCGGCATGTCCAAAGGAGCGAGATCATCGCGCAGGGTGAAAGATATCCAGAGGGGCTTGCCGGTCGAAAGCGTAGCCTCGCGGGCGGCGCGCGCCTCGGCAAGACTGCTCTGGGTTTCGGCGAGCCACAAATCCACGTAAGGCGCCATGCCGCCGACCAGCGTGTCGAGATAGTGCCCTGCCCGCTTGGGATCGAAAAGATCCGGCTGGTAGGAGCCGAAGACCGGCGGTAGCGAGCCGGCGACGAGGATCTTGCGATCCGTCGATGCATCCGCCGCTTCGCGCGCGATGCGGCCGGCGCGTGCGGCCAGCATGGCGCCATCGGCCTCGAAGCGCTCGTCGCCGATATGGAACGGTACGACAGCATAGCTATTTGTCGTGATGACGTCAGCGCCGGCCTCGATGTAATTGTCATGGACCTTGCGGACGAATTCAGGGGCTTCCATCAAGGCCAGCGCCGACCATTCCGGCTGGCGGAAAGGCGCACCGATCCGTTCGAGTTCGCGGCCGGTGCCGCCATCGAGAATAAGTCCGCGCTTTGTCATCGTGTCATTCCTTGTGTCTTCTATTTCGTAATTTCGGCAGCAGTCAGCGAGCCGCTTTTCCGGGCGCCCGCCTGGCGATTGCCTCGTCCAGCCAGCCGGGGCGCATTTCCGGGACCGATGCGATCAGCTTTTCCGTATAGGGGTCGAAGGGCGGCGCCAAAACATCGCTCTTGCGGCCATAGCGCACCACCTTGCCGTCCAGCATGACCGCGACCGTATCGGCTATCGCCCGCACGATGGCGAGATCATGCGTGATGAACAGATAGGATGTGCCGCTCTCATTTTGTAGCCGCGTCAGGAGACCAAGAATGCCTTCGGCCACCAATGGGTCGAGCGCCGATGTCGGCTCGTCGCAGATGATCAGTTTGGGGGCCGCGGCCAGCGCGCGCGCAATGCAGATGCGCTGTTTCTGGCCGCCGGAGAGTTCCGAGGGATAGCGATCGCGCATGGTCTGCGCCAGCTCGACCTGATCGAGCAGCGCCATCACGCGGCGGTCGAGTTCCACGCCGCCAAGGCCGAAATAAAAGGCAAGCGGGCGAGCAAGGATCGCCTCGACGGTCTGGCGCGGGTTGAGCGCAAGATCGGGGATCTGGTTGATAATCTGGATGTCACGCAGGATCTCCCGTCCGCGTGACGCAAGGTCGCCCGGCAGGGCCTGCCCATCGAAGTGCAGGCTACCCTTGGCGGCCGGCAGCAGGCCTGTGACGACCCGCGCCAGCGTCGATTTCCCCGAGCCGGATTCGCCCACGACCGCCAGTGTTTCACCGCGACCAATGTCCAGGCTGATGCCTTTCAGCACGGTCGTGCCCGGCGTGTATCCCGCCTCTATGCCCTCGATGCTGAGAAGGGCCTCCGCATCTGCCGCCGGCTTAGCCGGCTTTTCGGACTGGCGCATGGCGACCAGCTGCTTGGTGTAGTCTTCCCGCGGCGCGTTGAAGATGCGATCGACCGGCCCCTGCTCGACCATTCGGCCATGGCGCAGCACCAAGATCTCGTCGGCTACCTGCGCCACCACGGCCAGGTCGTGTGAAATGTAGAGCGCGGAAGTTCCGGTCTTCTCGATCGCCTGCTTGATGGCGGCGAGGACTTCGATCTGGGTGGTCACGTCGAGCGCGGTCGTCGGCTCGTCGAAGACGATCAGTTCGGGATGCGGGCAGAGCGCCATAGCCGTCATCGCACGCTGCAACTGTCCGCCCGACGCCTGATGCGGATAGCGATCGCCGAAATTCTGCGGATCGGGCAAGCCGAGCAGAGCAAAAAGCTCCTTTGCCCGCGCTATGGCATCGCTGCGGTTCATCAGACCATGCCAGAGCGTAGCTTCGATTACCTGCTCAATCAGCGGATAGGCCGGATTGAAGGCCGCCGCGGCCGACTGGGCGACATAGGTGACCGCGGCGCCGCGCAGGCGCCTGGAATCGCGACCGCGCAAGACCAGGATATCGGTGCCGTTCAGGTCCGCACGTCCGCCGGTGATGCGCAAGCCGTCGCGGCTATAGCCGAGCGAGGCGAGCCCGATCGTGGATTTCCCCGCCCCGGATTCACCGATCAGGCCGAGTACGCGCCCTTTTTCCAGCGTGAAGGACACCTTGTCGACGATGGTCTGATCGCCGGCCTTGATCTCCAGATCGATGACTTTGAGCAAGGTATCAGCCATGGCGGCGAACGCCTTTCAGGCTGGTCGTCTTCTGGAGCATCCAGTCCACGACGAGATTGACGCAGATGACGAGGATCGCGATTGCAGCACCCGGAATGAGGGCGGCAAAGACACCGAATACCAGCCCATCCTTGTTCTCCTTCACCAGGCTGCCCCAATCGGCAATCGGCGGCTGGACGCCAAGGCCGAGGAAGGAAAGTGTCGACAGGAAGAGAATGGCAAAGGCGAAACGCAGGCCGAATTCGGCGAGCAGCGGCGACAATGCGTTCGGCAGGATTTCCCGGAAGATGATCCAGCTCCAACCCTCGCCGCGAAGGCGCGCCACCTCGACATAATCCAGGGTAACCAGATCGCTGGCAAGCGCCCGGCTAACGCGGAAGACCCGCGTCGCGTCGAGCCCGGCCATGACGAGGATGAGCACGATCATGGTTTTCGGCAGAACGGCAAGCACGACCAGCGCCAGGATCAGCGTTGGGATCGCCATCGCCAGATCGTTCAGCCGCGACAGCACCTGATCGATGATGCCACGGCGGACGGCGGCGTAGAAGCCGAGCGATACGCCGGTGACGAAGGCAAGGACGGTCGCAAGCGCCGCGATGACGAATGTGATGCGCGCGCCCCAGAGCAGGCGCGAAAAGAGATCGCGGCCGATATTGTCCGTGCCGAGTAGTGCGTCGGCGGATGGCATGTCCCATACGCCGCCGACCACTTGCGAGACCGGATGCGGTGCGATCCAAGGCGCCAGCACCGCCATGATAAGAAAGATAAGCAAACCGGTAAGGCCGATCACCGCCAGGGGCGTCAAACGCGGCAGATTTCTCATCGCGGATGCCTCAATCGGGGATTGGCCAGGATCGCGACCATGTCGGCAACGATGTTGAGCAGGATATAGACGGCAGCGAATATCAGGCCGGCGGCCTGCACGACCGGCACGTCGCGCTTGGCGACATGATCGACGAGATACTGGCCCATACCGGGATAGACGAAGATCACCTCGACCACGACGACGCCAACGATGAGATAGGCGAGATTGAGGGCGACGACATTGACAATCGGCGACACGGCATTCGGCAGCGCATGCTTCCAGATGATACGCCAGCCCGGCAGTCCCTTCAGGAACGCCGTCTCGATATAGGGAGACGCCATGACGTTCAGAAGCGCTACCCG
Organism: Rhizobium sp. AP16; assembly: GCF_000281735.1. NCBI lineage: Bacteria > Pseudomonadati > Pseudomonadota > Alphaproteobacteria > Hyphomicrobiales > Rhizobiaceae > Rhizobium > Rhizobium sp. AP16. Next base: position 28,375 of record NZ_AJVM01000083.1, on the reverse strand, counting down.
CGTCATCCGCATCATGTGCCCGACGACGGCAAGAACCAGCGTCAGGCAGGGCAGCAGCATGGTGATGAGGCGTTGCCCCAGGGGCATGGCATCGGAAACTGTCGCGCTGCTCGGAAGCCAGAAATGGCTGACCGAGAAATAGGCGATCAGCAGATAGCCCGCGAAGAACTCCGGCAGCGATATGGCGCTGAGCGTCACGATACCGATGGTCCGATCGACCCAGGTTCCGACGTAAAGCACGCAGAGGATACCGAGCAGGATGGACAAAGGCACGGCAATGATCGCCGCCATCGCCGCCAGATAAAGCGTGTTCTTCAGGCGCGGCGCGATACTCTTGGCAATATCCTGGCGATTGCTGTAGCTGCGCCCGAAATCGCCGCGCACGGCACCGCCCAACCACTCGACATAACGCTGCGGCGCGGGCTTCTCGAGACCAAGCTCCTTGCGGATGCTGGCGACCGCTTCCGGCGTTGCCTGCTGGCCGAGCATAGCGGTTGCAACATCACCGGGCAGGATCTGGGTTCCGGCAAAGATGACCAACGACACCGCCCACAACAGCACCAGACCGAGAGCCAGACGCTTAATGAGCAGGCGCAAGAGATGACCGCCGGCCGACTTGCGTGCCGGTGGCATCACTGCCTGCGTTTCGAGCTGGATCTCCTCAGCCAGAGGCTGGTTGTTCATCTGTCTGTTCCGAAAAATTCCACGCATGGCCGCTATCGTGAATGACAGCGTAGCGCAACGGTTTAGCAGCCCTACCGGGAAAAAAGAGCCCCCGGATGGCAATCCGGGGACCGATAGGCATTCTGTTGCGGGTGTCTTAGGCCTTGAGCCAGGCGCGCTCGGCGATGCGGTAGCCGCTAAGATCGCCGCCGCCCGGCACCGGCACATAGCCGCCGACCTTGTCGCTGGCCGCCGCCAGATTGTCGACGAAGAGCGGGATGATCTCGCCGCCTTCATCCACCAGCTTCACCTGCAGGTCATGATAGATCTGCTTACGCTTGGTCTCGTCCAGCTCGACACGCGCCGCCGCCAGCAGCTTGTCGAAGGCCTCATCGCGCCAGGCGGTTTCGTTCCACGGCGCGTCGGACTGGAGGATCAGCGACAACATGGCGTCGGCCGTCGGGCGTACCGACCAGTTGGAGGCGACGAACGGCTTCTTCAGCCATACTTCGTCCCAATATCCATCCGAGGGAACACGGTCGACATCAATGGTGATGCCGGCCTTGGCGGCGGAAGCCTGATAGAGCTGTGCCGCGTCGACCGAGCCGGGGAAACCGTTGTCGGACGCACTAAGCTGGATGCCACTTGGCGAGCCCGCCTTCTTGAAGTGGAACGACGCCTTTTCGGGGTCATAGGCGCGCTGCGGAATATCCTTGGCGAAATAGGGGTTCCAGGAGGCGATCGGATTATCGTTGCCGATAGCGCCGGTGCCGACGAGAAGGCTCTTCTGCAACTCCTCGCGGTCGATCGCATATTTCAGCGCCAGCCGCAGGTCGAGATTGTTGTAGGGAGCAGTATCGACCCGCATCGGGAAGCAGTACATCGTGTTTTCCTGCGAGCGCAGGATCTGCACGCCAGGGCGGGCGGTAAGCCGGCTGACGGATCGCGGTTCGACACGGTTGATGATATGCACCTGTCCGCTCAACAGCGCCGCCATGCGGGCAGTCGCATCGCTCATGGCGATGGTTTCGACGGAATCGACGAAGGCGCGGTCCGATGCCCAGTAGTTCGGATTGCGCTTGGTCAGCGCGCGAACGCCCGGCTGGAAGTCTTCGAGGATGAAAGCACCTGTGCCGACACCCTTGTCAAAGTCGCCGCCGTCGGGGCCGATGCCGAGATGGTAGTCGACGAGAGCGGCCGGGAAATCGGCATTGCCCGAATTCAGCGTCACGGTCACTTCATGCGTGTCGGAGGCGCTGATGTCGGTAACCGCCAGAAGCTGGCCCTTGCCGCCGGAATTGCTCTTTTCGCCGCGGTGATGATTGAGCGAATAGACGACGTCCTGCGCGGTCAGTTCCTTGCCATTGTGGAACTGGATGCCCTTCTTCAGCTTGAAGACCCACTTGCTGCCATCGGGCGTTGCCGGTTCCCAGCTTTCGGCGAGCGCGCCGATCAGCTTGCCATCCGGGCCGAGCTCGACGACGGTGTTGAAGAGCTGAAAGCCGACCGTGTACATATAGGCTTCGGTATAGAAGGCGGGATCGAGCCTGTCCGAGCTCGACGCCGTATCCAACCCCAGCACGAGATGTCCGCCCTTGACCGGCGTTTCCGCCTGCGCCGCAGCGCTGCCGGGAAGCAAAAGCCCGCCTGCCGAAAGCGTCGCCGACAGGGCGCCCGCTGTTTGCAGGAACCGGCGCCGTGTCGGCTGCAGGATGTTCGAAATCGTCTTTTCGCCCGGCATTAAAATCTATTCCTCTTCATCTGATGGCTTCCGGCTCCGCATTGCGGTGGCCGCGTGGCACATTTCCTATGGTATCGGCTAACATCAAGCCCGCAATTTCCTCCTAAAAATCAACGATCCGGAAGAAACAAAATGCAAAATCGGTTTGGCGACCGGTCCCGTGTCGTAAATAGAGGCTTCGCCGGCTAAGCCAGGAGCTTTGCGGCGGCCAACGACAGCGCTACGACACCGTTTGCGATACAGCGCTCGTCCGGCTGGTAGTCGGAATTGTGGACGCGATCGTTGCGGCCTTCCTGGGAGGAGCCGACGCCAAGCTGGAAGGCCGGAACCTTCGCGCCGACCAGAGCGAAGTCCTCCGCGCCGAGGCCTGCCTCGCGCTCCAGGACGACGTCGCCATAATGCTCGCGGATCGCCGACATGGTGGTCGTCAGAATATGCTCGTCATTGATCAGCGAGGGCACGCCGCGCACGTAGTTCACCTCGCAGCGAACGCGCATGGATGCTTCCAGCCCCTCGCAGACGCGGCGCATGGCAGCCTCGATCACGTCGCGGGATTCCGCGTCCTGGCAACGAACCGTTCCCATGATGGCAACGGAGTCGGGAATGATGTTGTGCGTGTTGCCGCCATGAATGGAGCCGACGGTCAGGACCGCCGGGCGCATCGGGTCGACCTCGCGCGAAACGATTGCCTGCAATTGTGTGATGAGATGCGCAGTGGCAACGACCGGATCGATTGCCGCATGCGGGCGCGCGGCATGGCCGGATTTGGCATGGATGGTAATGTCGAACTCGTCGGAGGAGCCGTTCGATATGCCCCGGATGAAGCTGAACGTTCCGACGGGCTCATCCGGATAATTGTGGAAGCCGAGCGCATAGTCGACACCATCAAGCACGCCGTCGACGATCATCGCCGCCGCGCCGCTTTCCTGGGTTTCCTCGGCCGGCTGGAACATCAGTTTCACGTTGCCGCTGAGACGGGGGGCAATCTCCTTGAGGATCGCGCCGACGCCGATCAGCGTCGCCGTATGCAGGTCGTGGCCGCAGGCATGCATCTTGCCTTCGATCTGGCTGGCAAAAGGCAGGCCGGTCTGCTCCTGCATGGGCAGGGCATCCATGTCGGCCCGGATGAGGAGCGTCGGGCCGGGACGCCCGCCCTTGATAAAGCCGACGACGCCGGTGCGGCCAATGCCGGTCTGATGCTCGATCCCGAGGTTTGCGAGCTCACGGGCGACCACGCCGCTCGTCCTGACGACATCGAAGCCGGTCTCGGGATGGGCGTGGATATCGCGGCGAACCTCGATCAAATGCTCTTCTTGCTGCGATGAAAGCTGCTGTATGAGCGCATTGAGATCATTGACGTGCGAATTCATCTTGCTGGTATCCCGGAGAGCCTGTGGAGAAGAGCGCTTTGCCTTCATTCGGTGCGGCAAGCGACCTAACGGACATTGAGTATTTGAACGATTAGCCTCGAGCTGCTTGGAGAGCAACATTTCCAAGCCTTGATCCTGCAAATCCCCGATCATTCGCGGACACCGCAAGGCCAAGACGCCCCGATCTTCGCTCATTCCCCACTTTTTTCGCCGCGCTTCACCCGCAGGCTAGTCGGCATGACGAAACTGTTGCACGGGCGCAACGCCGGCTGATCAATTCATAGACTGCCAAGGGCGTGTAACGCCCCGCCTATCATTCAGCCGGACGGCAGAGGCGCAATAAAATCAAGTAGAAAACATGTGAATTACAATCCACTTTTATTCGCGTCCGCACGAAAGTTTGCATCCATTCTAAATCACTGCCGTTGCAAGGTTTTTTCAGTCCGCCTATGGCAGGATCGGTGTTTGGGTAAAGCCCTTTGCCCAAGACCGATGACACGGGTGTGATTGATTGTCGACGCGAACTGACCGGGACACGGGAACGGGACACGAGCGGGCGTGGAAACCGGCAGGTTTCGCGGCTGCCGCCGCGATATGCGTTGATTTCGACTATTGGGTATCGTCAGGCTTGAGGAAGGAGGCGTCGTCATGCCCTCCGTCTTGAACACCATATTCGAGACCCAGCGGCGCTCCCTGCTGTGGAGCGTGATGCGTATCGTGCGTGATCCCCAGACGGCCGAGGATCTCGCGCAGGAGACCTATGTCAGGGCGCGGCGGGCAGCCGACAGCGGCCCGATCGAACATGTCGAGGCCTTCCTGCACCAGACGGCCCGCAATCTTGCGCTGGATCATCTGCGCCGCAAGAACACCCGCGCCAACGTCGAGGCCGAGGGCGTCGAGGAAGCGGCCATCGCCGCCATCGCCGCCGATATCCCCTCCGTCGAGGATGCGATCATCGAGCGGGAGAGGCTGTGCTGGTTCAAAAAGGCGCTTTCCGGACTTCCCGAGCGGGCGCAGACGATCATGGTTCTCAGTCGCCTGGAGGAATGGTCGAATGTCCGCATTGCCGACCATCTTGGCGTCTCCGAACGGACAGTGTTCAATGATCTGAAGCTCGCCATGGGGCATTGCCGGGACGCGCTTGCGCGGCTCGACAAGAAGTGATCCCCTGATGGTAATGACATCTATCACGTTGCGGGGTTTAACCCTTCCCGTCACTGGCTTGCGAGACATCGTATGCCCGAGGGAAGCCTTTTTTGCCGGGTTTCAGATTACCGAACGTCTAGGTTATAGGGACCCGCGATGCACTGAAGATGGGATGGCCTGAGTGGGACGGAACGGCACGGACAATGAGGACGAGACGGGCGAAGGCTACGTTCACGATGATCCGATCGCCGATGCGGCGCTCGAGTGGTTCGCCCGCCTGCGCAACGCCGAACCCGACGCCGGCACCATGCGTGATTTTCAAGCCTGGCTCGATCACAACACGCGACACGCGGAGGAGTTTCACGCCCTTGAGGCAATGTGGGGCTCAAGCGCCTTTGCAAAAGCGGTCGCCTCTCTCCCGATGGCGGAAAGCGCCGCCAAGCAGACCGCCACGTCGCGGCGGCAGGGATTGCGCTGGCTTCCGCGCCTTGCGGCCGCGGCTGCGGTGGTATTGGCCGTGCTGGGTGCCTGGCAATATCCGAAACTGATGCTGGCCTGGCAGGCCGACTATATCACCGCGACCGGCGATCAATCCACGATCCACCTCCCCGACGGCTCGACCATGATCCTCAACACGGCGTCGGCCGTCGCGCTTGATTTCCAGAACGGCCAGCGCACAGTGCGGCTGCTCAAGGGCGAGGCCTTCTTCGACGTGCAGCACGATGCGTCCCATCCCTTCAGGGTGACCGGCCATTTCGGCGAAGTCGAAGTCACCGGCACGGCGTTTTCGGTACGGACCGATGACGACTCCGACGATGTCGTGCTGGAACGCGGTCATGTCGAAGTCACCTGTCTTTGCAATGCGGCCGAGCAGGTCAGGCTGGAGCCCGACGAGGCGGTAACGGCGACAGCCACGTCATTGTCGGCGGTGCGAAAGACCGATCCGTCCCGCGCACTCGCCTGGCGCGATGGACGCATCATCTTCGACGATCAGCCGCTTGGAACCGTGCTCAACGAGCTGCGCCGCTATTACGGCGGCACGATCATTGTTGCCGACAGCCGCATCAGCCGCCTGATCGTTACCGGCAACTATCGTCTCGACAGTATCGAAGGCGCCATTCGCACCCTGGCGGATGCGGCGGGCGTAGGAATGACCCGGATTCCAGGCGGAATCATAATCTTGCGATAATTCCTCAACTTTTTTTGCCGGTTCCGCATTCCCACTGCGTCTAGGTATTGAAGGGTGACGGTTGCGCGCGTTGCGGTCCGAACCCTCTGGGGCCAGAAGGGATTATCGGCAAGATGGAAATGGGGCGAATGTCATCGCATGGGCAGCAGATCAGGAAACATGGGAACGAGCGCATTCTGGCGCGGGCACTTCTGGCATCGACACTTCTAAGCTGCCTCAGTGTCACTTCCGTATCGCCCGCCATGGGGCAGCAAGCGCGTCCGGCCGCCACGCAGGCGATGAATTTCCAGATCCCGGCCCAGCCGCTCGACTCGGCCGTCAGCGCTTTCATTCGCGCAACCGGCTGGCAGATCAGCTATTCCTCGGCAATCGCACGCGGCAAGACATCCGGTGCTGCGATCGGGTCGATGACGCCGACGCAGGCCTTGCAGCGCCTCGTTGCCGGCACCGGCATCGTCCTTCGCATCGGCGCACCCGGCTCGGCCGCCCTCGTCGATCCCACCACCACGGCAGCAAGCGGAACGGCGGCCGATGGCTCGACCGTGCTCGCGCCGATCACCGTGACCGGTCAGGATGGGGCATTCGGCCCAACCGACGGCTATATCGCGCAGAATGCCCTGACAGGGACGAAAACCGGCACGCCCCTGATCGAAACGCCGCAGTCGGTCTCCGTCGTTACGCGCAAGCAGATGGAAGACCAGAATTCGAAGACCGTTTCGGAGGCACTGCGCTACACGCCGGGTGTCGCCGCCGAGACGCGCACCGGGCGCTATGACTATCCGAACATCCGCGGTTTCGGTACGCCGGGCGGCTCCGAGGCGAATTGGGTCGGGCTCATGGATGGGCTGCGCATGCCGCGCGGCATCTACTACATCGCGCCGTCAATCGACCCCTATATGCTGGAGCGGGTCGAGGTGCTGAAAGGCCCCTCCTCTATCCTTTACGGCGCCGTCAATCCGGGCGGCGTGGTCAACCTCTGGAGCAAGCGCCCGACGGAAGAGCCCCTGCACGAGGTCGACCTGCAATACGGCACCTTCAACCGCAAACAGATCGGCTTCGACTTCAGCGGTCCGGTCAACAACGACAACACGGTACTCTATCGCCTGACCGGCGTTGCGCGCGACGCGGATTCTCAGGTCGATTTCGCCAAAGATCAGCGTCTCTCGATCTCTCCGGCGGTGACATGGCAGCCGGACGGCGACACCAAGCTGACTATTCTCGGCAATGCCCAGCGCGATCCGGATGCCGGGAACTTCAACTATCTCCCCTATGTCGGCACGGTGAAATCGGCATCCTGGGGCAAGCTGTCACGCAACTTCACCGAGGCCGATCCGAATTTCGACCAGTCGCAGCGGTCGCAATATTCGATCGGCTATGAGTTCGAGCATCGCTTCAACGACATCTGGACCGTGCGGCAGAACCTGCGCTTCATGCACGCCGACTATGATTACAAATCGGTCTTCCAGAATGGATGGCTGACGCCGACCCAGCTGTCGCGCATGTCGATCCATTCGGTCGAATCCTTCGATGGTCTCGCCATCGACAACCAGGCCCAGGCCGAGTTTTCGACGGGCGAGATCCAGCACACCGCGCTGTTCGGGCTGGACTATCGCCGCAACAATGCCGACGTGAAGATGGGCTATGGGGCAGTCGATCCGCTCGACGTGCTCAATCCGGTCTACTACCAGACCATCGCATCGCCGAGCCTCGATTATGTGACCAGCCAGAGGCTCAACCAGACCGGCGTTTACGTTCAGGACCAGATGAAACTCGACAACCTGTCGCTGTTGACGGGTATCCGTGGCGACTGGGTCGACGCCGAGACCCGCAACAATTATGCGCCGGCCTACGTGCCCCAGTCGGACAAGGCTTTTTCCTGGCGCACCGCCCTCATGTATAATTTCGATAATGGCATCGCACCCTATGCCAGCTATTCGACGTCCTTCGAACCGGTGCTCGGCACGGACTGGTCGGGCAATCCGTTCAAGCCGACCAAGGGCGAGCAATATGAAGTCGGCGTCAAATACCAGCCGGATGGCTGGGAAAGCTTCCTCACGGCATCGCTGTTCGACATCACCCAGCAGAACGTAAAGACGGCGGACCCGGATACTTCGCATCCTTATGCCTCCGTGCAGACGGGCGAGGTCCGGTCACGCGGCGTCGAGCTGGAGGCTCATGTCAACGTCAACGACAATCTGAGTCTGATCGCCTCCTACTCCCATATCGATATCAAGAATACCGAGGACACGACCTATCAGGGCAAGCGTCCTTATGGCGTGCCAAGCAACCTCGCCTCGCTCTGGGCCAACTACGAATTCGACGATGGTACGTTGGACGGCCTCAGCCTCGGAGCCGGTGTCCGCTATGTCGGCTCGTCCTATGGCGATGCCGCCAACAGCTTGAAGGTTCCCTCCTACACGCTGGTGGACGCTGCCCTGCGCTACGACTTCGGCAAACTGAACCCCGACATTAAAAATCTGCAGCTCTCGGTCAATGCGACCAACTTGTTCAACAAGACCTTCGTATCATCATGCTGGAGCGAGACTTCGTGCTTCTACGGCAATGGCCGGACGATTACCGCCAACCTCAAATATCGGTGGTAGTGCAAGTGCTCGGGCTGAACCTCCTGCTTCGAACAACGGTAGTATGCCGCGCGCGTCTCATCGCACGCGGCATACTGATCATTGTCACTTACGCCGCGATCGTCTGCGGTGCACAGGCGGCAAACGCACAGCTCGCGACCTTCACCGACATCGCCGGACGGACCATCGAACTGTCCCATCCGGCCCGCCGCGTCATCCTCGCCGATGGCCAGTTGCTGACCGCCCTGGCCTTACTCGAGTCCGATCCGACTGAACAAGTCGTCGGTTGGGCGGATAATTTCGTTCGGTTCGATCCATCGACTTATGGCCAATACAGGCAGCGCTTTCCCCGTATGGCGGACATCTCGGTCGTTGGCGGGACGACCGCCGATACGTTCTCCGTCGAAAAGGCGCTGAGCCTTCGGCCGGACCTCGTCATCGTCCCGCTCTGGTTCGGCACGTCCAGCACCATGGAGACGCAGTTGAACGCGGCTGGCGTCGCCGTCGCCTATGTCGATTTCTTCAACGACCCGATCAAGAATACCGCCGCCAGCATGCGGATTCTTGGCAAGGCGCTCGGGCAGGAAGGCCGTGCCGAGGCCTATATCGATTTCTACGAAAGCCATATGCGGCGGATTTCGGAGCGATTGGCCGGTGCCGACGTCACCAGGCCCAAGGTCTTCCTGCATGCCCGCGCCGGTGGCTGGGAATGCTGTTGGTCGGCAGGCGGCAAGGTCGGTGAATTCATCGAGTTCGCCGGCGGCGAGAACATCGCGAAATCGGTTGTCAAGGGCGCGACTGGCCAGCTCAGCCTCGAATATGTCCTATCGCAGGACCCGGACATCTATATCGCAGCCGGCGGAGCCGATCTTCCCGGCAGCGGCGGCTTCATGATCGGTCCCGGCGCTTCCGCGGAGCTTGTTCATTCCGCGCTGAAGGATGCGGCACAAGAGCCGGGGATCGGCACGCTCTCGGCTTTCGCAAAGGGCCGCGCGCATGCGCTTTGGCTCTTCTTCTTCCATTCCCCAACCAATGTGCTTGCGGTCGAGGCGATGGCGAAGTGGTTTCATCCGGATCTGTTCGCCGATATCGACCCGCAGAAAACGCTGGCGGAGATCAACGAAAAATTTCTCGCGGTTCCGATGCAAGGAACCTACTGGGCCGATCTTCTCGATCCGTGACCCCTCTCCCACCGAAACGGAGATCCCACCATCGCTCCGCCTCGGCATCGCCAACTCAGGACACACCGCCTCATGACAAAGCTGACATCCCGCGCCGAAGTCGCCCTGCCCACGCCGAAGCAATATCTCGCCGAAGTCTTCGAACATTTCGCCGAGGAAGTGCCCACCACCCTTTCGGGGGCGATGGGAAGCGCCGTGTTCCCCTGGGGGATCGGCACGATGGAGGTCACCGATCAGGGCCTGCGTCTCTACGCGGAAGCTGGAGACCTGCCATCACTCGCGACCGTCAGGGATGTGATGGCGAGCCACCTTGAGGAATTCACCTGGCGCGAAAAGCCGGATATTCGCTGGAACGGCGACGGCTGCGACAGCAGCGTCGTTCCCAATCTGCGGATCATGACGGTCGCGACCATGACCGACCTGACGGCGCGCATGCGCCGCATCACACTGAAGGGCGAGAACCTCGATTGGTTCACCACTGGCGATCCTCATATCTGGTTGCTGTTTCCCCCGGCCGACCTTGAGGTTCCCGAATGGCCGGTTCTCGGCCCGAACGGACGCCCGGCCTGGCCGCCCTACGGCAAGCGGCCGACGACCCGCACCTATACGATCCGGCGCATCGATGTTGCCGCCGGCGAGATCGATGTCGACTTTGTGCTGCATGGCGACCAGGGCGTCGCGAGTGCCTGGGCCGAGACGGCGCGTGCCGGCGATGTCATCGGCATGATGGGTCCCGGCGGCGGCAGCATGCCGGCGATGGATTGGTGCCTGCTCGCCGGCGACGAGACGGCCATCCCTGCGATTGCCCGCATGCTCGAGGCTCTGCCTGAGACGGCACAGGGCATTGTCCTGATCGAGGTGGCAGACAAGGGCGAAGAACAGACGCTTTTAGGCCCGGCCGGCATCGATATCAGATGGCTTCATAGAAACGGTGAGGCCGCCGGACGTTCACGATTGCTCGAAGGGGCCGTGAAGGCCATCCGGCCGCCGAGTGACGTATCGTTCGGCCTGTGGGCCGGAGCGGAATCAGCGACGGCGCGGGCGCTTAGGACCTATTGGCGGAGGGATCTCGGCCTCTCACGCGCAAACACGCGCGCCGTCAGTTTTTGGAAGCTGGGCTTCAGCGAAAGCGATCATCAACGGCCACACGATTGATGTGGCCGCCACGCATCGTTGCAAGCCACGTTGGCCACGATCGGGTTCATGCCACTCGGCAAGCCGATCTCCGCCTTGCCGCGCAATGTCTTCGCGCTCTTCAGCCTATGCGCTGCATCTTGCAGCAGGTTCGTCATCCCGGTCAGAGACACCTGATCCGCGCGCATTACCTGCCGGATCAACGGATCGTTGAGAACATCGGCTATCGTCAATTCTTTATAAGTCATGGCTACCTCCTGTTCACTAGACACAGAGATAACCGGTCTAATTAGCAGCGTGATGTCAAAAGCCGGACCAAAACAAGGCAATCGGTTCGTTTTTGTTACAGTTTGTCGCAAGCGGCGTCGCGGTGATACATCGATACATTCAGTCGACGGTTTCGTCGTGCACCGTTCGTCAGAGCTGTTCAAGCCGGCAGACCGCCCCGCAAGACGCAACATATCGCAACAAATCAGAATAAAACTTTACAGCCAGTGCGTGTATCCTGGCAGGATTATGCCCCCGCGCAAATCCATCAGATTCATCCTCAGCAATAGAACGTCCAATGTATTCAGATCACGCAACACGAGACCAACGCCTCGCATGGCATGCAGATCTCCTCGGCCAGCTTGCCAATCCGAGCAGGCTGCAGGTTTGCATTTTTCTGTCGGATCGCGAAGAGGACGTAAATAGCCTGGCCCGGAAGATCGGCATATCCCAGCCGGCCCTAAGCCGGCATTTGGCGCGCCTTCATCGATCGGGAATCATCAAATTTCGCAGCCACGCCCAATTCAGATACTATTCCTGCGATCATCCGGACGTACTCGAACTGCTGAAGACCCTGACAGAGCTTTACAGTCCCGACCTGAGTTAGGACAAAATGCCGACCCTCAGCAGAACGCCGAAGGCTTTGTGAGCTTCAGACGGACAAGGCCCCGCGCAGTCAATGTACGCGTGGCCAATTCCGTTATCTGAGGCGGGCAAGGCCGCTTGGCTTACTGCAGCTGCTCGAGAAGCGCATCGGCACCCTTCTCGATCCCGATCTTGGAGCCCTTCAAGCGCGAGAAGGTTGCACCAGCGTTCATTGCATTCGGATATTGCTTGGCGACATAGGCGGAGAGCAGGCGATTGCTCGGCGCATCGTAGATTTCCACGGCATAGTTCACCGAGCCCGCCATCGTCCCTTCGCGACCACGCACCGCCTGAACGGCATTGATCGCGTTGCCGCCGACATCAAGATGCGAGAACGGTCCAAGAACCGGGGTGGTATCCTTGGCGCCTGTCAGCGTCAGATGGAGCCGAAGTGTACCGGGGCCGGGATTGTTGACGACAGCGAAGCGCGTCCGCAGCTTTTGCGTGAATTGGTCCTGCATGTAACCGGCAAGGACTGATTTGTCTTCGTCGGCGATCTTCACGAACTGGTTGTCTGGACCGTTGTAGACAGTGACGGGATCGACGATGATCTTGTTGTACTGCCTCCAGTCGACATTGCCCTTATACCGATACGGTACGCGGCCGCCCTTGTCGTCCGGGTTCGGCTGAAGCTGCGGTGCCGAGGCCAGGCCCGCGTAAACGGTGGGGTCGGCAGTGGTGCATCCCGCAATGGTCGCACACAGGGCGATCAGCGCGACACTGGTGGTGGGTGTTCTCAGCAAAGATTTGGCTCCTGGAAAATATGGCAGAGTGTTGCCAGAGCCAGTTCTATTGAATCGGTGTGTTGCGGTGTTTTCTTTAATATATGGAAATGTTCGCGAAGATGATGGCGGGACTTAAAGAGTCTGTTGCCAACCGAAGGTTGGGTAGCCGTTCCATTATCCGCAAGAATGAAAACTCAGCCTGCCGACGGGACCTTCTTTGGATCACCCGCAAGGCGCCCCATCGCCTCGTCCTGAGTTGGCGGCAGGGTGATCTCGACGATCAGGCCATTGGGCTTGCGGTCGAGCAGCTTGAGCGTCCCGCCATGCCCCTTTCTGACGATACCCTCGGCGGTCGGAAGGCCAAGGCCGAAGCCGCCGCCCATTCCCGTCGTCCGGGCTTTGTCCGCCTTGAAGAAGGGCTCCAGAGCCCGTACTTTGAGTGCATCCGTCAAGCCAGGGCCATTGTCGCTCACCTTGATCAAAACCCCGCCATTGCTGGCGCTTTGCAACTCAATCTCAATCTCGGTCGCATAGCGGGAGGCATTCTCGACCACATTGGTAATCGCTCTGGTAATGGCTTGCGGCTTGCAGATGCAGGTAAGCCGGCGGGGGCCTTTGAAGCCCACCTCGATGCCGGTGTCCGAAAAGTCGGTCGCGATCGTCTGAAGCAGGCTTGAAATATCCACCTTGCGCGAAGGCACGCTATGGGAGGCGTTTGTCAGAAACGTCAGGCTCTCATCGATCATCGAGCCCAGGGTGGCGATATCGGCCAGCATCTGACGCTGAAGCTCCGGCTGCTCGCAGCGCTCGGCGCGCATCCGCAGACGGGTCAGCGGTGTTCTCAGATCATGACTGATGGAACTGAGCATGCGCGTGCGACTGTCGACCATTTCCAATATTCGGCTTCGCATCACGTTGAGCGAGGCGGCCAGGCTTCTCATTTCCGAGGCGCCGTCAGCCACGAACGGCTTTTCCAGGCTGTCGTCCATGCTGGCACGCTCGGCGGCGGCGGCGAACCGGACCACCGGCCGGGTAATGAGCCAGCTGCTGAAATAGGCCATCAGCGCCAGCGGAATGACGATCTTCAAAATCCCGCTCGCCATGGCTGGGAACAGCCATAGATAGTTGGGGAAGACAGGCAAGTGGAAAACCAGCGCGCGATCGGCATCGACCTTGACGGTCAGGACATTCCCCACCGACTGATCCGCGAATGCATTCTCAACTGACTTGAAAACATTGGTTTCGAGCAGCGCTCTAGCCCGCTCGACGATCTCGCTCGACGCAGCAATAGCTTCCTGTTGCGGCGGGATTTGACTTGCCGGCATTTTCTCCGCGGAAATCCCGAGGGTTGCGGCGAACTTTAAGGCAGCATCTTCCTCATCGGGCGAACGCGCCTGTCGGTACCGATCCAGCACTCTTTCAATTCGTCCCGCCAACAAGCCGATCGCAACGCCCTTGTCATGCCGGCCGTAGATAAACGGCTCGGAAAGCGTCGCCACGACGGAAACGAGGATGATCAGCAACGTCGCCAATACGAGTATCTGCGTTCGTATGGAGGCGGTGCGAAGGCCCTTCACGGCAGACGCTCCACCTTGGAAGCAAACAGATAGCCGCCAAGACGCACCGTCTTGATGAAGGTTGGATCCTTGAGGTTGGGCTCGATCTTCTGGCGGACGCGGCTGATATGGGCATCGATGCTGCGTTCGACCGGGCCGGCCGATCCGGCATGCGTCATGGACAGAAGCTGTTCGCGCGTCAGCACCTTGTTCGGATTACTGCAAAACGCCCAAAGCAGATCGAACTCCGCCGTCGTCATGGAGACTTCGGCGCCTTCGGCGTCGAAGAGCTGCCGGCTTTTCGGATCGATGCGCCAACCCGCGAACGTCATCGGCGCGACGTCCTCCTCCGGTTGCTGGGAAAATGACGCCCGTCGCAAAATGCTCTTGATGCGGGCCATCAGCTCACGGGAGTTGAAGGGCTTGGTGACATAATCGTCGGCACCAAGCTCGAGACCCAGGATGCGGTCGACATCCTCCCGCAACGCGGTCAGCATCAGGATCGGAATCGATCGGGACGAGCGCAGTCGCCGGCAGATGCTGAAGCCGTCCTCGCCGGGAAGCATGCCATCGAGGACGATCAGATCGAACTTGTGTCGTGCCAGCAAGCGATCCATCTCTCCGCCGCTTGCCGCCGACGTCGCCTCGAAACCATTGCTCTTCACCAGTTCGACCAGCATATGCGCTATGTCGGTATCGTCTTCGACGATCAGAATATGAGGTTGGTCGAACATTGCCATTTCGGAGGCCATCGCCTTCGTTTGAGTGCCCATCGCACGGTCTATCGCGCGCGAAATTATCTCACCTGGATACGAATATGTCACGCTGATGCTTCCATGACCTGTGCCAATCGAAAAGCAGCTGCCGTTACCGCGAAGCAATGTCGCCCTAAGACGACGTTGGTGGTGGTGCTCACATCGGCGCCGGGCAGGCAGAGCAGGACCCGGGTCCTGCCGTCGGATTTTTGTGACACGATCATATTCCAGAGATTGGGGTTCCCCTAGAATAGCAAGACGAGTGTAATGCTGTGTTCGATAATATTGAGATATGTTGCGATCGGATATTGCAGAATATCCGCACAATGATTCGAGAATCGGGAAGATAAAATGGCATTCCAAGGAAGTTGTCACTGCGGAAAAGTGGCGTTCATGGTCGACGCCGATCTGCCGGGCCAGGCCCTTAGCTGTAACTGCTCATATTGCCGCCGCAAGGGCATGTTGCTTGCCTTTTTCCCGACGGAAAAATTCACACTGGACAGCGGCGAGGACTCACTCCGCAGCTATAAATTCAATACACACCGGATCGATCATCAATTTTGCGTCGATTGCGGCACGCAGCCATTCTCTATGGCCACGAGCCCCGATGGCACACCCACGCGGGCGGTCAACCTGCGCTGCGTCCCGGCTCTCGATTTGAATTCCCTGGAAATTCAGTACTATAACGGCGCCGACAAGTAGGCGGTCAGCGCCGGCCGCTGCCGCCTATATCCGCTTTACAGAAAACTCGCCTCGAACAGCTCGCGGGTATAGGCATCATGCGTTATGCCCGCCTGCAAATCCGCCTTGGTCAGCTCATCGACAAAAGTGCCGCCCTTCATGATCAGCACCCGGTCGCACATATGCGCGATGACAGCCAGATCGTGGCTGACGAGGACATAGGTCAGGGAACGCTCGTCACGCTGATCGGCCAGGAGATTGAGGATTTCGGCCTGGATCGAGACGTCGAGCGCCGAGGTCGGCTCGTCGAGCAGCAGGATTGGCGGTGACAGGATCAGCGCGCGGGCAATCGCGACGCGCTGGCGCTGACCGCCGGAAAGTTCATGAGGGTAGCGGTTGGCAAAGGCTGGCTGCAGGCCGACCTGCCGCAATGCCTTGTCCACCTTCGTCCAGACATCGCCATGCCCCATCGCTCTCAATGGCTCCGCCAGGGCTGTGCCGATGCGGTGCCGGGGATGCAGCGAGCCATAGGGGTCCTGAAACACCATCTGGGCATGCCGCAGTTCATCGCGCGTCCGGATCTTGCCGACAGCTTTGCCGGCGAGCCCGATGTTGCCAGACCATCCTTTTTCCATGCCGGAGAGGCAACGCAGTACCGTCGACTTGCCGCATCCGGATTCACCGACGATACCGAGTGTCTCCCCCTTCCCGACGTCGAAGCTCACCCGCCGGACGACATGGTTCTCGGTCTTGCCGGAGGTAAAGACGACATCAAGATCACGCACGCTAATCATCGGCTGGTCTCCAGATCAAGCTTCGCCCTGTCGAGCACCGCCAGACGGCGCACCGGATTGTGCGGATCCGGCAGCGCGGACATCAGGCCGCGCGTATAAGGATGCTGGGCATCTTCCAGGCGCGTCAGAGTTTCGACGATGCGGCCGGAATACATGACGATGATGCGTTCGCAGAAGGCAGCGACCATTCGAATGTCATGGCTGATGAGCAGCAACCCGGAATTGTTCTCGCGGACAAGTTCATCGAGCAAGGTAAGCACGTCCCTGCGAACGCTGACATCGAGGGCCGAGGTCGGCTCGTCGGCGATCACCAGCTTCGGCTTTGCCAGAAGCATCATCGCGATCATCACGCGCTGGCCCATGCCACCCGAGATCTGATGTGGGTAAAGCGCCATGACGCGCTCCGGATCGCTGATGCGGACGCGCTCCAGCATGGCTTGCGCCGCATCGCGCGCCTTGCTGCCGCGCAATCCCATATGAAGCCGCGCCGCCTCGGCGATCTGCTTGCCGACGGTCAGTACCGGATTGAGGGAGTAGCGCGGGTCCTGCATGATCAGCGCAATATCCTTGCCGCGCAGGGCGCCCATCTGGCGCTCCGTCCTGTCGAGCAGGGAGACGCCATCCAGATCCATGCGTTCGGCCGCAACGCTCGCGCTTGGCGGCAGCAGGCGCATGATCGCACGCCCTGTCGTCGATTTGCCGGAGCCGGATTCGCCGACGATCCCGACGCGTTCTCGCCCGACATCGAAGCTGACATTGGAGACGGCCGCCAGAGAATTGCGTCCAAACCGGACATTCAGCCCTTTGACGGAGAGGACGGGATGGAGATCACGATCTTGCATGGCGGGGATCCAGAATATCACGCAGGGTGTCGCCGACGATGTTGAAGGCCAGGCTTGCCAGAAGGATCGCAATGCCGGGCATGACGGCGACCCACCAGAAATCAAGCATGTATTTGCGTCCGTTGGAAATCATCGCGCCCCATTCGGGCGCCGGCGGCTGGGCGCCAAGACCGAGGAAGCCGAGCGACGCTGCCGTCAGGATGATGCCGGCCATGTTGAGCGTCAGGCGCACGATCACCGAGGGGATGCACATCGGTGCAATATAGAAGAACAGGATACGCAGCCGAGAGGCGCCATAGAGCCGCGCTGCAGCGACATAGTCGGTATTCCTGACGACGAGCGCTTCGGCGCGCGCCAGTCGCGCAATCGGCGGCCAGGCCGTCAGCGAGATGGCGATAATCGCCGTCGTGAGGCCGGCGCCGAGCGCCGCGGCAAAAGCCAGCGCCAGGATCAGCGAAGGAAAGGACAGCACGATATCGGTAGCGCGCATCAGGAGCGCATCCACGCGACCACCGAAGAAGCCGGCGACGACACCGATCACAAGGCCGATCGGCCCGACGATCACGGAAATCGACAGCACCGTCTGGATGGTGATACGTGTACCGAAAATCAGCCGGCTGAGGATGTCTCGGCCGAATTCGTCCGTGCCTGCCAGATGCGCGAGGCTCGGCGGCTGCAGTGCGTTGGAGAGCACCTGCACGTTCGGATCATAAGGCGCCAGAAGCGGCGCGAAGATCGCGATCAGGCAAAGCAGGCCAAGGATGATGAAGCCCACGAGACCAAGCGGCTCATGCGTCAGCTTGCCGCCGGCGCGTTTCACCGATGTTGCCATACGGCTCAACATATTCGGCGGGCGGACGGTTACGTCCGCATGGATCGCATCACTCATCGAGCGGCCTCCCTGGTGCGCGGATCGAAGACCGCATAGGCGATATCCGCTAGGAAATTCAAAAGCATGAAGAAGAATCCGACAATGATGGTCGCGGCAAGAATGGCGTTCATGTCGCCGATCATCAGCGCGTTCGTCATGTACTGGCCGATACCCGGCCAGGAGAAGACGATTTCGGTCACCACCGCGCCCTCAAGGAGCCCACCATAGGAAATGGCGAGAATGGTGATGAGCTGCACGGCGATATTTGGGAGAACATGACCGATGATGGTTTGGGCCGGGCTGACGCCCTTGGCACGAGCCGCGATCACATAATCCTGGCTGAGTTGCTCCAGGGTGAAGCTGCGGGTCATGCGCGTGATATAGGCCACCGCCGCATAGGCTAGGATGAAGGCCGGCAGGATGATGTGGCTGAGCGCATTCCAGAAGATATCCGTCTCGCCCTGCAGGAGACTGTCCACCAACAGCAGACCGGTTCGCGGCGTGACGATGCCTTCATAATAGACATCGACCCGGCCGGGACCGCCGACCCAGTTGAGGCCCGCATAGAAAACGACAAGCCCGACGATCCCGAACCAGAAGACCGGAATAGAGTGACCGACGAGAGAGACGACGCGGGCGATCTTGTCGATGAGCCGATCACGGAATAACGCCGCGACGAGGCCGAGCGGAACACCGACGAAGGTCGAGATGATGACGGCAAACGTTGCAAGCTCGAATGTCGCGGGAAAGGCCTGCGCGAGATCCGCAGAGACGGGGTTTCCCGTCAGGATCGCCGTGCCGAAATCGCCATGGGCGAGGCCCTTCAGGTAGATGAAGAATTGCTCGTAAAGGGGAAGATCCAGTCCAAGCCGCTGACGCATCGCCGCATAGGCGGCGGGATCGGCCAGTTCGCCAACGATCGCCCCCACCGGATCGGCCGGCAGGACGCGGCCGATCACGAAGGTGACACATAGGAGGATGAACAGGCTGACGATCAGATGCGCGATGCGTCGGCCGAATTCGGCTACGGATAGTTCCTTCATGATCGGCTGCTTTCGATTGCTTATTCGGCCTCAGCCTTGGTCACATTTTCAAGACGGGTCATCTGGTTGGGATGCCCGAGATAGCCCTTGACCCTGCCGGAAAGAACCAGCGGTTCGAACCGTTCGAAGAGCGGCAGCAGTGCCGGCTTCAGGTCGACGAACATCTGCTGCATCTGCCCATAGAGTTCGGCTCGTTTCTTGGCATCGGGCTCAACGGAGGTTTTCTGAGCGAGTGCCGTAAGCTCCGGAATATCCCAGGCCGAACGCCAGGCGAAGTTGCCGGCATTGTTGGCTTCAAGCCTATTGTCGGGGTTGTTGGCGAAATCGTCCATCGAGCCGAGAACGTTCGGCATGAGCGCGCTCGTCTGCGGCAGCAACAGGTCGAAGTTGCGCGAACGGTGGGCGGCGATGATTTCAGAACCATTGCCCTGCTGGATCTCGACCTTGATGCCGATCTGGCCAAGTGAAGCCTGAATGGCGGTCGCCAGATCGATGCGCGGCGTCTGCGAGATCGTCTTCAGCGTCAGCGAAAAGCCGTCCTTGAAACCCGCCTCGGCCAGCAATTGCTTAGCCTTGTCGACATCAAGGTGCCAATCCGGGTTGGGCATCGCATATTCGAAATTCTCCGGAACGGGGATATTCCTTGCCCGCCCGTATGGCCCCATGATGGTCTTCTCGATGCCCTTGTAGTCGATGCCATAGGCAATGGCTTCGCGGACCTTGGGATTGGCGAGATACTGATTGCTGGCGTTCATCGCCAGCACATAGAACCCGCCGGTCGGCACGCGCTGGATGACGAAATTGCTCTTGGTCTCGAAGGTTTCGAGATCGGATTTGGACAAGGCATTGCCGATATCGATATCGCCTCGGTCCAGCATCAGCCGTTCGACCTGGCTTTCCGGCACATGGCGGATGATGACGCGGCGCATCTTCGGCGCTCCACCGACATAGGCCTTGTTGGCGTCCAGGAGGACGATCTCGTTCGGGGTCCATTTGTTCAGCGTGAACGGCCCGGAACCGGCTGAATGGGTGCGCAGCCAGGCATTTCCGGAATCGCCGTCGACAACATGCTTCTGCACCTCAACGCTGTCGACGATGCTCGAAACGCCCAGCGCCAACCGATAGAGCAGGCCTTCGGTGGTCACCTTGTCCGTCAGGTCGATACGCACCGTCTTGGCATCGACCGCATGAATTTGCTCGGCGATCGTCTCGGTGGAATAGCCGATACGCTTGAAATAAGAGGAGCCCGACTGGTTGAGTTTCAGCAGCCGGGTCAGCGAAAAGACGACGTCGTTGGCGGTAACCGGATTGCCGGAAACAAAGGAGGCATCGCGCAATTTGAGGGTCAGCGACTTGCCGTCATCCGTCCAGCTCTCGGCGAGCTGCGGCACGATCTTGCCGTCCGCCGTCGTGGCGACAAGCCGGTCATAGAGGTTGGCAAGGATTTCGAGTGCCTTGGGTTCGGTAGCCTGCTGCGGATCGAGGGAAAGCACCTGCGCCAGCGACGTGCCGATCACCAATTGATCTTTGGGCGTGGCGGCCTGAAGCTGCGGTGCCGTCAGCGTCAGCATGCTGATTGCAGCGCCAATAAACATCGCCTTCGAAAAGTGCTTCATTATGCCTCCTCCCTGGATTAATATAGAATACGTATTATGTCGTCCGTATGTCGTATGATGATTTATCGAAGATCGACAGGGTTTGCAAGACCGCACGGATGGCTTGATGCAAATGAACCGGGGGACCAGGAATGACAACACTTAGCCGGGGCCGGCAAAGACTGGCACAACAAGTCATCGATCAGCTGCGCGCTCAGATCGAGACCGGCAAGCTTCGCACGGGCGACCAGCTGCCGACGGAGCCGCAGCTTGAGGCGACATTCGGCGTCAGCCGCACGGTCGTGCGCGAAGCGATCGCCGATCTCCGCGCCGCCGGTCTCGTCAAGCCGATCCAGGGCAAGGGCGTGTTTGTTGCCGACCTCGCTGAACGCCCCGGATTGTCGCTAACGCCGGTGGAGATCAAGAGCATCCCGGAAACCCTGGAATTGCTGGAGTTTCGCATGGCAGCCGAAGGCGAAGCAGCCGCAATCGCCGCCTATCGCCGCACGGCAGAGCAAGAGGCAGCGATTCGCACCGCCAACCGGAAAATGGCTGCTCTCATCGAGCTGGGCCAGCCGACTGTCGAAGCGGATTACGAATTCCACATGGCAATCGCAGCCGCCACAAACAACCGGTTCTATGTCGATGTTCTCCGGCATTTCGGTGCACGGACCATCCCGCGCAGGCAGTTCCCAAACTTACCCGAAGCCAACGATCCCGCCTATCTCGCCAAGGTCCACGCCGAGCACGGTGAGATCCTGGCGGCGATCGCCGAACAGGATCCGGAGCGTGCACGCCAGGCGATGCGGGCGCATATGCTCGCGAGCCAAAGACGCTATCGGATGCTCGCCGAGCAGCAATAGCCCTCGACACCTCACGAGATTCATATTATGTCATATGACATCAAACAATCTCATGGGAGAACGCTCAGTGTATGTAGGAACACAGGTCGGCGCGCGGGACGATGATGATTACCGCGTTTTCGCGCAATTGGGGCTGAAGCATATTTGTGCGGACCCGCCCGGAAAGCCCGAAAGCTGGACACTTTCCGATCTGGAGCGTCTCCGCGACAAAGTCGAAAGCTATGGGCTCATCCTGGACATGATCCAACTGCCCCTGCCTTCCAACCCGATCGAGCAGGCTTCCTATCCCGATATCCTCCTGGCAGGCCCTGATCGCGACCGGCAGATCGACGCCGTGTGCAAGCTGATCGAGGATGTCGCAGCCGCCGGGATTCCGGCCGCGAAATACAATCTCAACCTGATCGGCATCCCCCGCACACCGGAAGAGCTGGGACGCGGCGGCTCGCTCAATGCCAGCTTCCGCTGGGACAAGGCGGATCACCAGGCCGCCCCCGGTCTGGCCGGTGTCCTGTCGGAAGACGAAAACTGGGAACGGATCGACTATTTCCTTGAGCGCGTCGTTCCCATTGCGGAGAGCAATCGCGTCCGCCTCGCCTGCCATCCGCATGACCCATATACGCCGCCGGGCTATCGTGGCGTGACGCGTGTCCTCGGCACGGTGGAAGGCCTGAAGAAATTCGTGCTGATGCGCGAAAGCCCCTATCACGGCCTGAACTTCTGCCAGGGCTCGATCGGCGAAATGCTCGACAATCCGCGCGAGGAAATCGACGACATCATTCGCTGGTTCGGCACGCGCGGAAAGATCTTCAACGTCCACTTCCGCAATATCCGCGGCGGCAAGCTGTCCTTCATGGAGACATTCCCGGACGAGGGCGACATGGACATGGTCCGCTCCACCCGGATCTATAAAGAGATCGGCTATCAATACATGCTGATGCCCGATCACGTACCGACCATCAGCGGCCGCGACCCGACCGGCGTCGCCTTCGCCTACTGCTATGGCTACATCGCCGCTCTCGTTCAGTCGCTCGAAGGCGCCTGAGAATCATTGCCCATACCAATCGATAATAGGATTCCAAGATGAACCCGCTTGAACTGAAAAAGGCTATCGGCAGCGGTCTGCTGTCCTTCCCCGTTACTCATTTTGACAACGACCTGAAATTCGACGAGGCGAAATATCGCCGCCATGTCGAATGGCTGTCCGGCTATGATGCAGCCGCCCTCTTCGCAGCCGGCGGCACCGGGGAGTTCTTCTCCCTCAATCCCGCCGAAGTCCCGCAGGTCGTCCAGGCTGCAAAGGCAGTCGCCGGCAACACGCCGATCATTTCGGGAACCGGATACGGCACCTCGATCGCCGTCGAGATCGCCAAGTCGGCTGAAAAAGCTGGCGCTGATGGCCTGCTCCTGCTGCCGCCTTACCTAATGTTTGCTGAACAGGAAGGCTTGATTGCCCACGTCAAGGCGGTCTGCCAGTCCGTCGGCATCGGCGTCATCGTCTACAATCGTGACAATGCGATCCTCAACGCCGATAGCATCGCCCGGCTTGCCGACGAATGCCCGAACCTCATCGGCTTCAAGGACGGCGTCGGCGATGTCGACAAGGTGATCGAGATTACCACCAAGCTTCAGGATCGCCTGGTCTATGTCGGCGGCATGCCGACCCATGAAGTCTATGCCCAGGCCTATTTCGCCGCCGGCGTCACGACCTATTCCTCCGCGGTCTTCAACTTCGTGCCCGCGCTCGCCCAGCGCTTCTATGGCGCACTGCGGACCGGCGATCAGGCAACCGTCGATGAGATCCTCAAGGGCTTCTTCTTCCCGTTCGTTGCGCTGCGCAACCGGAAAAAGGGCTATGCGGTCTCGATCATCAAGGCCGGCCTGCGCGTGCTCGGACAGGATCCCGGCCCCGTGCGCCCGCCATTGACCGACCTGACGCCGGAGGAACTGGCAGCTCTCGCAAAGATCATCGAGACAGCCAAGGCCGCGTAAATCATAGTCGCGTAGGAAATGATCGTCGGCAAAGCCGGCGATCAGTCTTTTGGTAGGAGGAGGAACACTCGTGGTTAGGTTATCATCTGGAATTTTCGCCTCGGTTATTGCCGCCTCGGCAATACTCACGGCGACCGACAGCGCGCTTGCGAGGACATTCGTCTACGTCTCTGCCGCAACCGACGGGAAGATCGACAGCTACAGCATGGACGAAAAGGCCGGCACACTGACGCCTGGCTCGACCTTCGACGCGGGCAAGATGGTCATGCCGATGACGGTTAGCCCGGACAAAAAGCATCTCTATGCCGTGGTCCGCGCGCAGCCCTACCGGGTGCTGACGCTGGCGATCGACCCTGCCACCGGCAAGCTCACGCAAGAGGCGATCGCAGCCCTGCCCGACAGCATGCCCTATGTGTCGACCGATCCATCCGGACGTCTGCTCTTTACCTCGTCCTATGGCGGCAACAAGATCGCCGTACTGCCGATCGGCGCCGATGGCCGCGTGACCGACGGCGCTCGCCAGATGATCCTGACCGGCCGCAACGCTCACTCGATCGTCAGCGACCCCTCCGGCAAATACGTCTTTGCGACCAATCTCGGCTCCGATGTCGTGCTTCAGTTCGTGCTCAATCCCGCGACCGGCATGCTGGAACCGAACACTCCGGCGCAAGTCGCCACCAAGCCGGGCTTCGGGCCTCGCCACATCATTTTCTCCCCGGACGGAAAATCGGTCTATGTCCTCACCGAACTCACCGGCCATGTCATTCATTATGCGCTAGACTCGGCCAAGGGGACGCTGAGCGAAGTCGAAAGCGTTGCGTCGGTTCCGGATGACGCGGGGCTTTCTCCGGGCATAGCCCCGCCGGCCCCGCCAGCATTCAATGCTACGGCACCGGCAGCAGCAACTGTCGATGACGGCAAACCGAAGGTCTGGGCGGCCGATATCGGCATCACCCCGAACGGCAAGTTCCTCTATACGACTGAGCGAACCACCAGCAAGATCGCCCTCTTCCACGTCGCGGACGGGAGCGGAAACCTGCGCTATGTGACCAACTACGCGACAGAAAAGCAGCCACGCGGCATCCGCATCGATCCGTCGGGACGCTTTCTTGTCGCGACTGGTGAAAAATCCGACAAGATAGCGGTCTATGTCATCGACCAGGTCAACGGCGCGCTGACGCCGATCGACCGTTATCCGGTCGATGCCGGCGCGAACTGGGTCGAAATCGTCACCCTGCCCTAAGGGAAAGAATGATACCGGCCACCCCACCTCGCGATGAGGCGGAGTGGCCGCTCCGCATCAACTCCAGGCGTGGAGCGGCGGTTTCTCGCCATTGAGGAAGAACTTGCCGAGGATTGAATATTTCCACCGCACCGGATCGTGCAATGTGTGCGTCCGGGCATTGCGCCAATGGCGGTCGAGATTGTGTTCGGCGAGCGTCGAGCGGGTGCCCGCCAGCTCGAACAACTTGTTGGTGGCCGCAATCGCGATTTCCGTCGACAGCACCTTGGCTTCCGCCGTCGCGATCTGCGCTTCGGCGACGGTATCGGCCGTCGGGTTCAACACCGCCCGGTCGATCGCGTAGCCGGCTTTTTCCAGCAGCGCTTGCGCCGCATGCAGCCGCAGTGTCAGGTCGCCGACTGCCTGGATCGTATAGGGATCGTCCCATGCGTTCTCGACACCGCTATCCACCCAGGCGCGGCTCTTGGTGCGTACGAAGGAGACCGTCTCATCGATAGCTGCCTGTGCGATGCCGGTGTCGACCGCGACCTGGATGATCTGGAAGATCGCTCCATCGGCGGTCGGCACTTCGTATCCCTTGTATCCCGGCACGAGATGCGTCTTCGGCACCTTGACATTGTCGAGCAGCACGGTGCCGGAGAGCGTCGTGCGCTGGCCAAAGGAAGACCAGTCGTCGATGACGGTGAGGCCGGGCGCGTCGCGCTCCGCAATCGCATACCAGGCCCGCCCCTCGTCATCGAGCGCCACGATCGGTACGAGATGGGCAAGCAGAGCGCCGGAGGAATAGAACTTGCGTCCGTTGACGACAACATGATCGCCGGCATCGGTGAAACGCGTCTCGAAATCGACAGCCCGCTTTGAGCCGAACTCCGAGAAGGCATTGCCGAAGCGTGTGCCCTTCAGAACCTCGGCGAAAAGAAGCTTTTGCTGCTCGGGATCCGACACGGTCCGAATGGCGGCGACCACACCCAGATGGTTCTGGGCGATCTGGCCGATCGAGGAGTCCGCCGCCGATATGATCTCGATGACCTTGGCGAGTGTGGCGTAGGAGACCTCCGGGCCACCGAACGCCTTGGGCACATTGATGGACCAGAGGCCGCTTTGAGAGAAGGCATCCAGCTCGGCAACCGGCCAGATCCGCTCCCGGTCGCGCTTGGCCGACTCCTTGACGAACTCGGTGGCAAGCCCTCTGGCGACGGCAATCGCCTCGGCATCATCCTTGATGACATGGGCAGGTGCGGTCGGGCGAGGTATGGCCGGTACGGCCTGAACGGCGTTTTCTGTATTAACCTGTGAAAGCGTCATGCTGAATTCTCCTCGTTGAAGATGGACAGTCAGGCGGATGGAAGGTTTGCTGGCGTAAGCGCAGGCACGGGAGCCGATTTCTGGCCCAGATAGAACGCCTTGACGTCGTCGCGCTGGCGCAGCTCGGCTGCTTCTCCCGAAAGCACGGCGACGCCGTTTTCGAGGACGGTCGCTCGGTCGGCATAGCGCAGCGCAATCGCAGAATTCTGCTCCGCGACCAGAATGGAGAGGCCGGTCTTGGCATTCAGCCGCCGCAGCGTCTTGAAAATGTCCTGCACGACGATCGGCGCGAGCCCCATGGAAGGCTCATCGAGGACCAGCAGTGCCGGACGCGACATCAGCGCGCGGCCGATCGCCGTCATCTGCTGTTCGCCGCCGGAGGTGAGACCCGCCAGAGCGCGGCGTTTTTCCTTTAGCCGGGGGAAAAGCGCGTAGATTTTCTCCAGATCGAAGGCGATCTCCGCGCGCGAACCGCTGCGCCCGAGACCACCGGAAACGAGATTTTCCTCGATGGTCAAATTGCGGAAGCAATGCCGGCCCTCCAGCACTTGCACCAGGCCGTCACGCACGAGCTGGGCAGGTGTTGCCGTCGTGACATCCCGGCCTTCGTAAAGAATGCTGCCGGCGGTGATTTCACCGCGTTCGGCCGGCAGCAGGTTCGAAATGGCTTTAAGCGTCGTCGTCTTGCCGGCGCCGTTGGCGCCGAGCAGGGCAAGGATCTCGCCGCGGCGCAACGTGAAGCTCACTCCATGAAGCGCGGTGATCGCTCCGTTATAGGTCGCCTTGATGCCATCGACGCTCAAGAGGACGTCTTTTCCAGCCATGGTCCACCCGATCTCTGTGTGGTTTGCAGGGCAGCCGGGCGCCAACAAGAAGAGAGAGCCCGCCTCTTGCCAACGCCCGGCCACTGGGCTCAGTTCGTCACGGTCTGCGCGTCTTCGGACGTGCGCAACTTAATGCCCTTTTCCTTGGCATAGGCCTCGGAGGACTTTTCGATGATCGGCCGCAGCAGCGCCCAGTCCGGCGCGATCCAATCGGAGACGACATTCCATTTCTTGCCGTCCCATTGTTGGAAGGTGACGTAGCCGTTGCCCTCGTGATTGTCCCAGGTGACGTTGATCGAGTGGAACAGACCCTTGGCGCCAAGCGCTTCGACGCGAGCCGGATCAAGCTGCAGGTGCTCGAAGCCCCAGCGAACCTCGTCGCCGGTCAGCGTGCGGTGGCCGAACTTGCCCTGAGCGATACGGATCGCCTCGACGTTCAGGATGCCGTTGACGATACCGAGATTGTGGTAGACCGAGCCGATACGCTTCTTGTCCTCGAGATTGCCCTTGCCGTTGTCATAGAGCGTCTTCACGATTTCCTGGACGATCGGATATTCCGTGCCGGAAGCCTGCGTCGTAATCGCGGTGTATCCCTTGGCCGCATCGCCCGCCGGGATCACGTCTTCCTCGGAGTTCGACCAGACATTGCCGATGATGTGGTCGACGGGGAAGCCGGTCTTGGCCGCCGTCTTCAGGGCAACCGGGTTCATGACGCCCCAGCCGCGCAGCACCACGTAATCCGGCTTGGCGCGACGGATCGTCAGCCATTGCGCCTGCTGCTCGTTACCGGGATGCGGCACTTCGATCTGCTGCAGGTCGAAGCCGTATTTCTGCGACAGCAGCTCGTAGATCGGGATGGTTTCCTTGCCGTAGGGCGAGCCGTGATAGAGCACAACGATCTTCTTGCCCTTGAGCTTGTCGACGCCGCCTAGCTTCGACGCGATGTAGTTCACGATGCCCGACGTCTCACTATAGGGATTGAGGAGCAACGGAAAGACATAGGGGAAGACGCGGCCATCGGTGGAATCCGTACGGCCGTGGTTGATGGTGATCAGCGGCACCTTGTCCTGGGTGATACGGTCGATCATGGCGTAGGCGATGCCGACGGAAAGCGGGTTCCAGGCGGCGATGTTCGGATTGCTCTTCAGGCGCTCATAGGCCTCCACGCCGCGCTCGACTTCATACTGAGTCTCAGCCTCGGACCAGGTGAGCTTGACGCCGTTAACGCCGCCGTCACGCGTGTTGATGAGATTGAGATAGTCGATGAAGCCGCCGAAGAAGCCGGTGCCGCCGGCCGCATAGGGTCCGACGCGGTAGCTCTGCAGCGGGAAATATTGCTCGTCCGCATGCGCCGCCGGTATGGCGGGCGAG
>NZ_AJVM01000082.1:0-21183 GCF_000281735.1 Rhizobium sp. AP16 | reverse complement strand
TGTGCGGCTTGACAGAGCCCGGTTTGCACAGGATCTGGCCACGCTCGACGCCGTCACGGTTCACACCGCGAACCAGTGCGCCGATGTTGTCGCCAGCCTGACCCTGATCGAGCAGCTTGCGGAACATTTCAACGCCGGTAACCGTCGTCTTCGAGGTCGGACGAATGCCGACGATCTCGACTTCTTCGCCAACCTTGACGATACCACGCTCAACGCGGCCCGTCACAACCGTACCACGGCCAGAGATCGAGAACACGTCTTCGATCGGCATCAGGAACGGCAGGTCGATCGGACGCTCAGGCGTCGGAATGTAGGCGTCAACAGCAGCCATCAGCTCGCGGATCGAGTCTTCGCCGATCTTCTTGTCCGAATCTTCAAGAGCAGCAAGTGCCGAACCCTTGATGACCGGGATGTCGTCGCCCGGGAAGTCGTAGGACGACAGAAGTTCGCGAACTTCAAGCTCGACGAGCTCGAGAAGCTCGGCGTCGTCAACCTGGTCGACCTTGTTCAGGAACACAACGATCGCCGGAACGCCAACCTGGCGGGCGAGCAGGATGTGTTCGCGCGTCTGCGGCATCGGGCCGTCAGCAGCCGAGCAAACCAGGATCGCGCCGTCCATCTGTGCCGCACCCGTGATCATGTTCTTGACATAGTCAGCGTGGCCGGGGCAGTCGACGTGGGCGTAGTGACGAGCAGGCGTCTCATATTCAACGTGTGCCGTCGAAATCGTGATGCCGCGGGCCTTTTCTTCCGGTGCAGCGTCGATCTGGTCATACGCCTTGAACTCACCGAAGTACTTCGTGATCGCTGCCGTCAGAGACGTCTTGCCGTGGTCAACGTGGCCAATCGTGCCGACGTTAACGTGCGGCTTATTGCGCTCAAACTTACTTTTTGCCATTTTCGGCTCTCCGTTTTTCTTGTCCCCGAAGGGATCAATTCTTGTTATCGGTCAATTGGTATTCCGGTCACTTCTGACCGGAATACTTTGCCTGGATTTCCTGTGCGACGTTCGACGGAACCGGCGCGTAATGATCGAAGGTCATCGTGTACTGTGCACGGCCCTGAGACATGGAGCGAAGGTTGTCGACGTACTTGAACATGTTTGCCAGCGGAACGTTCGCGTTGATGACAACAGCGATACCGCGAGCTTCCTGGCCCTGGATCTGACCACGACGCGAGTTCAGATCGCCGATGACGTCACCGACGTAATCTTCCGGCGTCACGACTTCGACCTTCATCATCGGCTCGAGGAGCTGGGCACCAGCTTCACGGGCTGCTTCACGGAAGCAAGCGCGGGAAGCGATTTCGAAGGCCAGAACCGACGAGTCAACATCATGGAAGGCACCGTCGATGAGCGTCGCCTTGACGCCGAGCATCGGGAAGCCAGCCAGCGGACCGGAGGACAGAACGCTTTCGATACCCTTCTGAACGCCCGGAATGTATTCCTTCGGAACAGAACCGCCAACGATCTTGGACTCGAACTTGAAGTCGTCGCCTTCCGGGTTCGGTTCGAACACGATCTTGACGCGAGCGAACTGACCGGTACCACCAGACTGCTTCTTGTGGGTGTAGTCCTTCTCGGTCAGACGCGTAATGGTTTCGCGGTAGGCAACCTGCGGCGCGCCGACGGTTGCTTCGACCTTGAATTCACGACGCATGCGGTCGACGATGATGTCGAGGTGAAGTTCACCCATGCCGGCGATGATCGTCTGGCCCGATTCCTGGTCCGTCTTTACGCGGAAGGACGGATCTTCAGCAGCCAGGCGGTTGAGCGCGAGGCCCATCTTTTCCTGGTCGCCCTTGGTCTTCGGCTCGATCGCGATCTGGATGACCGGCTCCGGGAATTCCATGCGCTCGAGGATAACCGGCTTCAGCGGATCGCAGAGCGTATCGCCAGTGGTGGTTTCCTTGAGGCCCGCCAGAGCAACGATGTCGCCAGCGAAGGCTTCTTCGATGTCTTCACGCGAGTTCGAGTGCATCTGCAGCATACGGCCGACGCGCTCGCGCTTGTCCTTGACCGTGTTCATGACCGACGCGCCCTTTTCGAGCTTGCCGGAGTAGATGCGGGCGAAGGTCAGCGAACCGACGAAGGGGTCGTTCATGATCTTGAAAGCCAGCATGGACAACGGCTCGCTGTCGTCTGCATGACGTTCGATTTCGGCGTCGGTCTTGAAGTCGATGCCCTTGATCGCCGGAATGTCGAGCGGCGACGGCAGGTAGTCGACGACGGCGTCGAGCAGCGGCTGAACACCCTTGTTCTTGAAGGCGGTGCCGCAGAACATCGGATGGAACTTGACGTCGATGGTGCCGCGACGAACGAGCGCGCGGATCTGATCGTTGTCAGGCAGATTGCCTTCGAGGTAGGCTTCGGTCGCGGCTTCGTCGATCTCGACAACGGTCTCGATCAGCTTTTCGCGATATTCTTCAGCCTTGGCCTTCATATCTTCCGGGATTTCGACGACGTCCCACTGAGCGCCGAGCGATTCGTCGCGCCAGATGAGAGCATTCATCTCGATCAGGTCGATGACGCCCTTGAACTCGGTTTCCGCACCGATCGGCAGCTGCATCACAACAGCAGTCGCACCGAGACGGGTCTTGATCATCTCGACCGAGCGATAGAAGTCAGCGCCGGTCTTGTCCATCTTGTTGCAGAAGATCATCCGCGGGACATTGTACTTCTCAGCCTGACGCCAGACGGTTTCCGTCTGCGGCTCAACGCCGGCGTTGGCATCGAGCAGCGCGATGGCGCCGTCGAGAACGCGCAGCGAACGCTCGACTTCGATGGTGAAGTCGACGTGGCCGGGGGTGTCAATGATGTTGAAGCGGCGGGTCTTGCCGTCGCGGCCCTTCCAGTAGGTGGTGGTAGCAGCGGAAGTGATCGTGATGCCACGCTCCTGCTCCTGCTCCATCCAGTCCATGGTGGCTGCGCCGTCGTGGACTTCGCCGATCTTGTGCGACTTGCCGGTGTAGTAAAGAATACGCTCGGTGGTCGTGGTCTTGCCGGCGTCGATGTGCGCCATGATACCGAAATTGCGGTAGTCTTCGATTTTATATTCGCGAGCCATAATGGACTGCCTTTCGGATACCGTTCGGGATTACCAGCGATAATGCGAGAACGCACGGTTGGCGTCAGCCATCTTGTGCGTGTCTTCGCGCTTCTTGACGGCAGAGCCGCGGTTGTTGGAGGCATCAAGAAGTTCGCCGCAGAGACGGTCGACCATGGTGGTTTCATTGCGCTTACGAGCAGCAGTGATCAGCCAGCGAATGGCAAGAGCCTGACGACGCTCGGGACGAACATCGACCGGAACCTGGTAGGTTGCACCACCGACGCGGCGCGAACGGACTTCAACGTGCGGAGCGATGTTATCCAAAGCCTGGTGGAACACGCCGAGCGGCTCCTGCTTTGCCTTGCCCTGCACGGCGTCGAATGCGCCGTATACGATGCTTTCTGCAACGGACTTCTTGCCGTCCAGCATGATGGCATTCATGAACTTGGTAACGATAAGATCACCGAACTTCGGGTCCGGATTGATCTCGCGCTTTTCTGCTCTGTGACGTCGGGACATACTTCTCGTCTCTCAACTTGTTAGCGGCGCTTTATCACGCGGAGAACCTCGCGCAGCGCCGGATGATCTAAAACCGAATTACTTCGGACGCTTCGCACCGTACTTGGAACGGCGCTGCTTGCGGTTCTTGACACCCTGGGTATCGAGAACGCCGCGGATGATGTGGTAACGAACGCCCGGAAGGTCCTTTACGCGGCCGCCACGGATCATGACGACAGAGTGTTCCTGAAGGTTGTGACCTTCACCGGGGATATAACCAATGACTTCAAAGCCGTTGGTCAGGCGGATCTTTGCGACCTTACGCAGAGCCGAGTTCGGCTTCTTCGGCGTGGTCGTGTAGACGCGGGTGCAAACGCCGCGCTTCTGCGGGTTCTCCTGGAGAGCGGGAACCTTATTACGCTTTACCTGCGCCTGGCGAGGCTTGCGGATCAGCTGGTTTACGGTAGGCATTCAACCATCCCTTGTAAATCTATCTTAACACCCTTGCGGGCTTAACTCTCGCCGTCTCCGGCAATGACACACGATCGTCTCAATGCGCAAAACGTGGCCCGATCCGCTTTCGCAGATGGACCACAGAAAAGCAGAGGACACCGAAAATAGCGTCTTGCGTGCAGCATTCTTGTCTTCAACGTGCGTTTTGAACCTTGTTTGAGGTGAACTCCAGAGCGTGTCGCTCCGAATGGCCATGCCTCACATGGGTCCGATGGCGGCGTAACTACTGGTTTCCCGCCGGTTCGTCAAGGCCGGTTAAGGAATTATCTTTGTCACAAAGCCCTAAAAGGCCCTGCAAACCAGCCCTTTGGCGCATTCGTTAACGAAATGGCGCCCCTCCGGCAAGATAGACTTGGGTATTTCACCAAAATCCCTATAAGGAATCACAGACAGATCATTTCACGGGACGGCAGCGGCAGATCGAGAGAATCGCCCGGCCGAATCGAAACTTCCGAAGGACCGCTCATGATTACTACGCCAGACAATGACAACAACTCCGACGGCCCCATGGTCTTCATCATCATCGGCAAGGGGTATGAGACCGACGGCAGCGAAGGCGTCGATCTGCATGTCATGCTGAAGGCACCGGATGACGATACCGCCGTGCGCGAGGCGCTGAACGCCCTTGCGGAGGAAGGCTTCATCGAGGCCGATCTCGACCAGATCGGCATGCTGACCGACGTGCCGGACGAAGAACCGCATGCCTCCGCCTATCAGGGCGCGCTGGAAGGCGAAGTGGCGATCATCCGCTTCCGCTGAGCCGTTGCTCGGGCGGCGTTTTGCAGCGACCGCCCTCTCCTCTTCATATAGTCAAAATACAAAAACCGCCCGGATCGCTCCGGGCGGTTTTAATTTGTGCTGGCTATAGCCGCTTATTCAGCGGCCGGAGCGCTTTCGCCTGCCATGTCCTGAAGCATCGGCGTGGCGACGGCAGAACCCGTGCCCTTGCGGCGCTCTTCCAGGATCAGCTCGTCGCGAGCCGTCGCGATGCGGCGGATCTGCGTCATGGTACCACCGGTACCGGCCGGGATGAGGCGGCCGACGATGACGTTTTCCTTCAGACCCTGCAGGCCGTCGGTCTTGCCGGCGATCGCAGCTTCCGTCAGCACCTTCGTCGTTTCCTGGAAGGACGCGGCGGAGATGAAGGACGGAGTCTGCAGCGATGCCTTGGTGATGCCGAGCAGAACCGGATCGCCGTAAGCGGGCTTCTTGCCTTCTTCGATCAGGCGGTCGTTGTTGTCGTCCAGCTCGATACGGTCGACATTGTCGCCGACGATGTAATGGCTGTCGCCCGCATCGGTGATTTCCACCTTCTGCAGCATCTGACGGACAATCACTTCGATGTGCTTGTCGTTGATGACAACGCCCTGCAAGCGGTAGACTTCCTGGATTTCGTTGACCAGGTAAGAGGCCAGAGCCTCCACGCCCTTGATCGCCAGGATGTCGTGCGGAGCCGGGTTACCGTCGAGGATGTAATCACCCTTTTCGATATAGTCGCCTTCCTGAAGGTGGAAGGGCTTGCCCTTCGGGATCAGGTATTCGACCGGCTCGACACCGTCTTCCGCCGGCTCGATGATGACACGGCGCTTGTTCTTGTAGTCGCGGCCGAGGCGGATCGTACCATCGATCTCTGCGATGATGGCGTGGTCCTTCGGACGACGGGCTTCGAACAGTTCGGCAACACGCGGCAGACCACCGGTGATGTCCTTGGTCTTGGCGCTTTCCAGCGGCGAGCGGGCAAGAACGTCACCCTGGGATACCTTCTGGCCCGGCTCGACCGACAGGATCGCGTCGACCGAGAGCAGGAAGCGGGCTTCACCACCACGCGACAGCTTGGCAACATTGCCGCTGGCGTCCTTAATGACGATTGCCGGCTTCAGATCCGAACCGCGCGGCGTCGAACGCCAGTCGATAACCTGACGCTTGGTGATACCGGTCGACTCGTCGGTCGCTTCGAGAACCGAAAGACCATCGATGACGTCTTCGAACTGAACCGTACCGGCAAGTTCCGTCATCATCGGACGGGTGTAAGGATCCCATTCCGCCAGACGCTGGCCGCGCTTCACCTTGTCGCCTTCGTCCACATAGATCTTGGAGCCGTAAGCGACACGCTGCGAGGAGCGCTCGACGCCACGTTCATCCAGGATCTGGACGGCCATGTTGCGGCCCATGGCAACCAGGATGCCATCGGAGTTGCGCAGCATGTTGCGGTTCTTGATCTGCACCGTGCCTTCATACGAAGCTTCCAGGAACGACTGGTCGACCACGGTCGCCGTGCCGCCCAAGTGGAAGGTACGCATGGTCAGCTGCGTGCCCGGCTCACCGATCGACTGAGCGGCGATAACACCGACAGCTTCACCGAGGTTGACCGGCGTGCCGCGCGCGAGGTCGCGGCCGTAGCAGATCGAGCAAACGCCCGTCTGGATTTCGCAGGTCAGGGCCGAACGGATACGGATCGACTGGATACCAGCCTTTTCGATCTCGATGACATCCGGTTCCAGGATCATCCGGCCGGCGTCAACGATGCGCTCACCCGTGACAGGATGATCGATGTCGTCCAGCGCCGTACGGCCGAGGATTCGGACGCCGATGGAGGCAACGACCTGACCGGCATCGATGATGGCGGTCATGGTGAGGCCCTTGTCGGTGCCGCAATCGACGTGCGTGACGATGCAATCCTGCGCGACGTCGACGAGACGGCGGGTCAGGTAACCGGAGTTTGCAGTCTTCAAGGCGGTGTCTG
This sequence comes from Rhizobium sp. AP16, assembly GCF_000281735.1. Lineage (NCBI taxonomy): Bacteria > Pseudomonadati > Pseudomonadota > Alphaproteobacteria > Hyphomicrobiales > Rhizobiaceae > Rhizobium > Rhizobium sp. AP16. The sequence continues at coordinate 14,382 of NZ_AJVM01000082.1, read as the reverse complement.
CCAGACCCTTACGGGCACCGTGCGTCGAGTTGAAGTACTCGTTAACGGTCAGGCCTTCCTTGAAGTTCGAGATGATCGGCGTCTCGATGATTTCGCCCGACGGCTTGGCCATGAGGCCGCGCATGCCGCCCAACTGACGCATCTGGTTCGGAGAACCGCGGGCGCCCGAATGGCTCATCATGTAGATCGAGTTCATCGGCTTCTGACGACCGGTCGCCGGATCGAATTCGACGGCCTTAATGCGGGCCATCATTTCCTCGGCGACCTTTTCCGTGGCCTTGCCCCAGGCGTCGACAACCTTGTTGTACTTTTCGCCCTGGGTGATCAGACCGTCATTGTACTGCTGTTCGTATTCCTTCACGAGCGATTCAGTATCGCCGACGATCTTCGCCTTGGTGTCCGGAATGACCATGTCGTCCTTGCCGAACGAAATGCCGGCGCGGCAAGCATGGGCAAAGCCGAGCTGCATGATACGGTCGCAGAAAATGACCGTGTCCTTCTGGCCGCAATGGCGGTAGACCGTGTCGATCATCTTGGAGATGTTCTTCTTGGTCATTTCCTGGTTGCAGATGTCGAAGGTGACCTTGCCGTGCTTCGGCAGCAGTTCGCCGATGAGCAGGCGGCCCGGGGTCGTTTCATAGATCTTCGAGTAGGGCTTGCCTTCCTCGTCAACCGACTTGAAGCGGCCGCGGATCTTCGAGTGCAGCGTCACGACCTTGTTTTCGAGAGCGTGATGCAGCTCGCCGAGGTCGGAGAAGGCCATGCCTTCGCCCGGCTCGTTCTGGTTCAGGATCGACAGATAATAGAGACCGAGAACCATGTCCTGCGACGGAACGATGATCGGTGCGCCGTTTGCCGGATGCAGGATGTTGTTCGTCGACATCATCAGCACGCGTGCTTCAAGCTGGGCTTCAAGCGACAGCGGTACGTGAACGGCCATCTGGTCACCGTCGAAGTCGGCGTTGAAGGCCGTGCAGACGAGCGGATGCAGCTGGATGGCCTTGCCTTCGACCAGCATGGGTTCGAAGGCCTGGATGCCCAGGCGGTGCAGCGTCGGTGCGCGGTTCAGGAGAACCGGATGCTCGCGGATGACCTCGTCGAGGATATCCCAGACTTCCGGCTTTTCCTTTTCAACCAGCTTCTTGGCCTGCTTGACGGTCGAGGAGTAACCCTTGGCGTCGAGACGGGCGTAGATGAACGGCTTGAACAGTTCGAGCGCCATCTTCTTCGGCAGGCCGCACTGGTGCAGCTTCAGTTCCGGACCGGTCACGATGACCGAACGGCCGGAATAGTCGACGCGCTTGCCGAGCAGGTTCTGACGGAAGCGGCCCTGCTTGCCCTTGAGCATGTCGGACAGCGACTTCAGCGGACGCTTGTTGGCGCCGGTGATGACGCGGCCGCGACGGCCGTTGTCGAACAGCGCATCGACAGATTCCTGCAGCATGCGCTTTTCGTTGCGGATGATGATGCCCGGAGCGCGCAGTTCGATCAGGCGCTTCAGACGGTTGTTACGGTTGATGACGCGGCGGTACAGATCGTTCAGATCCGACGTCGCGAAACGGCCGCCGTCGAGCGGCACCAGCGGACGCAGGTCCGGCGGGATGACCGGGACGACCTTCATGATCATCCATTCCGGGCGGTTGCCGGATTCCATGAAGTTCTCGACGATCTTCAGGCGCTTCATCAGCTTCTTCTGCTTGAGATCCGACGTGGTCTCAGCAAGTTCGGCACGCAGGTCGCCAGCGATCTTCTCGAGGTTCATGCTGGCCAGCAGCTCGTAGATCGCTTCAGCGCCGATCATGGCGGTGAACTGATCTTCGCCATATTCGTCGACGGCGAGCATGTACTCTTCTTCCGAGAGAAGCTGATGCTCCTTGAGGGCGGTGAGGCCCGGCTCGGTGACGATGTAGTTTTCGAAGTAGAGAACGCGCTCGACATCCTTCAGCGTCATGTCGAGCAGCGTGGAAATGCGGCTCGGCAGCGACTTCAGGAACCAGATGTGGGCAACGGGAGCAGCGAGCTCGATATGGCCCATGCGCTCACGGCGAACGCGCGACAACGTCACTTCGACGCCGCACTTTTCGCAGATGATGCCCTTGTATTTCATGCGCTTGTACTTGCCGCACAGGCACTCGTAGTCCTTGATCGGCCCGAAGATTCGCGCGCAGAAGAGACCATCGCGTTCCGGCTTGAACGTACGATAGTTGATCGTCTCCGGCTTCTTGATCTCACCATAAGACCAGGAAAGAATCTTCTCCGGCGATGCGATCGAAATCCGGATGGAGTCGAAGTTCTGTGCAGGCACCTGCGGATTGAAAAGATTCATGACCTCTTGGTTCATGCCTGTCTCCTTTTGGGGCTATGCGCCCTCGAACTGCAATCAGCGCCGGCAAATTCCCGGGAACCGGACTGACGCGTTAAAACGACAATAACCGCGAAATGCGGCGAAAACGTCCCTGCCTGCGCTACACGAAATCGGGCGAAGGCAAGAACGGTGCGCGCTGACGGACAGCGCGCACCCTGTCGACTGTTACTCGGCTGCGTCCGGAAGCTGGCCGGCTGCCTGCAGATCGTCGACCTTGGAGTTTTCCAGTTCGACGCTGAGACCCAGCGACCGCATTTCCTTGACGAGAACGTTGAAGCTTTCCGGAATGCCCGCTTCGAAGGTGTCGTCGCCACGGACGATCGCTTCGTAGACCTTGGTGCGGCCGGCCACGTCGTCCGACTTGACCGTGAGCATTTCCTGCAGCGTGTAGGCTGCACCGTAAGCTTCGAGCGCCCAGACTTCCATTTCGCCGAAGCGCTGACCGCCGAACTGCGCCTTGCCGCCCAGCGGCTGCTGGGTAACGAGCGAGTAAGGACCGATCGAACGAGCGTGGATCTTGTCGTCGACCAAGTGGTTGAGCTTCAGCATGTAGATGTAGCCAACCGTGACCTGGCGGTCGAACTGCTCGCCGGTACGACCGTCATAGAGCGTCGACTGACCGGTCTCTTTCAGACCTGCCATGGCGAGCATCTCGTTGACATCGGCTTCACCGGCGCCGTCGAAGACCGGGGTCGCGATGGACACGCCACGCTTCCACTGGTCAGCCAGACGCAGAACCGACGCATCATCGTAGTTATGAACGTCGTCGCTCTTCGGGCCGTCGCCGACGACCATATCGATCGTCTTGCGCAAGGGCTCGATGTTGCCGTTCGCCTTGTAGGCTTCGATCAGTTCACCGATCTGACGACCCATGCCGGCGCAAGCCCAGCCCAGATGCGTCTCGAGGATCTGACCGACGTTCATGCGCGAAGGCACGCCGAGCGGGTTGAGCACGATGTCGACATGCGTACCGTCTTCGAGGAACGGCATGTCTTCGACCGGCACGATGCGCGATACGACACCCTTGTTACCATGACGGCCGGCCATCTTGTCGCCCGGCTGGATCTTGCGCTTCACAGCAACGAAGACCTTGACCATCTTCATGACGCCCGGAGGCATTTCATCGCCGCGCTGGACCTTTTCGACCTTGTCCATGAAGCGCTGTTCGAGATGCGACTTGGATTCGTCGTACTGGCCGCGCAGAGCTTCGAGCTCGCCCTGAACCTTCTCGTCCTCGACAGCGAACATCCACCATTGCGAACGCGGATATTCGGAGACGACGGCGTTGGAAAGTTCCGTGCCCTTCTTGAAGTTCTTCGGGCCGGCAAGTGCCACCTGGCCGCGGAGCATTTCGATCAGACGGCCGTAGACGTTACGGTCGAGGATCGCCTGCTCGTCGTCACGGTCCTTGGCGAGACGTTCGATCTCTTCGCGCTCGATTGCCATGGCGCGTTCGTCCTTCTCAACGCCGTGGCGATTGAAGACGCGAACTTCGACGACCGTACCGTAGGTACCGGGCGGCATGCGCATGGAGGTGTCGCGAACGTCGGACGCCTTTTCACCGAAGATGGCGCGCAGAAGCTTTTCTTCCGGCGTCATCGGGCTTTCACCCTTCGGCGTGATCTTGCCGACGAGGATATCGCCCGGCTGAACTTCAGCGCCGATGTAAACGATGCCGGCTTCGTCCAGGTTCTTCAGCGCTTCTTCCGAAACGTTCGGAATGTCGCGGGTGATTTCTTCCGGACCGAGCTTGGTGTCACGCGCCATCACTTCGAACTCTTCGATGTGGATGGAGGTGAACACGTCGTCGGCAACGATACGCTCGGAGAGCAGGATCGAGTCTTCGTAGTTGTAGCCGTTCCACGGCATGAACGCGACGAGCACGTTACGGCCGAGCGCCAGATCGCCGAGGTCCGTCGACGGACCGTCTGCGAGGATGTCGCCCTTGTTGACGAAGTCACCGACGGTGACCAGCGGACGCTGGTTGACGCAGGTGTTCTGGTTCGAACGCTGGAACTTCATCAGGCGGTAGATATCGACGCCGGACTTCGACGGATCGAGGTCTTCGGTGGCGCGGATAACGATACGCGTCGCGTCGACCTGGTCGACCACGCCGCCGCGACGGGCACCGATGGCGGCGCCGGAGTCACGGGCAACGACCGGCTCCATGCCGGTGCCGACGAACGGAGCTTCGGCGCGCAGCAACGGCACGGCCTGACGCTGCATGTTCGAGCCCATGAGAGCGCGGTTGGCGTCGTCGTTTTCCAGGAACGGGATCAGAGCGGCAGCAACCGAAACCAGCTGCTTCGGCGAGACGTCCATCAGGTTGATGTTGTCGCGCGGAGCGAGCATGACTTCGCCGGCATGACGGCAAACAACGAATTCCTCGATGAAGGACCCTTCGGCATCAAGCTCGGCATTTGCCTGGGCAACGTAGTACTTCGCCTCTTCCATGGCGGAGAGGTAGAGCACATCGGTGGTCACCTTGCCGTCGATGATGCGACGATAAGGGCTTTCGATGAAGCCGTACTTGTTGACGCGGGCAAAGGTCGCCAGCGAATTGATAAGACCGATGTTCGGGCCTTCCGGCGTCTCGATCGGGCAAATACGACCGTAGTGGGTCGGATGCACGTCGCGGACTTCGAAGCCTGCGCGCTCGCGGGTCAGACCACCCGGGCCAAGAGCCGAAAGACGGCGCTTGTGGGTGATTTCCGAGAGCGGGTTCACCTGGTCCATGAACTGCGACAGCTGCGAGGAGCCGAAGAATTCGCGAACAGCGGCGGCAGCCGGCTTGGCGTTGATCAGATCCTGCGGCATGACCGTGTCGATCTCGATCGAGGACATACGTTCCTTGATTGCGCGCTCCATACGGAGCAGGCCGAGACGGTACTGGTTTTCCATCAGTTCGCCGACCGAGCGAACGCGGCGGTTGCCGAGGTTGTCGATGTCGTCGATTTCGCCCTTGCCGTCGCGCAGTTCGACCAGCATCTTGACCACGGCCAGGATGTCGTCCTTGCGCAGGACACGAACGGTGTCGGCCACTTCGAGGTCGAGACGCATGTTCATCTTCACGCGGCCAACGGCGGAGAGGTCGTAACGCTCCGCATCGAAGAACAGCGAGTTGAACATGGCTTCGGCTGAATCCATGGTCGGCGGTTCACCCGGACGCATGACGCGATAGATGTCGAACAGAGCGTCCTGACGGTTCTCGTTCTTGTCGGCGGACAGCGTGTTGCGGATGTAGGCGCCGACATTGATATGGTCGATGCCGAGAACCGGGATTTCGTCGAAACCAGCCTTGAGGATGACCGGCAGGGTCTTCTCGTCGATTTCATCGCCGGCTTCGAGATAGATCTCGCCGGTCTGGAAGTTGACGATGTCTTCCGCCAGGAAGAGGCCGTAGAGGTCTTCGTCGGTGGCCTTCAGAGCCTTGAGGCCCTTGTCCTGCAGCTGACGCAGCAGACGCGGGGTCAGCTTCTTACCGCCTTCGACCACGACTTCGCCGGTGTCGGCGTCGATCATGTCGGTAACGGTCTTGGCGCCCTTCAGCGTTTCCGCGTTGAAGGGAATGCGCCAGCCGTCGCCGGAACGCTCATAAAGCGACTTCGTGTAGAAGGTCGACAGGATTTCTTCGCCATCCATGCCAAGCGCCATCAGCAGCGACGTCACCGGAATCTTGCGGCGGCGGTCGATACGGGCGTAGACGATGTCCTTGGCGTCGAATTCGATGTCGAGCCAGGAACCGCGATACGGAATGACGCGGGCAGCAAAGAGCAGCTTGCCGGAAGAATGGCTCTTGCCCTTGTCGTGATCGAAGAAGACGCCCGGCGAACGGTGCATCTGCGACACGATAACGCGCTCGGTGCCGTTCACGATGAACGTACCGTTGTTCGTCATGAGCGGCATGTCGCCCATGTAAACGCTCTGTTCCTTGATGTCCTTGATGGACTTCGCGCCGGTATCCTCGTCAATATCGAACACGATCAGACGGAGAGTGACCTTCAGCGGCGCAGCGTAGGTCAGGTCGCGCTGGCGGCACTCATCAACGTCGAACTTCGGCGGCTCGAATTCATAGGATACGAACTCCAGCATCGAAGCGCCGGAGAAATCGGTGATCGGAAAAACCGACTTGAAGACGGACTGAAGACCTTCGTCAGGGCGGCCGCCCTTCGGCTCTTCAACCATAAGGAACTGATCGTAGGATGCCTTTTGAACCTCGATGAGGTTCGGCATCTCTGCGACTTCGGGAATCTTACCAAAAAACTTGCGTACGCGCCTACGACCATTGAACGAAAGGGTCTGAGCCATCGTCGCTCCTCTAAATCCTGCACCCGGGCCTGCAACGGACGGGAACCGCTGGCCAGGCGATCCCGTCAATCAATGAGTAGTTCAATCTCGTCTAACTAACCGAAAACCGCTCAGCACGGATTGCGTCGCGGTTCGGTTTGAGACCATCCTCTTGAAGAACCCATTACCCAAAAGCCGTTTTACCTGCGGCTTTTGGGTAATTTGTTCAAAAAAACGGCAAATGGGAGGGGGCAAAATGCCACCTCCCAAAGCAGTTTCAAGCTTACTTAACGTCAGCCTTGGCGCCGGCGTCTTCGAGCTTCTTCTTGATGTCAGCGGCTTCAGCCTTGGAAACAGCTTCCTTGACAGCCTTCGGAGCAGCTTCGACGAGGTCCTTAGCTTCCTTCAGGCCGAGGCCGGTGATGGCGCGGACTTCCTTGATGACGTTGATCTTGTTCGCGCCGGCATCCGTGAGGATGACGTCGAACTCGGTCTTTTCTTCTTCAACGACAGCAGCAACGGCACCACCGCCAGCAGCAGCAACAGCTACCGGAGCAGCGGCAGAAACGCCCCACTTTTCTTCGAGAAGCTTGGACAGTTCTGCGGCTTCGAGAACGGTCAGCGAGGAGAGGTCGTCTACGATCTTTGCGAGATCAGCCATTTTTTTGTTCCTTTTGTTCGGTTCGAACTGGTTGATTATGAACAGCGAAAAACCGCCTTAAGCGGCTTCGTCCTTCTTGGCGTAGGCCGAGAACACACGAGCAAGCTGGCTTGCCGGTGCTGCAACAACACCTGCGATGCGGGTAGCTGGCGTCTGGATCATGCCCAGCAGCTTCGCACGCAGCTCGTCCAGCGACGGCAGGGTCGCGAGCGACTTCACACCATCGGCGTTGAGCGTTGTTGTTCCCATGGCGCCGCCCAAAACAACGATCTTATCGTTGCCCTTGGCGAAATCCACGACGACCTTCGGAGCGGTAATCGGATCAGTGCTGTATGCAATCAGCGTCTGACCGGTGAAGAGATTGGAAATCCCTTCCGCATCCGTGCCCTGAAGAGCAATTTTGGCCAGGCGGTTCTTCGCGACTTTGACGGTGCCGCCTGCAGCGCGCATCTTCGAACGAAAATCGTTCATCTGTGCGACTGTAGCACCAGCATAGTGGGCCACGACAACCGAGCCCGAAGCCTTGAAGACTTCGTTCAGTTCCGTGACGAATTCGCGTTTTTCCGCTCTTTCCACTGCTTTTCTCCAGTTGACAGGACCGGGTTAACGGGCCTGCCGGGTTGCCTTTTGCCTCCTGGGATCAAAAGAGATCCCAAGCGACGCTTGAGGATCCTGTCCCCTCGCGCTCGAGCCGTAAGGCTCCAAGGCACAAGGCATCCAAGGCTCGAACCGAGTTCATCGAAGCAAAGCTTCATCAAAATTCGGGTCTTACCCGTCTCATGCAGGCTTAAGTGATTAAGGGATAACCACCTGCAATCTCGGACAGGAATTCCGGATTTCTCCGGATATCCCGGCCTCGAAAGGCCGGGAATTCTTAATAAGCCGGGCTTAACGCCCGGCCAAAATCATTAGGCGTTCGGAGCCGTGACCGAGGCAAGCTCGATCTTGACGCCCGGACCCATGGTCGAAGAGATAGCTACGCGCTTGACGTAGTTGCCCTTGGCGCCAGCCGGCTTCGCCTTGATGACGGCGTCGGCGAAAGCGCGGATGTTTTCTTCCAGCGCCTTGGCGTCGAAGGAAGCCTTGCCGATACCGGCATGGACGATACCAGCCTTCTCGACGCGGAACTCAACTGCGCCGCCCTTGGAGGCTTCAACAGCGCCCTTGACGTCCATGGTAACCGTGCCGACCTTCGGGTTCGGCATCATGCCGCGCGGGCCGAGAACCTTACCGAGACGACCGACGAGCGGCATCATGTCCGGGGTCGCGATGCAACGATCGAAGTCGATCTTGCCGCCCTGAACGATTTCTACCAGCTCTTCCGCACCGACGATGTCAGCACCGGCAGCCTTGGCTTCATCAGCCTTGGCGCCGCGTGCGAAAACCGCAACGCGAACCGAGCGGCCAGTGCCGTTCGGCAGGTTGACGACGCCGCGAACCATCTGGTCAGCGTGACGCGGGTCAACACCGAGGTTCATGGAAACTTCGATGGTTTCATCGAACTTTGCGATAGCCCGTTCCTTGACCATGCCGATGGCCTGGGTCAGAGCATAGAGCTTTGTGGGATCAACGCCTTCGCGGATCTTCTGAATACGCTTTGCAACCATGATCTTAACCTACCACTTCCAGGCCCATGGCGCGGGCAGAGCCCTCGATCATGGCCATTGCGCCTTCGATATCGGCGGCGTTCAGATCCTTCATCTTGGCTTGGGCGATAGACTGCACCTGAGCCCTGGTGAGGGTACCGGCCTTGGCGCCCTTGCCGGGCGTCTTCGAGCCGGACTGGATCTTCGCTTCCTTCTTCAGGAAGTAGCTGACCGGCGGCTGCTTCATGACGAAGGTGAAGGACTTGTCCTGGTAGTAGGTGATGACGACCGGGATCGGCATACCCTTTTCCATTTCCTGCGTGGCGGCATTGAACGCCTTGCAGAATTCCATGATGTTAATGCCACGCTGACCAAGCGCAGGACCGATCGGCGGCGACGGATTCGCCGAGCCGGCCTTTACCTGCAGCTTGAGCTGGCCTGCAACTTTTTTAGCCATTTCTCTCTGCCTTTCTAACTGACCGGTTGCCCGGCCTCTTCTGCCGGATTGCTCCGGCGGCTGCGGTTGCGTGGTGCGGGTCAGAAAGTCCGGCTAAGACCCCTACCCTTCCACGCGGATTGCGGCGAAGCCGCGAGATGTAAATAAGTATTTACTTACTTACATCAAAACCCGAACGAAAGACCAGCCAGCAATGACTGATCTTTCCAATCAATAGACAATCAGACTTTTTCGACCTGACTGTATTCCAGCTCGACCGGCGTAGCGCGGCCGAAGATCGAAACTTCCACCTTCAGGCGCGAACGCTCTTCGTCCACATCCTGAACCGTGCCGTTGAACGAAGCGAACGGACCATCCGAAACGCGGACCTGTTCGCCGATCTCGAAGGACACGGAAGCCTTTGGCCGCTCGACACCTTCCTGGACCTGACCGAGAATGCGATCAGCTTCATAATCCGGAATCGGAACAGGCTTATTGTCAGAGCCGAGGAAGCCAGTGACCTTCGGCGTATTCTTGATCAGGTGATAGGCTTCATCCGTCAGGTTGGCGCGAACCAGCACATAACCCGGGAAGAACTTGCGCTCGCTATCAACCTTACGGCCGCGACGCACTTCAACCACCTTCTCGGTCGGCACGAGGATCTTTTCGAACAGATGTCCGAGACCCTTCTGCTTGGCCTTCTCCTCGATGGATTCAGCCACTTTCTTTTCGAAATTAGAATAAGCGTGGACGATGTACCAACGTGCCGCCATGTTCATCTCCACTCGATATCAATTGCCGGTGTTCAGCACGTAGCCGAGAATCCAGCCGATGAGCTGGTCAGCGGCAAAGAAAAACAGCGAAGCAAAAACGACCATGACCAGCACCATAACCGTCGAGATCATCGTCTCGCGGCGGGACGGCCAAGTGATTTTCGACGTCTCGGAGCGGACCTGCTGCAGAAACGCTAGTGGATTCGATTTGGATGCCATTGACTGCCCACGCAATTACGGCGCGTAAAGCTGAACATATCAGCCCCACGCACCGCGTGTCTGTTGAACCCCTACATAAACACCGATTCCCGATTTAACAAGAGAGAATTCGATGCTTTCGAAAATTTGCCGCCAAACCGGCATATCCCCAACCCAAGAAGCAGCGAAACGACGCGCCAGTCAAATTAAGGAAAATGGCAGGGGCAGCAGGGCTCGAACCTACGACCTGCGGTTTTGGAGACCGCCGCTCTACCAACTGAGCTATACCCCTTCATGTTTCAATAACCGGCTCCGTGCGGTTGCCCGCCAGTGCCTTTCGGAAACATGGCGCTCCTTTAAGACGGGATGAAACGATTGGCAAGTGCGTTTTTTGTTTTTTCCCAATCGGGTCCACCGCTTCGTCCGGCGCAAACCGTCGCCGTGCCACCGGTGGTAGGGAATTGCGGGCGTCTCGCGATCTATCAGCGGCGATGCATCGGCAGGTTTTAGCCTTCCTTCTGCTCGCCGGGCGTCCCCTTGGGCTTCCCCTTCAGAAATTTCGGCCGCAAACGGCGCAGGAAATTGTCCGTGGAGCGAATCACGTTGGTCAGTGAAATCAGCTTGTCGACCTGGGCATCGGTATTGCCCAGCCGCTCGGACAGCACTTCCGCCACCGCCAACGAAATTTCGGCGGGCGGAACCTCCGAGAAGCGCTCGGCAAGCCGGGTATAGGCATTGGCGGAAACGCCACCATGGATAGTGATCTTGCCCAGCCGAGCGAAGAGACGCAGGAAGGTCTGCTCGAAGCTCCAGTCGTGGACCGAGACCACCCTCCACTTTTCACTGCGCTTGGCCGAGAAGCCGGCCAGCACGATGGCGCCGGGCAATTTCAGATCGCTCAGCCAAAGCGCCAGGGCAAAGCCGCTGGTTGGCGTCTTGGCCTCCGTGTAGAGATCACCGCAGAAACCGACGAGATCGAGATGGCCGGTCGGCGCGCCCTGGAAATCAGCGGCGGGATTGAGCTTCTCCTCGAGACCGAGGCGAATGTTCATGATGCCGAGGAAATATTCCCTGGGGAAAAACTTTACCACCTCGCCCACCTCGCCCCGATAGACGATGTTGGCACCGCGCGGCTGGCCGCGCGAGATCAGCAGCGAGTGCCCGAGGAAGGGGCGATCCAGCACCTTGTAGACTTTATTGAAGAAGACGAAGAGGGCGGTCGACGGATACTGCGCCTGAAGGCTCCCGATATCGACCGTGTCACTGTTGGCGACAAGGACGATATGGGAAAACGCAGTCAGTATGGAGCGCCACTCCTCGGCAGTCGTCAGACCTGCCGCGGCTCCCGCTGCCGGGAAAGCAGGCTTGTCGGTCGCTGTTTCCGATGTCACGCCCTGATCCTGTTCTTGTTATTTCTGCTGGACGTGCAATAGGCGGTCGCGCATGGCGAACCATTCGTCGGCATAATCGTCGTTGCGATACTCGTCGAAATACGGCCCGCCATCGGTGAAGTGCACGAGCTTGGCGTCTTCACGGCGATCGTACTCGTTGACGAGATAATTCCAAGTCACGGGAACCTCGCCGATCTGATCGTCGCTTTCCAGCCACTTGAACTGATGGAGTTGAAGGCCGGTGGCTGTGTTAACGAAATCCTTCGTCAATGCCTTGCACTTGGCATTGTTGAACAGGATCATGCTCGACCAGTTCTTCTTCTCATATTTGGTCTGGGTCTGGCCGAGGAACTTGGTTTCGACCTTCGGCTGGTAATCGTGCTTGACGCACATGGCGGCATAGCGATCGTCGCGCAGCTTCCAGAGCTCGGCAATATCGGCGCGGGCGAGCATGTCGCAATCCATGAAGATGCTCCAGCCCTCGAAATCGCTGAGGTAGGGAACCAGGAAGCGGGAGAAGGAGAACTCGGTCGATTGCAACGGATTGCGCTCGCGCGTGAAAACGCCCTCGAGATTGCTGAGCACGATCGGCGAAAACACCACCGGGATCGAGGAGCGCTCGATTATGCTTTGTGCGAGAACGTGATAGGCGACAACTTCCTTAGAGTCGAAGCCGACAAAAATACGTGCAACACCGTCGTTCATGGTCCCTCCTAAACGGCCGACCGCCTAGGAGATCAGCCGACTAAAAACATCTTTCCGTCGCAGCGCAGGTCGCGCTGCCGGACATCGTGCCGGCGCATGAGCCATACCATGCCCGCTCCGAACACCGATCGCGACTGTATCGTCAAATGCCATTGCAATTTCCCCGATACGCCTTGCGAATGCAAACCTACTTACTTTAACCCAGATATTTGTCGAGTGTTTGCGGAAGCATTTTTGGTTTTCGGCCGTAACAAATGGAGAGGCGCGCCCTCCCCTTGCCGCAGGTTCGACCGGACGCGATTGCCGCGCCCGGTATCGCTTCGCCTCAAACCTTCACATAACGCCGCCAGTCATGCTCCTCCTTGAAGCCGAGGACCTCGCGGATCTTGCGGTTGGAGAGCAGGCCTTCATATTCGCCGATCTCGCGGGTGAAAGGCACGTTCGGAAAGTGCTTGGCCGCGAGTTCGCGCGACGGCGTGTTGGCCGACACCGTGTCATTGGCGGCGTTGAACACCTGGAAGCCGAGGCCGCTCTTTTCGATGCAGAGATGGACGATCTGGCCAAGATCGCGGGCGTCGATATAGCTCCAGGCGATGCGCTTGCGGATTTCGCTATCGGCGAAAAATTCCGGGAAGCGCTCATATTCATGCGGCTCGATAACGTTGCCGATGCGCAGCGCATAGATGTCGATGCCGAAGCGTTCGGCAAAGGCGCGGGCCGTCTTTTCATTCAGGACCTTGGAGAGGCCGTAGGAATCCATCGGATTGACATCATAGTCCTCCTCCAGCGGAAACTGGTGGAAATCGCGATGGCCCTCGGCGAAGCAGACGCCATAGGTGGTCTCGCTGGAGGCGACGATGATCTTCTTGACGCCGAGCTTCGCCGCCGCTTCGATGACGTTATAGGTGCTCATCGTGTTGATGCGGAAGGTCTCGTTGTCCGGCTTTAAGAGGATGCGCGGCACGGCGGCGAAATGCACCACGGCGTCATAGGGTTGCACGCCCTTGCCCTGATTGAGATCGGGGAAATCACGATGCATGGTGAGGACGTTATAAACTTGTCCCGCATCAGTGACATCGGCCTGCAAATTGGTGACGCCGGGGCTGTTCAGCGGCACGAGATCGATATTGTGGACCTCGTAGCCGGCTTCGACCAGCCAGGGAACCGTGTGACGCCCGGCCTTGCCGCTGCCGCCGGTGAACAAAATACGCTTCTTCATGAAATCTCCTCCTGGTAAAATCGAGCGATAGATAGACCGTTTCCGGCGTTTCGCAAGACGGGTGAAGCAGTCGGATTGTCTCAGCCGGCGGATTAAAGATCCCTGAGCAGTGGTGGAACGTTCAAGGGTGAGGCGCATGCGTCCGATCAGGCTTGTCGACTACGATCCCGCATGGCCTGCTCTCTTCCAGAGCAGGAGCGCGGCTATCGCCACCCTGCTCGGCCATCCCGCAGACATCCATCATATCGGCAGCACATCCGTTCCGGGACTTTGCGCCAAGCCAAAGCTCGATATCGACGCAGTGCTCTCATCGAATGAAGCCAGGATCAACGCCACCGAACATCTTAAGAAGGATGGTTATGTCTTTCACGGCGATCCGTACGGAGCCGACAGATGGGCGTTCACCAAGGATGAAGCACCCTACGGAACTCGTCTTTATCTATGCCTGTCTGATAATCCCGCCCATCGTGATCGCGTCCTCTTTCGCGATTACCTTTGCGCCCATCCTGAAATGGCCGAAAACTATGCAACGCTGAAGCGACGGCTGGCTGAAGAAGCGAATGGCGATTGGGATCACTATACCGGCGGCAAGAGTGACTTCGTTGCCGATATCCTTCGCCGAGCTTTTGCTGCTCTGACGTAGCCCGCCGTGGTCACCAGATAGAGGCCTACGCCTCCTCCGTCCCGAAATGCGAAAGGCCCCGCTGTTTCCAGCGGGGCCTTCGTAATCAAGGAATAATCCGAGGATTACTCAACGATGC
>NZ_AJVM01000081.1:0-43088 GCF_000281735.1 Rhizobium sp. AP16 | reverse complement strand
TTGGCGGTCGAGCCGCAGGTACTGCTGATGGATGAGCCGCTGTCGAACCTCGACGCGCTTCTGCGCCTGGAGATGCGGACCGAGCTTAAGGCCGTATTGCAGGCATCAGGAACGACCACCGTCTATGTCACGCATGACCAGACCGAGGCCATGGGTCTCTCAGACCGTATCGCGGTCATGTACAACGGCCGTATCGAGCAGGTGGGGCCACCTGTCGAGATCTACAGCCATCCGGCGACCCGCTTCGTCGGCGGCTTCATCGGAAATCCGCCAATGAATTTCATCCGGCTGCCGGTCGAAGGCGGAGCGGTGAAGCTTGGGAGCCAGGCACAAGCCGTGCCGCAGGCAAGCGGCGATATCGTGCTTGGCCTGCGTGGCGAGGACGTAGCGCTTGCGCCTCTCTCCGAAGGCCTGCCGCTTGATGTGCGCGTCTCCGAGCCGATGGGCTCGCACCTGCTACTGACCGGAACGATCGCCGGCCAACCCGTCCGGGTGATCCTGCCGCCGGGCGAAAAGGTCAGAGCCGGCGACAGGATCGGGCTGAGGCCGGATCCAAGTCGTCTGACCTGGCTCTCGCCGGACACCGGCGTCGCGCTCAACGCCGCCGCCAACTGACCAGAATTCCATATAGGACCACGACATGACGGATTTTATCGCCCAGGCCCGCGCCATCCTGAAGACGAATGATCGCGGCGGCTACACGGTGCCGACCGACCGGCTCTATCCCTTCCAGTGGAACTGGGATTCCGCCTTCGTCGCGATGGGATTTGCGGCCTATGACGTACCCCGCGCCTATCGCGAGCTGGAACGCCTGGTGGAAGGCCAGTGGGCGGATGGCATGATACCTCATATCGTTTTTCATGCTCCGAGCGACAGCTACTTCCCTGGTCCGGATGTCTGGCGGACATCACATATTATCGCAACATCCGGCATCACCCAGCCGCCCGTCTTTGGCATGGCGCTGAAACGCGTTCATGATGCTGCGGTCGATAGCGGCCTTGCGAATGCCGCAGACCGATCCGCCCCGCTCTTTAAGGCAGCGCTGCGCTGGCATCGGTGGTGGTATGCGGCGCGGGACCCTGAGCATACAGGGCTTGTCGCCCTGCTGCACCCTTGGGAAAGCGGCAGCGACAACTCTCCGGCCTGGGATATCGGGCTGGCACGCGTGCCAACCACAACAGAGACCGCTGTCGTGCGCAAGGATACCGGCCATGTGGATCAGGCCATGCGCCCACGCGACGAGGACTACCGGCGGTTCATCCACCTCGTCGACACCTATGCGGCCTGCAGTTGGGATCCCGCGCACCAGTGGAAGGCGGCCCCCTTCAAGATCGCTGAGGTGCAGACGACTGCCATTCTCCTGAGGTCCGGCGAGGAGTTGGAGCGTCTTGCCGTCGCGCTTGGCCGAATTGAAGAAGCAGCCGAGCTGCGGCAGATGAATACACTGTCGAGAAAGGCATTGTTGGCACAGTGGCGCCCGCATCTGCGCCGCTTCGTCTCGCGCGATCTCATATCTGAAGAGGATGTGGAGGCTCCGACCCAGGCCGGGTTCATTCCGCTGCTGGCGCTTGATCTGGAACCTGCCATTCTTGATGCTGCCTGCGCGGAGATGGAAAGCTGGGCGAGTGGTCTGGCGGTGGCTTTTCCGTCAACACCGCAAGCCTTTGCCGGGTTTGAAGCCAAGCGCTACTGGCGCGGCCCGGTATGGGGCGTGATAAACTGGCTGTTGATTGCCGGCCTTCGCCGCAATGGCCGTGTCGATCTGGCCGAAGGGCTGCGCGCCGCGACGGTTCAGGCGGTCGAGCGACAGGGGTTCGCGGAGTATTTCGATCCACTGACCGGCGAAGGCTGCGGCGGCCTCGATTTCTCGTGGACGGCCGCAGCCTATATTGAGTTCACGCGAAAGGCGGCTTGAGGTTACTCGGTCGACGTCATGGTCGCCTGAGCTGATCTGTCGTTCGCTGGCAGATCGCGCCGGCCCCTGCATAAAGGGCCGGCGTGTCGCTGCGAGCCACGGTCATTTGCTGTGGCAGCAGTTCCCTTTTTCTTCCGACGATGACGGCTGCCGGTTGTCGATGCTGTGATGGTTTGTCTCGGCCGGCAGGTTCATTGCGATATTTTCGCCAAAAAAGCCGTTCGGCTTCAGCGTGAAGCCCGCATATTCGACCGGCATGATGGGAAAGTCCTCCGGCTTGCAGACATGCGTGTGGCCGAAGGAGTGCCACAGGACGACATCCGCGTTTTCAATCGGCCGGTTCTGCTTCACATAGTTCGGCAGTCCGTCACCGCCGGCATGGACGTTCGGATAGTCGCCGCTTGCATATTTCTCCTTGGGATCGAAGGCCGTGACCCAGATGTGCTTGGTCGCAAAGCCGCCGCGCTCGCGAACGGTCGAACCTTCCTGTGCCAGCATCAGCGGGCTCGGCATGACGGCGATCTTGTAGCCGGGAGCACGGCCGACGCTGTTTTTCTGGTTCGGGTTGCTGATCTTCCAGTATTTGCCGGTGATACCGTCGGCGACGGCAGGCGAATCCAGTTCGCGTGCCAGCACCTTCGTCGTGGTGTCGAAGACGTTGCCGTAAGGATTGTCCTTGCCCCAGGGGCGCGGCACGAATTCGTGCTCGCTCACCGTATTGCCGCCACCGTCGACATCCATGTGCAGGCGTGCGTTGAAGAAGTGCTGATGGGTCGGGCCGCCAAGGTTTTCGTCCACCATGCCGCCCCACGGATAGGTCTCGCCGGGCGCGACCGCCGCCGTCTGGATGATGCCGGTCAGCTTGGCCTCCAGCTGGATGGTGCCGTCCTGATAGAGATACCAGTAGAAGCCATAGTCGTAATTGCCGACCGTGGCGAAGAAGCTGATCACCAGGCGGCGCGAGCGGCGCACTTCGAAGATGTCATTGCGGAACTCGTAGTGCTTCCAGAGGATGCCGTAGTCCTCTTCGTGCATGCAGACCGCATTCTTCATGACGAACGGCTGGCCGAGGTCGTCGGTGGCCGGAATATCGAAATAGTGGATTTGCCCCAGGCAGTCGCAGCCGAGTTCCAGCGAGTTTGCCAGCCGGCCGAGGCCGTATTCACCGGCGTCGAAAGCGCTCTTCCAATAATGGTTCGCGGTCGGATCGGCATAGGGGACCACCATTTCCGTGACGCTGGCGCGGAAGATGACCGGCCGCAGCCGGCCCTTGTCGTTGATCGCCAGTTCGTGCAGCACAAGCCCCTCGCGCGGCGTGAAACCAACGCGGAAGCTCCAGTTCTGCCATTCGACCTTCCAGCCGTCGACGCTGAAGCTTGGACCGTCCGGCTGAACGATGTTGAGCGGCTTGACGTCCTTGCGCGTCTCCGGAAAGGCTTCGCGGCCATAGTTTCGCTTCTTCTTCGGAACCGGGGGCGCCTTCTCGTCATCGACGAGATCGACCACCTTGTTGCTGATCAGATCGACCACCGCGACGACACCCTCGATTGGGTGGGCGTAGCCGTTGTCGCGAATATCCTCGCGCCAATAGCTGACGGCACGGACGATGCGCTTGCCCTTCTCGAAGTCACAGCCGAAATAGCCCGAGGAAAAGGGATCGATTTGGACGAGGGGAATGTCTTCCTCGGTAATGCCGCGGCGCTTGACCGCCGCACGCCAGGCCGGATCGTTCTTAACGATCTCCTCGCAGCGCATGAATTCCTCGATCATGACAGGAGGCTGGCCGTAGGGCGCTTGATCGAGCGGCAGGCGCTCGAAGCTGTGCACCCGCTTGCGACTGAGATCGACAATCGCTTCAGTGACCTCGCCGGACAGGGTATCGAGTATCAGAATGAAAGCGAGACGCGGCAGCGTCGCACCGGATTTCCAACCGGCGATATCCACCTTCGTCGGCTCTTCCAGCCGGACGATCGGGAAGCGGCATTGCGGTCCGAGCTTGCGCTCCCCCCTGACGATCAGCACCGCTTCCTCGATTTCGATGAGGCCCAAGGGATCGAGTGGATGGGTGACGGAAACCTGAGCGTCCATGAAACTGTCCTTTCTGAATAAAGCGGCGATGACGGCTTTGGTGTTGGGATGATGGCAGCCCACGGCTGCCCTCAACGGCCAGCCGTGGCGGCGTGGCAGATATCGGCAGGCATCATCGCGTCTTCGCCATGAAGGCAGACGATGCCGCAGAGGAGGTGGAAATGAACGGACGCTGCAAAG
Organism: Rhizobium sp. AP16; assembly: GCF_000281735.1. Classification (NCBI taxonomy): domain Bacteria; kingdom Pseudomonadati; phylum Pseudomonadota; class Alphaproteobacteria; order Hyphomicrobiales; family Rhizobiaceae; genus Rhizobium; species Rhizobium sp. AP16. Next base: position 38,905 of record NZ_AJVM01000081.1, on the reverse strand, counting down.
AGCATCGCGATCACGGTGGTGGCGATGACCGCGGGAAACCCGCGATCATCGAAGGAGGGAAGAAGAGCCTGCATCATTCGAAGACCTTCCCGAGCGAAGCGTAGAGGGTAGGGCGGCTGGACTTCAGCCAGACTGCGAACGCAGCGCCCAACAGGCCGACAAGCGCAATGAGATAGGGGAAGGATGCGACGATCAGGCTTTCCGAGCCGGAGAGCAGCGACAGGTTGGCGCTGACGAGCCCGAGTGCACCGAGAAGGCCAAGCAGGCTGATCGCCGGAGCGATCAGGGTCTTCCAGAGGCTCAAGTCGCTCTTCGCCTTGCGGAAGAAGAGGATGATCGCCACGCAAACGAGTACCTGAACGGCGAGAATGCCGATCGTCGCCAGGGCCGCCATCCACGAGAAGACTACCGCATAGGGATCCTGCTCGCCGATGACGAAGCCCGCCAGGATGACTGCGGCTATGGCACTTTGAACCAGACCGGCAATATAGGGCGACCCATGCTTGGCGTGCACCGTGCCGAGGACTTGGAGCACGATCCCCTCGCGACCAAGTGCGAAGAAATAGCGGTTGATGGTGTTGTGGAACGACAGCACGCAGGCAAACAGGCTGGTGATCAGCAGGATGTTCATCACCTGCACCGACCAACTGCCCAGCACGGCGCCGGCGGCGTTGAAGAAGAAGGTGTCGAGGCCGGCTTGGGCCGCTCCCGAAACCTTCGATGGCCCGTAATATTGCACGATCGCCCAGGTGGAGAATGCGTAGAAGACGGTGATCAGCAGCACCGCGACATAGGTCGCGCGCGGAATGGTCTTCTCCGGCGTCTCGGCCTCTTCGGCGAAGATCGCCGTCGCTTCAAAGCCGATAAAGGAGCCTATGACGAAGACGAGCGCTACGCCGAGACCGGGTCCGAGAACGGTGGCGGGCGCAAAGGAGGTCAAACCCATGCCTTCCGGTCCGCCGCCGGAAAAGACGATGCCGATATCGAGCAGCAGCAGGATGGCGATCTCGGCGATCATGCAGACACCGAGAATATGACCACTGAAGGCGATGTTTCGCTGTCCACACAGGGTCACGATGACGATCGCCGCAAAGGAATAGACCCACCATGGCAGCGTCATGCCGAGCGGCGCGAGAGCCCCGCCGACAAACACGCCGAACAGCGCGTAGATCGCGATCTGGACGGCGCTATAGGTGACGATCGCCATCATCGCCCCGCCGACGCCGGCCGGTTTGCCGATGCCCTGTGCGATATAGGTGTAAAAGGCGCCTGCACCGCCGACATAGCGGCTCATGGCCGTAAAGCCGACGCTGAAGATCAGGTACAGCAATCCGGACAGCACAAAGGCGCCGGGGACGCCCGCACCGTTGCCGAATGCGAAGGCGGCGGGTGATGCGCCGACCACCGCCGTCAGCGGCGCTGCCGCCGCGACGACGAAGAAGACGATGTGAAGAAGACCGATCGAATTCTTCTGAAGCCGGCCTGATGGTTGATTGGGCATGCTCGTTTCGACAGACATGAGAACCCCTCTTTTTAGCTTTTATCAGCTCAGGCTAGGGATTCTGGTCTGGTCCAAGAATTGCAGGATACGCCATAGTTTCGATAAACCGCGCCACGCGGCGCCATGAAGGTGAATTGAATGGCAGGTGCATCCGATTTCAGCAGGCGCCCTCCCGCGATTGCCGCAATTCGCGCCTCCGTGCTTGTCCCTCTGGTTCAGGAACTGGATAAAAAACACGGCAAAACCGACGTTCTTCTCGCCTGCCACGGGATTTTACGGTCGCAGCTCGACGATCCCTACGCTTTTGTGCCACTGGCGCGCTATGTCGCCATCTTCGAAGAGGCCGCCGAAATCCTGCGTGAGCCGACGCTTGGCGCCCGGCTCGGCATCTCGTTCAAGCCGGCCGATATCGGTCCGTTGGGCATCTTGTTTTCCGCTTCCTCGACCATCCGGTCCGCCTTTCAACGCCTGTCGAAACACGTCGTTGCGCTACAGGGCGTGACGCGCGCCGGCCTGATCGAGGAAGGCGATCATCTGCTCTGGAGTTACAAATTGGAGGATCCGCGGCTTTGGCCGCGCCATCAGGATACGGAATATTCCCTTGCCGCATCCTGCCAGCTCGTCCGCAGTTCCTTCAGCGCGTCCTGGCGGCCCGTCGAAATTCACTTCGAGCATGCGGCGCCCCGCGACCGGGAGCCACTGCAGAGGATCTTCCGCGCGTCGCTTCTGTTTTCGCAGTCCAGCAACCGCATTGTCATGTTAAAGGCGGACGCCGACCGCCATTATCGCAACGAAGATCGCGATCTGACCGCCATTCTTGAGCGCCATATCGGCGATCTCTCCTCGGGCGATGTCGATCAGGACAGCGTGCGGGATCAGGTATTGTCGGTCATAGCGATCTATCTCGGCCATAAACCGATCACCATCGCAGCCGTTGCCGCGGAACTGAAGCTTTCGGTCAGGACCCTGCAGCGGCGCCTTAGCGACGAGAATACGTCGGTTCGTGCCCTCGTGCGGGAATATCGCGCCGGGATCGCGCAGCTCTATCTCAGGGCCGGCACATCGGGCTACTCCCGCCTCGCCGATACACTGGGCTATGCGGACAGTACGGTGTTCTGGAGGGCGTTCAAGGGTTGGACCGGCCTATCGCCGTCGACGGTGGCAGCGCAGGACGAGCGCATGCGGTCGTCCTGATCTCTTCTTTCCGATCAGGCGGCATGCCGGACAGAACACCCGACATGCCGGTGGAAAATGAACGCTACCGTGCCAGCGCGGCCTCGGTCAGCTTTGCCTTACGTAAGGCGGTCTGCCGGTTCAGCGCATCCCGTTCCGGATAAGGCGTCTGTGTCACGGGGTAGGCATAGCCATCGCGGAAGCGCATGAAAGCGCCCTTGTCGCTGACCGTTGTCTGCTGCCACCGCGGCAGCCCGTCGCCATTGGGATTGCCCGTTTTCACGAAATTGACGAGGTAGGACGACATGGTGTCGGCCATTCTGTAATCGGCGCCGGTCCATTTCCGCTGTCCCGGCACGTCCCGCATCGAATTGAAGAAATACCAGAGATCCGAGGAGTGGAAGGAGCCGTAGAATTCCGAGTTGCGGCCGGGCGGTGCGTGATTGAAGTAGAACGTATAGACGTTGAAATCCTTGTTGTGCGCCTTGGCATATTCCGCCGAGACGATGAAGTTCTGGAGATTATAGTCGGCACGCGCCCGAAGCCACAGGCGATAGGCGTCCTGGTCATTCGAGGGACGATAGACTTCTTTCCAGGCGTCGTCATAGCCGATCGTCTGGATCGCCTTGGCAAAATCCTCCGGCGCTAGCGTCTTGTCAGGCCCGCCCTCAAGCGAGGTATATTCGTCCGACGTACCGCCGATCATGATGTCGTGGCCGTTCAATGCATCGGGTTTCAGAAGGTCTATCGAATTCTTGGTGAAGACATAGCCGTCCAGCGTGTACTGCGACGTCTTGTTGATCGCGCCGTGCAGGGCATCGTAGAGCAGCGTTTTGCCATCCGACATGGTCTGCGTGACGATCGTGTCGGCAGGAATGGCGCGAAGGTCGGCAAGGCTCGTCGGCTTTCCGAAGACCGTTTCCATGGCCTTGGCGTCAACGGCTTCCCGCTCCTTCAGATCCATCATCGGCACCGGCATGAAGCCGGATGAGCCGCTCTCGATGACCGCGCGGCGGAACAGACCCTTGGCCAAGGGCGTGCGCAGCAGCATTGTCGTATTGCGCGCGCCCGCCGACTGGCCGCCAATGGTCACCTTCGATGGGTCTCCGCCAAAGCCGGCAATGTTGTCCTTCACCCAATGCAGCGCCTTGACCAGATCAAGCGTCGCATAATTGCCGGAGACGTGCTGCGGGCTTTCGTCTGAGAGTTCCTTCAGCGCCAGGAAGCCGAGCGCGCCGACCCGATACTGAACCGATACGACAACAATGCCCTTCGCCGCCAGCTTCGACGCATAGAACTCCATTTCCGAAGCGTAACCGTGGTGATTGGCGCCACCATGGATCCAGACATAGACCGGCAATTTGTCGCCGGCACTCTTTGCCGGGGTCCATACGTTCAGGTTCAGCCCGTTTTCGCTAGCTTTCGGCAGGAAGGCGGGGTCGAAATAAAACTCGTCTCCCCAGAAGGCCCCGACCGGATTGGTGTGAATATCCTGAAGCGCCTGGTCTCCCCATTGATCGGCAAGCTTCACCCCCTCCCAGGGGACGACCGGTTGCGGTGCGCGAAAGCGATTGTCGCCGCTTGTGGGGCCGGCAAACGGAATTCCCTTGAAAACCTGGACGCCGGAAATGTCGGTGGCCACCCCTTTGACCTTGCCCCCTTCGACGGTAACGGTGTCGACGCTAGCTTTTGAAGAGGCAGCCTGTGCCCAGTCCGGCATATGAATCACTCCGACCGCCAGCCCGATTGCCAGGGCGGCGGCATATGAAATTCTTATAAGCGACATCATTAGCACTCTCCTCGATGTGCAGAAATGGCGGTTCAATATTGCTCATCCCGTGATGACGGACAGAGATGGCCGGTTAGCCGTGCGGGGTGAACAGACCGCAGTGATGATCCCGCTGATACTGCTCCTCCGAGATCAGGCTGGTCTCTCCGCCCGGCAGGAAAAGCAGGCGTTGCGGCGATTGGGCGCCATAGGCCGGCCATGTAGGCAGGCCGCTGCCGGGGATGCCTTTCTTGCTGGCGAGACTGGTCCAGTAGCCGGTCATCAGCTTTGAAAGTTTCTGCTGCTTTGATGTCAGCGGCGTCATGACGTCGGATCCCCAGACAAAGGGGAGCTCCGAGGAATGGGCGCTGCCAATCTCGAATGATGCCGGCACCGTCATATAGGGGCGGATCGGCGCTGTCTCGTCGCGAAATTCATAGACATAAGTGGGCACCCATTTCGACAGCGCCTGTACCACGCCCGTGGTCGGGCAGGCCCAGCCGGCGTCCGTGCTGACATTGGCCATCGCCTCGCCGGGACTACGGGCTTCGACGGAAGCATAGGTCTTCAATACGTCATCAGCCCTGCCGGAATAGGTTTTGCGCACATACCCCTCGTAATCCTCCTTGGTCACCGGCTGGTTGGTGAGGTCGTTCGCCTCATAGGTAAAGGCGCGGGTCTCGTGCCGGTTGTTGCCGAAGATCACCGGGATCCGGATGAAGTTGCCGCTGCGATAGGCCTCCAGGGCCGGTTGCGGCTGCGCCCACCCGCCGGAGGTCGGCCGCCACGTCGCGCTCGAAGCCTTCTGCGCATCGAGGATCTCAGCCGGGCTTCTGCTGCGAAGGCAGGCCGCACGATCCTTGTCGTCGGCGCAGCCGATCGTCTTGATGAAACTCTCGCCCGAGGCCAGCGCGTCGGACTTCGGTATATTGGCACAATCGCGGATGCTCTCGATAACGGCACCCTGGATCAGTTCTTTCGCCGCCGGCGAGGCAAGGATCCAGCAGACAGAGCCTGCACCCGCCGATTGACCACCAATGGTCACCTGATCCGGATTGCCGCCGAAGGCTTTGATGTTCTTGTGAATCCAACGCAGAGCCTCGATCTTGTCGAGATCGCCATAATTGCCGCTGCTCTGCTTGTCCCGGGATTCGCTGTCAAATTCGGGAAGCGCCAGATAGCCGAGCGCGCCGAGGCGATAGTTCACCGTCACCGCGACATAGCCGGCACGCGCCAGTTCTTTCGGATCCCAGTCGGTCTTGGAGCCGTTCACCCAGCCGCCGCCATGAAAACCCACCATCACAGGCAGATCGGAGCCGCCTGTCGCCGGCGTGTAGACGGTGAGATTGAGGCAGTCCTCGGTCCAGCTTGCCGGCTTGCCGGGGCGCCAGAATGTCGCCAGTTGCACACATTCGTTGCCGGATTTGTCGGCACGGAAGGGTGTTGTCATCTTGTCGATGGGCTCAGGTGCGGCCCAGCGCAGCTTGCCGACAGGTGGCTTGGCATAGGGAATGCCCTGATAAAGATGTAATCCTTTGGCGTTGGTGCCGATATAGATACCATCGGGCGACGATACCTCAGCTGCCAGCGCCTGCCCGCCAGCCAACAACACAGTGAGGGCTGCCGCTGCCTGTACGGCACGTCTTGAATTCTTGATAATTCTTCGAATCATTGCACTCCTCCATGGATTGATCCGGATCGATGGGGCGCGCTCGAAATAGGCCGGCCGCAGAGCCGAACATCAGGCCGGGCGTCGCTCCTTGACGTTCATAGGAATTGTTTTGGCCTAGCCTCCATCACCAGACCTTCCGGGCAGATGTACATGCGGACTTTCGCCGCGAGCACGAAAGCAGCCGACACCCCCAGATATTTGCGATGTCGGCAATCATTTTGACTTTGCGCAATCCTCCCCGACCGTCAGCAAAGCCTCTACATTTTGCGAATGTGTGTTTATTGTCGACAATTGACAATATGAGGGAATAGTGGCGGGGTCACCCTAAAAGTCAAGGCGATAACCGTGAATTTGAGGTAGAAGAGCCGGTATGAACGCATCCATCGACGCACTTCAGATTCTCCAGACTCACTCGGTTTCCGATCTCGTGCGTGAGGAAATACTTCGGCAGATCAAGGCCGGCGAGCTTGCCGGCGGCGACAAGCTGAACGAGATCACCTTCGCACAACGGTTCAAGGTCAGCCGTGGACCTGTCCGCGAGGCATTCCGGGCTCTGGTGGAGGTCGGTCTCGTGAAGCTGGAAAAGAATCGCGGCGTCTTCGTGCGCGAGATAGGCGAGCCAGAAGCGCGAGAGCTCTATGAGTTGCGGGCAACGCTTGACGAGATGTCCGGACGGCTCCTGGCGGCCCGTATCACGGATGCGGACATTGCCGAGCTGCGCATCTGGCTCGTTCGTCTTGCCGAGTTGCCGGAGCATGAGGAGGGCGCGCAGTCTTTCCCGATGAATATCGCGTTCCATGACCGCATTGTCGAAATGGCCGCCAATGCCACGCTGCTGGAATTCTATCGACGGGTGGTCGACCGTATGCATCTGTTGCGGCGGCGGAATTTTTCGAGTGCCTCGGGCCGTGAGGTCTCCCAGGCTGAGCACGAGGCGATTGTCGATGCCTTGGCGACGCGCGATCCGATGCGCGCCGGGGACGTGATGCGCGCTCATGTCATGAACGGCTACCGCCGGTTCACATTGCATGCCGACAGGAAATGAGATGCGTCGGCATCCACGGCGCTAAACCTGCGTGGCAGGTGAAGCTTGGAGGTCCATTATCAGGCGGCCGATATAGCCGGCTATGGCGCCGACCATGTCAAAGGAGGTCGGATCGCGCAGCCAGAGCATCTGCAGGCCGTCCATCATGGCGATCACCTCGGCGGCGATCGCCGGACAGTCGACATCCCGCTTCACTTCGCCCCGCAGGACGCCATTTTCGAGTTTCGACGCGATATTCGCTTGCAACTGCTGTGCGCGATCGCTGAACCAGGCCTTTGCCGGATGGTTCTGCGTCAGGCTTTCGGCATTGAGGATCGCAAAGGCGCGGACGACCTCCGGGATGCTGGTGTTGTATTTCGCGATCTGGATCAAGCCGAGCAGGAAAGCGTGCCAATTCGCCTGACCGACATCGATCGCGACCGAACTTTCGAGATCCCGTTTGTCGAGGATCGCCAGCAGCAGATCCACCTTGGTCGGAAAATGATGCAGCAGGCCGGGAAGGGACAGGCCGACATCCTTGGCGACATCCGCGATGGCGGCGCTCTGGTAGCCGTCCCTGGAGAAACGGTGCATGGCGGCGGCAAGGATCGCCTCGCGCCGTGAAGCGCCCTTGGCGGAGTTCCGCCGCCGTATGCCTTTACCTTGAGTTTCGATGCCCGGTCCGACGGTCATTCTCTCTTCCCCCGATTTCGTTCCGTTCTACAGCGATTTGCATGGCCCGGCCAACCTGTCAGTACACATCTCTTGACTCTTTAAAAAGACCGATTACTCAGTAGGTTTAAGAGTGGAGGATATCTCATGACCATTGTACATGCCAGCCTCGGCAATACGGATGCCCATCAACCGGGCGCTCCGAGCAAGGCTGTCGGCATTCCGTTTATCGCCGGCTTTGCGCTCGCCAATCTCGGTTTCTTCATTGCCGTGATGACGCCGATTGCCGTCACCCTTGCTATTCGCGTGAGCGCGCTCGATCCAGTCGGCAAAGGCGCCAGCCTCGGTGCGATTCTCGGTAGCGGTGCCCTGTTTGCTCTGTTCGCCAATCCGATATTCGGGCAGCTTTCCGACCGTACGCGCTCTCGCTTCGGCCGCCGCCGGCCGTGGCTCATCGGCGGCGTCATCGTGGGCAGCCTTGCTCAGCTCGTGATTGCCTATTCCTCGAGCCTCCTGATGATAGGTATTGCCTGGTGTGCCGTGCAGGTCGCCTACAATGCGATGCTTGCGGCTCTGGTTGCCGTCGTGCCCGATCAGGTGCCGGAACAGCAGCGGGGGATGATATCGGCGCTTGCCGGCATGTCGGTCTATGTCGCCTTGCTGATCGGCAGTGCCGTCGTATCGCTGACGGGAACTGGCAGCAACGCCATGTTCCTGGTGCCGACCGCGATCGGCCTCGTCACGATTATCGGCTTCGCCCTGCTGCTGGATGATCGCCCCACCGACAATGAGCCGGCACCCAGAGGCAACCTGTTGGGCGAATTGGCGGCGAGCTTCTGGGTCAATCCGGTCAAGTATCGTGATTTCGGCTATGCCTGGCTCAGCCGCTTCCTGGTGTTCTTCGGCTTTGCAGTGCTGACCTCCTATCAGGTCTATTATCTCACCGACCAGCTCGGGGTCGCGGAGGCCGGCATCGGCCAGACTATGTTCTTCTCGATCCTGATCACCACCTGCTGTGTCGTCGCCTCCTCGATTGTGTCCGGCTATCTGTCCGATCGGACAGGCCGCCGCAAACCCTTTGTCTTTGCCGCCGCCGCCACCTATGCACTTGGCATCGCCGTGATCATGATGGCGCCCGACCTCACCATGTTCTTCGTCGGCGTCGCCATCTCCTCGCTCGGCTTTGGCGTGTATTATGCCGTGGACCAGGCGTTGGTCGTGGATATCCTGCCGGATCGCGAAACGAATGCGGCAAAGAACCTCGGCGTGCTCAACATCGCCAATGCGGTTCCGCAATCGATCGCGCCGGCCATCGCGCCGATCGTGCTCGCTATCGGCTCGGGACAGAATTACACGCTGCTCTATGCTGTGGCGGCGGTCAGCGCCTTCCTTGGCGCGCTGGCGATCGTGCCGGTTCGCGGCGCGCGCTGACAAGATCAATATTTCGGGCGGCAACGCCTGCCTGATGGTCCCGACAGGACCGGGTTAAGATGAGAGGATTCCCTATGATCGACGATATTCTCGACAAGATGACACTGGAGGAGCAGGTGTCGCTGCTCTCAGGCGCCGATTTCTGGACGACCGTTGCAATCGAGCGGCTCGGTGTGCCGAAGATCAAGGTCACCGACGGCCCCAATGGCGCACGCGGCGGTGGGTCGCTGGTCGGCGGCGTTAAGTCTGCCTGCTTCCCGGTTGCAATCGCGCTTGGAGCGACCTGGGATCCGGCGCTCATAGAGCGGGCCGGCGTGGCGCTCGGCGGACAGGCCAAGAGCAAGGGCGCGTCGGTGCTTCTGGCGCCGACCGTTAACATCCACCGTTCCGGCCTTAACGGCCGTAACTTCGAATGCTATTCGGAAGATCCGGCGCTGACGGCCGCCTGCGCCGTCGCCTATATCAAGGGCGTGCAGAGCCAGGGCGTGGCGGCAACGATCAAGCACTTCGTCGCCAACGAGTCCGAGATCGAGCGGCAGACCATGTCCTCCGATGTCGATGAGCGGACGCTGCGCGAAATCTATCTGCCGCCTTTCGAGGAGGCGGTGAAGAAGGCCGGCGTGAAGGCCGTCATGTCCTCCTACAACAAGCTCAACGGCACCTATACGAGCGAAAATCCCTGGCTGCTGACGAAAGTCCTGCGCGAGGAATGGGGCTTCGACGGCGTGGTCATGTCCGACTGGTTCGGCTCGCACTCGACGGCTGAAACCATCAATGCCGGGCTCGATCTGGAGATGCCGGGGCCTTGGCGGGATCGCGGCGAAAAGCTGGTCGCCGCAGTCCGGGAAGGCAAGGTAAAGGCCGAGACCGTGCGCGCTTCGGCACGGCGCATTCTCCTTCTGCTCGAACGCGTCGGCGCCTTTGAAAAGGCGCCTGATCTCACCGAAAACGCGCTTGATCTGCCGGAAGATCGTGCGCTCATCCGCCAGCTCGGTGCGGAGGGTGCTGTACTCCTGAAGAATGACGGAGTGCTGCCGCTTGCCAAATCGTCCTTCGACCAGATCGCCGTCATCGGCCCCAATGCGGCTTCCGCACGCGTCATGGGCGGAGGAAGCGCGCGGATTGCCGCGCATTATACGGTGAGCCCGCTTGAGGGCATTCGCGCGGCGCTGTCCAACGCCAACAGCCTCCGCCATGCGGCCGGCTGTAACAACAACCGGCTCATCGACGTCTTCAGCGGCGAGATGACGGTGGAATACTTCAAGGGACGCGGCTTCGAGAGCCGTCCGCTCCATGTCGAGACCGTCGAAAAGGGCGAATTCTTCTGGTTCGATCTTCCGTCCGGCGACCTTGATATCGCCGATTTTTCGGCGCGCATGACGGCGACCTTCGTACCGCAGGAAACCGGTGAACACATCTTCGGCATGACCAATGCTGGGCTTGCCCGCTTGTATGTGGACGGCGAACTGGTGGTCGATGGCTATGACGGTTGGACGAAGGGTGAGAACTTCTTTGGAACCGCGAACAGCGAGCAGCGTCGGGCGGTAACGCTTGAGGCCGGACGCCGCTACCGGGTTGTGGTCGAATATGAGGCGCCGAAGGCCAGCCTGGACGGCATCAACATATGTGCGCTCCGCTTCGGTGTCGAAAAGCCGCTCGGCGATGCCGGGATTGCGGAGGCGGTCGAAACCGCCCGCAAGTCCGATATCGTACTGCTCCTCGTCGGCCGCGAGGGCGAGTGGGACACCGAAGGTCTGGATTTGCCCGACATGCGCCTGCCGGGTCGCCAGGAGGAGCTGATCGAGGCGGTCGCCGAAGCCAATCCCAACGTGGTCGTGGTGTTGCAAACGGGTGGTCCCATCGAAATGCCATGGCTTGGCAAGGTGCGCGCGGTGCTGCAGATGTGGTATCCCGGCCAGGAACTCGGCAATGCGCTCGCAGATGTTCTCTTCGGTGACGTCGAGCCTGCCGGCCGCTTGCCGCAGACCTTCCCGAAGGCGCTCATTGATAATTCCGCCATCACCGGCGATCCGTCGATCTATCCCGGCCAGGACGGTCATGTGCGCTACGCGGAAGGGATCTTCGTCGGCTATCGCCATCACGATACAAGAGAGATCGAGCCACTCTTCCCCTTTGGCTTCGGTCTCGGCTACACCCGCTTTACCTGGGTTGCCCCGCAACTCTCGGGAACGGAAATGGGTCCGGATGGACTTACAGTAACGGTCGATGTCACCAATATCGGCGACAGGGCGGGATCGGACGTTGTGCAGCTCTATGTTCGTTCTCCCCATGCCAGGGTCGAGCGGCCGTTCAAGGAACTGCGTGCCTTTGCGAAGCTCAAGCTGGATCCGGGCGCGACCGGTACGGCGGTGCTGAAGGTCATTCCCCGAGATCTGGCTTACTTCGATGTCGAGGCCGGTCGTTTCCGGGCGGATGCGGGCAAGTACGAGCTGATCGTGGCGGCCAGCGCCATCGATATCCGGGCAAGCGTAAGTATTCACTTGCCGGTCGATCATGTGATGGAGCCGTAGCGCAAGCATTCAATATGAGCCGCGCCGCCTATCTTAGAAGGAGGCGGCGCGATCCGCGAAGTGAGTGGGACAGGGCCTGGCGATTGCTCTCTTAATGTACATACCTGGGATGTACATTTCCAGGCCGATGCGCTATGGTACATCCATGTACACACATGGGAGCATCCCGCTATGCAGATGACCAAGGCATTCAAGAACGGCAATTCCCAAGCCGTACGCATCCCGGCAGAGATTGCCTATGAGCGCACGGACATGGAGCTGGAGATTGAGCGGGTAGGCGATGAAATCCGCATTCGTCCTGTCCGCCAGTCGTTGGCCGGCGTCATGGATGTTTTCGCACGCTTTTCCCCCAATTTCATGAGCGAGGGCAGGGGTGACCAAGAGCAGGACGAGCGCGAGAAGATCTGATGCCGCGCTATATGCTCGATACGAATATGTGCATCTATCTGATGAAGAACCAGCCCGAGCAAGTCGCTCGTCGTTTTGCCGCTTGCTACGTCGGTGACGTGGTGATGTCGGCCATTACCTTCGCGGAGCTGGATTACGGTGTTGCCGCGTCTGATGCCCCGGAACGGGAGCGCGGCAACCTTGATGCCTTGGTGACCCTCATTGCGGTAGAGCCGTTCGATATCGCCGCTGCCCGCGCTTATGGCCCAGTACGCATGGCAACGCGAGAGCGCAAGAAAGACCATCTGGACAAGCTGATCGCATCACACGCCATTGCCTTGAATACGGTGCTTGTTACCAACAACACACGGGACTTCATGGCCTATCCCAACCTCAAAATCGAAAACTGGCTGGATACCTGAGGCTGCGTTCGCTGCTTACGGCAGCGCCGACTAAAGGGAACCATCGTCCCCTTTAGTCATCTCAGATCCATGCCTTCATCGGCATTGCGATCATGACACACGGCTCATTTCAGACTTGGAAACAGCCTAGAACAACCGCTCCAGCCAGCCGTGCTTGTCGGGCGCACGTCCGTTTTGAATGTCGAGGAGTGCCGCCTTCAGGCGCGTGGTCACCGGACCGGCGCCGCCGTCGCCAATGGTGAAATTGTGCTTGCGGCCCTTGAGCTTGCCGATCGGAGTCACCACCGCAGCTGTGCCGCAGGCGAAGGCTTCGCGCAGCCGGCCGCTGGCTGCATCCGCCTGCCACTGGTCGATCGCATAGGGCTCCTCGCGTACGGTGAGGCCGAGCTCGCGCGCCAGTATGATCAGGGAATCGCGGGTGATGCCCGGTAGGATCGTGCCGGTCAGCGGCGGGGTCTGGAGCGAGCCGTCATCGAAGACGAAGAAGACATTCATGCCGCCGAGTTCCTCGATGAAACGACGCTCCACCGCGTCGAGGAAGACGACCTGGTCGCAGCCTTCTTGGGTCGCTTCCGCCTGCGCGGAAAGGCTTGCCGCATAGTTGCCGCCGCACTTGGCTTCGCCGGTGCCGCCAGGGGCGGCGCGCGTATAATTCTCGGACAGCCAGATCGTCACGGCCGATGCGCCGCCCTTGAAGTAGGCGCCAACGGAGGAGGCAATGACGCAATAAATATAGTCGGAGGAAGGCTTTACGCCGAGCAGGCTTTCGGTCGCGATCATGAACGGCCGCAGATAGAGTGCAGCGCCATCGGTCGTCGGTATCCAGTCCCGATCGATCTTGACCAATTCTCGCACGGAATCGAGGAAGAGCTCCTCCGGCAGCGGCGCCATCGCCAGTCGCGTCGCGGAGTTGCGAAAGCGTCGCGCATTGGCGTCGGGACGGAAGAGCGTGGCGCCGCCGTCAGGCAGGCGATAGGCCTTCATGCCCTCGAAGATTTCCTGGCCATAGTGGAATACCAGCGTCGCCGGATCGAGATTGAACGGCTTGCGCGCCTCGATCTTTCCGTCATGCCAGCCGCGGCCCTCGGAATAGCGGATCGTCGCCATGTGATCGGTGAAGACACGACCGAAACCTGGGTTCTGGAGCAGCGCTTCGCGCTCGCTGGCCGGAACGGGGTTCGAATTTCTCTCAAATACCAGGGTCTGCGGGCCGCTGTCACTCATCGTCTATTCCTGTCTGTTCCTCATTCGTGGCGGGCCGATTCCCCGCTCGCTCCTGCAGGCTGGTTTAGCCTAAATCGAGTGGCATTTGTTTGCTTTTATATTTGTTCAAATGAAAGTTTTCGCGTTCTTCATCCCATTTTTCGCCATTTCTAGTATTTTCTGCTCGTGGCGGATAATTGGAGCATCGATCTGCTCTGATGTATTGGCCTCTCGTTTCCGGCAATATGGATGCGATCGAGAGCGGGCCGGATATCCATTCCGAGGCGCTGCGGCATTATACCGGCGATCTCAAGCACGAGCTTTCGACGGATCGCGACCGCATAATCCTCGATCCTGTCCGGGACAATCACGAAGGATCTCGGGCCGCCGATGACCTGCTGCCGGAAATAGCCGGGGAGATCGGCAGTAACTCCCGGTTCGCTGCGGGCAACGGCGATGACGTTGATCACGTAGCCCTTTTTCATGGCCGCGTCGCGGCTTTGCTCGACCGGCAGGCCGTCATTGTTGGTGCCGTTCGAGGATATGTCGATGATCTTCCTCGTGGCGTGTCCCGGCCAGCGTTCGAGCAGGAAGCTGCTGATGTCGATGGCAAAGGACAGCGAGGTCCCGCCGCGCCCCTGCCGCTTCAAACCTGCATTGCTGCTATGAAGGATAGCGTCCGCAGCAGCCTCCAGATCCGAGCGGCTGCATAGTTTCGTCCATGGCAGGACTGTGTCCAGGTCGCCGACGCCTGCCCATTCGACATAGGTGACTGCAATGCAGCCCGTCATCCCGCCCTCGATCGCGGACAGAACTTCTTTGGAACGAAGGGCGGTGGCATGACCATTGCGCTGAAAATCGGCCGTGGCTGGATCGATCGAGGAGGATTTGTCGACGGCCAGCACGATGGCCGCGTCGACCGTTCGCGGATCGGGGCTGGCCGCGAAAGAGGATATGGCAGGAATAAGCAGAGCCAATACGCCGACGAGAGTCGATAGACCCAGCCGCCAAGGGTGGCGGTGTCTTGTATCCATGGCGGGTGAGCATGCGCCCCTCGACCGGGAGATGTGTTGCCACCAGATCATGTCTCTTTCTCCTTGTTGATCAGCCATGTCGCTGTACGAGCGTGACGCCAAGCACGATGAGAATGGAGCCGCATGTTCTCGGCACGAGCCTCCCGAGACCGCCGCCGGTAAGCCGTCCGAGCGTCAGCGAGGCGAGGCCGACAGCGGCGATGTCGGCTGCCGAGAAGATGATGTTGACGACCGCGCCGAGGACGAGGAACTGCGTCCAGACCGGTATTGCGGCGACAGGATCGACGAATTGCGGCAGGAACGTCAGAAAGAAGAGCGCGGTCTTCGGATTGAGGATCTCGACGACCATGCTGTCACGCAGGACGGCGGGCTTGTGGTCGGCAGTTTCGCCGCCACTTTCGTGCCGGCCAAGGAGCATCGTCACGCCCAGCCAGACGAGATAGGCCGCGCCGGCGAATTTCATGACCGCGTAGACCGTTGGGGCCTGATCGAGGAGAGCAGCAAGGCCGATGGCCGCAGCGGCGATATGAACATAGCAACCGAGATGCACGCCAAGTGCTGCCATCAATCCGGCGCGACGGCCATGCGCTAGCGTCTGCGCGGTCATGTAGACAATGGCCGGTCCGGGCATACAGGCAAAGACAAGCGTCGCAAAGGCGAACGAAGTCCAGTATTCCAATGAAAGCATGGCGCATCCTCCGTTTTTTGAAGACCGCTCTCCTCACATGGAGCGGTTCGAAGCGGATGGACCCGTATGGGTTGCCGCTCATCGGAAGAGATACGCCTTGTGCGTGCCGAGACATATACGACGCCTGTCGTATTTCAGCGCGGGTGGAGGCTGATTATGGTGGGCTGGTCAAGGGGACGATATTCGGGCGCAAGCCGTCCAGGGAAGCGCGCATGCATGCTTTAACCAGCGGGCAATCCAAGGCGGACGGCATAGGCCGTGACCTCGGCCGTGCTGTGAAGATTGAGCTTGCGCATCAGGTTCTCCCGGTGCTTGCGCGCCGTCAGCGGGCTGATGCCGAGACGTTCCGCCATCTGCCTGGAAGTCTGCCCCTGTGCCGACAGAAGCAGGACCTGCCGCTCCCGCAATGTCAGCGGAATGGGCGATACGATCTCACCGGTGACCGGCATCTTGCCCAGACGTTCCGGATCGGCGACCGCAAACCGGATCGATTTCGCCAGATAGGTCTTGCCGCTCTTCACGGCATCGATGGCCGTATCGAGCTCCTCGGGGTCGCCGTCCTTGGTCAGATAGCCGTTCGCGCCGGCATCAAGCGCGGCCCGCACCGTCCTCGGTTCGATATTCGCCGTCAGCACCAGGATCTTCATGCGCGGCGCCAGTGCCCGTATGTCGGAGATGAACTGGATCCCGGCGACGCCCGGCATGCCGAGATCGAGGATCAGTAGGTCGGCGCGGGTGCTGCGCACGAGATCGAGCAACGTGTCGCCATTGGCCGCCTCGGCAACGATCGACACATTCGTCATGGCCGAGATCAGCAGCTTCAACCCTTCGCGCACGATGGCGTGGTCGTCGGCTATGATGGCGGTAAAGGGGCGATTCATCTGGATACCACTTATGGATGCGCGGCTTAAATTCTTTAATCGCTAATTTATTTGAAACAGGTTACCGATAAATCAACCCTACCGGGAAAGGTTGTTTTCAAGCCTTTGTTCGGCGAACTGGAGGGATCCCATGCAGGACGGCAAGATACGCCAGGCTTTGGTCGAGCTCCTGTATCGAAATTCCTATGGCGTGGTCGTCTCCAACATCGTCATTTCTCTGGCGGCCGCCTATATTCTGAGAACAGCCGTTTCCTCCACTTGGCTTCTCGGCTGGCTTGGTGGCCTGTATCTGCTGACCGCCATACGTGTACTTGCCTCCCGCAGCTTCTTCAGCCGTGAGCGAGAGCCGGGGTCGATCGCGTGGTGGGCTTGGCTCGCAGCAGCGTTTTCCTGGATCTCGGCTCTTCTGTGGGGCGCGATGGGGTGGGTCGGCTTTCTTCCCGAAGAGCCTGTCGTGCTTTCCTTTACGGTTATCGTGCTGACGGGACTTGTTTGCGGCACGGTGCCGTCGCTATCGGCTTTCCCACCGGCACTGATCGGCTCGATCATCATCACGGTGATACCGATCGCCCTGCGGTGCATCCTCAGCGGCAGCGACATGTCCGGCGCCTTTCTGTTTCTGCTCGTCTCCATGGTGTTCATCAACATCTACTATTGCCGCATCACCTACCGCATGCTCCGCGAAACCGTCGCGCTACGGCTGGAAAACGAGGAACTGGTCGTGAGCCTGCAGGAGGAACGCGACCGCGCCCAGACGGCCGATCGGTCGAAAACCCGTTTCCTGGCGGCGGCGAGCCACGATTTGCGCCAGCCGACCCATGCCTTGAGCCTGTTGGTGTCGACGCTGGCAATCCTTGGGCAGCGCGGCGATGTGGCCTCCCGTACCGCGCGCGAACTGGCGGCCAAGGCCAAAGCCGTCGTCGGCAATCTCAGCGGCTTGCTGAACGCCCTACTCGACATTTCCCGTCTCGATGCCGGCGTCGTCACGGTGACGAAGGAGCCAGTCTCGCTGAACAGGCTTTTCGCCGAGCTTCGTGATGAGTTCGCGAATGCCGCCGGGGAGCGCGGCCTTGGGTGGCGAACGGTGGACAGCACACTCTCGGTCGATAGCGACCCGATCATGCTCAAGCGCATTCTCGATAATTTGGTTTCGAACGCATTTCGATACAGCACAAAGGGGCGGGTTCTGCTTGGCTGTCGCCGCCGTGGCGCTTCGGTCGAAATCCAGGTCTGGGATACCGGCGCAGGCATCCCCGCCGATCAGCAAAAGGCGATCTTCGAGGAGTTCGTGCAGCTGCACAATCCGGAGCGCGACCGCACGCAGGGCCTCGGGTTGGGTCTGGCGATCGTGCGGCGAACCGCCCAGCTTCTCGGCCATCCGTTGCGTCTGGTCTCCACGGAGGGGCGTGGCTCCCTATTCGCCCTCACTGTGCCCGTTGCCGCTTCTGTTACTTCTGAGGCAAGGACTGACAATAGCAGGATCATAACTGAGAGCGCACTCGCGATTGCCGTGATCGACGACGAACGCGATGCGCTTGATGCGATCAGCTTGCTGCTCGAAACCCTTGGTTACAGGGTCTATGCCGGGCGCTCGGCGGCGGAGGCATGTCTTGCCCATGCCGAGGCGTCGCCGGATGGCACAGCACCCATCGATCTCGTCATCACCGATTATCGGCTGGAAGCCGGTACGACCGGCATCGAGGCGATCGAAGAGGTTCGTACCCATGCCGGACGTCGTTTGCCGGCGATCATCTTGACCGGCGATACCTCGCCGGCCCGCCTGCGGCAGGTCACCGAAAGCGGCCACCTGCTACTGCACAAGCCCGTCGATGCCGAACAGATGCTGCAAGCAATCACCGAATTATGTTCTCTGCAGCCGCTGGACAGTCGTGGAGGGTCGAGCAAAGGCTGATTTATTCCGCGCGGCTGATGCCGGTGCTGCGGGCGACCGTGTATTTCTTCCGGGTGATCGATCCGCTTGCTTCGCGGGGCTTCTGCTGGTAGTGAGCGCTCCCGCAGCTTTTGAAAAGCTCAGGTATCCGGTCGCAGCCCACCCGGTCAAAACAAGGGATCATAGATTATGAAGACCATCGTCGTCTGCTCCGGCGGACTGGACTCCGTTTCGCTCGCCCACAAGGTCGCCGCGGAACATCAGCTTATCGGCCTCGTCTCGTTCGACTACGGCCAACGGCACCGCAAGGAGCTGGATTTCGCCGCCGCCTGCGCCAAGCGCCTTGGCGTGCCGCATGAGATCATCGACATCACCACCATCGGCAAGCATCTGACCGGCTCGGCGCTCACAGACGACGTCGATGTGCCGGATGGGCATTATGCCGAGGAAACGATGAAGGCGACGGTCGTGCCCAACCGCAATGCCATCATGCTGGCGATCGCCTTTGGTCTTGCCGCCGCGCAGAAGGCGGATGCGGTTGCCGTCGCCGTTCATGGCGGCGATCACTTCATCTACCCGGATTGCCGGCCCGGTTTCATCGACGCCTTTCAGCAGATGCAGAACCAGGCGCTGGACGGCTATGCCAGCGTTTCGCTCTACGCGCCCTTTGTCATGACCTCCAAGGCTGACATTGTGACGGACGGCGCCCGCCACAAGACACCCTTTGCCGAGACATGGTCCTGCTACAAGGGCGGTGAGCGCCATTGCGGCCGCTGCGGCACCTGTGTCGAACGGCGCGAGGCCTTTCATCTCGCCGGCGTCGAGGATCCGACGGACTATGAGGATCCGGATTTCTGGGTGACGGCGACATCTGGCTTTTCGGCCCAAGAGGTGAAGTGATGTTTCGCATCACCAAGGAATTCCACTTTTCCGCCTCGCATCAGCTCACGCATCTGGCCGATGATCATCAATGCGCCCGCATGCATGGGCACAATTATATCGTCGAGGTCGAGCTTTCGTCCGCCGAGCTCGATGCCAATGGCTTCGTGCGTGACTATCATGAGCTCGCACCCCTGAAGCGCTATATCGACGGCAATTTCGATCATCGTCATCTCAACGACGTCCTCGGTCACGGCCGTGTCACCTCGGAATGTCTGGCCAAGCATTTCTATGACTGGTGCAAGGCGATGCTGCCCGAGACCTCGGCGGTACGCGTCAGCGAAACGCCGAAGACATGGGCGGAATACCGGCCATGAGCGAGGCACGCGAGGCCCGGATCCGCATCAGCGAGATATTCGGGCCGACGATCCAGGGCGAGGGCATATTGATTGGCCTGCCGACTGTCTTCGTGCGGACCGGTGGCTGCGATTATCGCTGTTCCTGGTGCGATACGCTGCATGCGGTCGATAGCGACTATCGCGATCAGTGGCAGCCGATGTCGGTCGACGAGATCTGGCAAGATGTGATCCGGCTTTCCGGCGGCAGACCGCTGACGGTCTCGTTGTCTGGCGGCAATCCGGCAATCCAGCCGCTTGGGCCGCTGATCGCCCGTGGTCATGGCGAAGGCTATAGCTTCGCGCTGGAAACACAGGGGAGCGTCGCCAAGGGCTGGTTCGCCGATCTCGATACTCTCGTGTTGAGCCCGAAGCCACCATCGAGCGGTATGGCGACCGATTGGGCCGTATTCGACGACTGTCTGCGCTTGGCGGCGAACAGGCCGCAGGTGGCGCTGAAGATCGTCGTGTTTGACGACCACGACTATGCCTATGCGCGAGAAGCCGCCGCCCGTTATCCGCATCTGCCGGTCTATCTCCAGCCCGGCAACCATACGCCGCCACCGCCCGACGCGGACGATGCGAGGATCGACATTGACGGGATCATGGACAGGATGCTTTGGCTCGTGGACAAGGTGACTGCCGACCGGTGGTTCGAGGCGCGCGTTTTGCCGCAATTGCACGTCCTGCTCTGGGGCAACAAACGCGGCGTCTGACCTTCTACGCGTGTGCCATCGGGGCACGGCGTTCATGCTTGGATAGGATATTCGAAACGCGCCCTGGGGATGAAGCGTCATTCCACGTTGCCGTGACAGCTCACGGGATGTCATGTTGGAGCACATCTACGGATGAGATGCCGACAAGAATCATTGACAATCATTGACGGGAGGGATGCTTGAAACAATTCATCGCTATTTGCGCCATCGGATCATCGATTGCCTTTGCGGTCCATGCGGCAGAGCAGCCTGCGCTCTCGGCCCATGCGGCCAAGACGCTGGCGTCGGACGGGCTTTCGTTCAAGGACCTCAATCGCAACGGCAAGCTCGATCCCTATGAGGATTGGCGCCTGCCGGCTGCCGAGCGCGCTGCCGATCTCGTCAAGCAGATGACACTCGAGGAAAAGGCCGGCCTGATGATGCATGGCACGGCGCCATCCGTCGGCGCTGGTGCCGGCATGGGCGTCGGCTCCGAGTATGATCTCGACCGAGCCCGGGACATGATCGACCGGCGGAAAGTCGTTACCTTCATCACCCGGCTAGGTGGCGATCCCGCTGTTCTGGCCGGAGAGAACAACAAGCTGCAGGAGATCGCCGAGGCCGGCCGTCTCGGCATTCCCGCCACCATAAGCACTGATCCGCGCAATCATTTCCAGTTCGTACTCGGTGCCAGCGTGTCGTCAGGCGGCTTCTCCAAATGGCCGGAAACGCTAGGATTTGCGGCCATTGGCGATGCCGCGCTGGTGCGGCGGTTTGGCGACATTGCCCGCCAGGAATATCGCGCTGTCGGCATTCAGGAAGCTCTGTCTCCCCAGATCGATCTCGCCAGCGAACCTCGCTGGCCGCGCATCAACGGCACCTTCGGTGAGGATGCGCAGATCGCCAAGACCATGGCCGAAGCCTATGTGGCCGGTTTCCAGAACGGCGAGGACGGTATCAAACGCGACAGCGTTATCGCCGTCGCCAAGCACTGGGTCGGCTATGGCGCGGCGAAAGACGGCTATGACAGCCACAATGCCTATGGCCGGCACGCCACTTTCCCCGGAAATGATTTCGCCGAGCATCTGATCCCCTTCGAGGGAGCCTTCAAGGCCAAGGTCGGCGGCGTCATGCCCACCTATTCGATCCTCGACGGCGTTACCATCGACGGCAAGCCGCTGGAACCAGTCGGCGCGGGATACAGCAAGCAGCTTCTGACTGACCTCTTGCGCGGTCATTACGGTTTCGATGGCGTCGTCCTCAGCGACTGGCTGATCAGCAACGATTGCAAGGATGTCTGCCTCGACGGCGAAAAGCCGGGCGTGAAGCCGACCCTGAACGAGGAGACCTTCGGCATGCCCTGGGGTGTCGAGGATCTGAGCCGCGTCGATCGTTTTGCCAAGGCCGTCAATGCCGGCGTCGACCAGTTCGGCGGCGTGACCTCCTCGGATCTTCTGGTTAAAGCGGTGAAAGAAAAGAAGATCAGTGAGCAGCGTCTCGATCAGTCGGCGACCCGGATCCTGATCCAGAAGTTCGAACAGGGCCTGTTTGAAAACCCTTATGTCGATCCGCAAAAGGCCCGCGCGATCGTCGGCAACCCGACCTTCGCAGCCGAGGCAACCGCTGCGCAGGCCCGCGCTATGGTGCTGCTCGACAACAAGGCCAAGCTTCTGCCGGTGAAGGACGGCAAGAAGGTATTCCTCTATGGCGTCGATCCGAAGGTGGCATCCGCCCGCGGCTTTATGGTCGTTGCGACCGCCCGCGAGGCCGACTTCGCGCTGGTGCGGCTAAATGCACCCTATCAGCAGCCGCATATGAACTATTTCTTCGGCTCCCGGCATCAGGAAGGCGACCTCGATTTCAAGGACGGCAATGCAGACTTCGAAGCCTTCAAGAGTGCGGCCAAAGAGGTTCCGACCATCGTAACCGTCTATCTGGCGCGGCCGGCGATCCTCACCGGCATTCGCGACCAGGCTAGCGCCATCCTCGGCAATTTCGGTGCCAGCGACGAGGCCTTGTTCGATGTGATCGAAGGAAAGCAGAAGGCGGAAGGAAAGCTGCCTTTCGAGCTTCCCTCCTCTATGGCGGAGGTGCTGGCGCAAAAGCCGGACGTCCCGCACGACACGCTTCATCCGCTCTATCCGATAGGCTACGGGCTGGCCTATTGATAGAAGCGCCATGAACTGGATCAGAGGCCGCGCGATTATGGGTCTTTGATCGCGTCCGGGAGAGCCATAGTTGCATTGGCGGCATCTCACGGTTAAGTATCTTGGTACGCCATAATACGGCTTACGAACGGCGGCCTCATGATGACGGCCAATGATCGTGACAAAAGGTGATGTCTTCGAGACCGGGGTGCAGGCATGAATGATGATTTGCGGGGCGCGGCAATTCGGGTGGAGCGTCCGGCGAAAACCTTGCGCGAGCTGGCGCTCGACAAGGTGCGCGAAGCGATAGTCAACGGATATTTTCGCCCGGGCGACCGTCTGGTGGAGCGTGATCTCTGCGCTCAATTGGGTGTCAGCCGTACGATCGTCCGCGAAGTTCTGCGCCACCTCGAGTCGGAAGGCCTTGTTGCCAATCTGCCGAACAAGGGGCCGATCGTCGCGCTGCTTGACCTTGGCGAGGCAAAGCAGATCTATGAGATCCGGGGTGCACTTGAAGGCATGGCCGCACGCCTTTGCGCCGAACAGGGCAATCCCGCAATCGCCGATGCCCTGGACAAATCACTGCAGGACATCCGCAGCAGCTATCAGGACAAGGATATGCCGGGCGTGCTCGCGCATACCTCGTCCTTCTATCAGACGCTGTTCAGCATGGTCGATCGGCATGTCGCCTGGGGGGTCGTCAACCTCCTGACCGTTCGCATCAATCATCTGCGTTCGATGACGATCAAGACGGAGAACCGTGGCGTCCAGGGTCCGGCACAAATGGCCCGTATCGTCGATGCCATTCGCCGCGGCGATGGGCCGGGGGCCTATCAGGCGGCAATGGATCATGTCGCCAGCGCCAGCGCCATTGCCGAGGCGGTTCTGTCCGGGCAACAATCGATCGACTGATCGGTCGCGGGCTGTGTTCCCGCAAGATATTTCCCTGAATATGAAAAGTGGGTCGGCTTCGCTAGCTGGCTTGTTGTCGCGCGAAATTGCGCCTGAAAACGCTCTGCCAGCTTGACACCGCACTTTGTTCAATGTGACGGTATGCCATAATCAAGAATACCAAAATGGAACGTCGATAAACTGGGATGTCGCCGTGGGCCATGCCCTCGCTTGAGAGCGGGCGGTTAGGTCTGTTTAGGCATCAATTTGTTGTTATCGTTGGATTTATCGAAAGGTTGTCGCGGATTTTTCGCGATCCGCAGAAAGCTGCTTGACAGTTTTGTATGATGGCATACCATCATATGTAATATCGAAAGCGAGATAGCCATGACCCTTCAAATCCGAAAGACCGTGCTGCAGATCGAAACGACGCTGATTGAGGGCGGGAAGGCGGCGGCCGTTCCGCTGAAGCTGTTTTCCGCGTTGGCGGTGGTTAAAAATCCCTGGACGGGTCGCGGTTTTGTCGAAGACCTGAAGCCCGAGATCCACGCGGTCGCCCCGGTTCTTGGCGAACTGCTGACGAAGATGATCATTGAGGCGGTTGGCTCTGGCGAAGCGGTCGAAGGCTACGGCAAGGCGGCAGTCGTCGGTGTCGACGGCGAGATCGAACATGCCTCGGCGCTCATCCATACGCTCCGCTTCGGCAATCACTATCGCCAGGCGGTCGGCGCCAAGTCGTACCTCGCCTTCAGCAATACGCGCGGCCCGGCCAGTGCTCCGATCATGATCCCGCTGATGGACAAGAACGACGAGGGTCGTCGCTCGCATTACCTGACGATCCAGACGTCCATTCCCGATGCTCCGGCCGCCGACGAGATCGTTGTGGCGCTGGGCGCTTCAGTCGGAGGCCGGCCGCATCACCGCATCGGCGACCGATATCAGGATCTGAGGGACTTGGGACAGGACGTCGCCAATCCCGCTGGCGTTTGAAGGATTTGGGCGCCGGGATGTCGACAGTGGAAACCATCGCGCAACACAATGCCGACGAAGCCGCGGCGAAGGGCCTGCCCCGCAGCAGGACGGCAAGTGGTACGGCCTATCATGAGGTCGGCAGCGGCGAGCCGCTGGTTCTCATCCATGGCGTCGGTATGCGTCTTGAAGCCTGGGCGCCGCAGATATCAGCCTTCGCGCGGACGCATCGCGTCATCGCCGTCGATATGCCCGGACACGGCGAAAGCAGCAAGTTGCCGGCTGTTAGCCCCCTCGAGGCGTTTGTCGATTGGTTCGGCGGTTTCCTGGATGAAATGGCACTCGACGGCGCAAATGTTGCCGGGCATTCGATGGGTGCATTAGTGGTCGGCGGAAGTGCTGCCACGTTCGGCCTCCGTATCAAGCGTGTTGCCTATTTGAATGGCGTCTACCGCCGCGATCCCGAAGCGAAGGCGGCGGTTCTTGCGCGTGCGGCGGCAATTCCGCTGACGGGCGTCGACAAGGAGGGGCCACTCTTGAGGTGGTTCGGCAATGACAGACAAAGTGCGGTTGCGCGAGACTTGACGCGCAACTGGCTAAGCCTCGTCGATCCGCAAGGCTATGCGACGGCCTATGCCGCCTTTGCCGGTGGTGACGAGACCTATGCGGATCGCTGGCCGGAGGTGCGTGTGCCGGCTCTGTTCCTGACCGGCTCGGACGATCCCAATTCGACGCCGCAAATGGCCGAGCAGATGGCGTCCATTACGCCGAAAGGCTGGGCAAGGATCGTCGAGGGCCATCGCCATATGGTGAACTTGACGGCGCCGGAGATCGTCAACGAGTTGCTCGCCGAGTGGCTCTTGAGCGGGGAGGATGCAGGATGACGATAGAGCAGTTGGATCCCAGAGCGCTGCGCGATGCTTTCGGTGCCTTTCCGACCGGGGTCACGGTGGTGACCACGCGCGATCAGGCCGGCGTACCGATCGGCTTTACGGCAAATTCGTTTACCTCGGTGTCGCTCGATCCGCCGCTTCTACTGGTCTGCCTGGCTAAGACATCGCGCAACTTCACGGCCATGACGAGCGCTACCTCCTTTGCGATCAACGTGTTGTCGGAGACGCAAAAGCATATATCCAACACCTTCGCGCGGCCGGTCGAAGACAGGTTCGCAACCGTGGAGTGGGCGTCGGGCTCTGCTGGCTGTCCGATCCTGGCCGATGTCGCGGCCTGGTTCGAATGCACTCTGGAGCAAGTCATCGAAGCCGGTGATCACGTTATTCTGATGGGGCGGATCGCCTCTTTCGAGAACAGCGGTCGCAACGGATTGGGCTATGCCCGCGGCGGTTATTTCACGCCGATCCTTGCCAGCAAGGCCGTCTCAGCGGCGGCGGAAGGCCATATCGAACTGGGTGCGGTTCTGGAGCGCCATGGCGAAGTGCTTCTCCTCGGCGATGACGTTCTTTCCCTGCCGGGTTGTGACGGCAAGGACGGCAGCCCGGCTGACCTCCTGCGGGACTATCTGGAAGAGCTTACCGGTCTCTCAGTGACGATCGGCTTTCTCTATTCGGTCTATGAGGGCAAGAGCGACGGAAAGCAGCACATCGTCTATCGTGCCTTCGCGTCCGATGGCGAGCCACGTAATGGCCGGTTCCTGAAGCCAGACACCTTGATCAAGGTCCGTTTCAAGACGAGTTCGACAGCCGATATCGTCGCGCGTTTCGCGGTTGAGAGTCAGATCGGCAATTTCGGCGTTTATTTCGGCGACGAGACCGTCGGCACGGTCCGCCCGGTTCCAGCAAAGGCGGCACGGCCATGAAATTCTCTCTCTTCGTTCACATGGAACGTCTCGACGCCGGCCAGAGCCACAAGAGCCTCTACGAGGAGTTCGTCGCGCTCTGCGAAATCGCCGACAAGGGCGGCATGCACGCGATCTGGACGGGCGAGCATCACGGCATGGATTTTACCATCGCCCCCAATCCCTTCGTGACCATCGCGGATCTGGCGCGCCGGACATCGCGGGCAAGGCTTGGGACGGGAACGGTGATCGCGCCGTTCTGGCATCCGATCAAGCTCGCGGGCGAGGCGGCCATGGCCGACATCATCTGCGACGGCAGGCTCGATATCGGCATTGCGCGGGGCGCCTATTCCTTCGAATACGAACGCCTGTTGCCGGGGCTCGATGCCTGGGGCGCCGGCCAGCGGATGCGCGAGCTCATCCCGGCGGTCAAGGGTATCTGGAAGGGCGACTACGCCCATGACGGCGAGTTCTTCAAATTCCCCTCGACCACATCGGCGCCGAAGCCACTGCAGGAGCCGAACCCGCCGATCTGGGTGGCCGCGCGCGATCCGAATTCGCACGAGTTCGCCGTTGCCAATGGCTGCAATGTCCAGGTGACGCCGCTCTGGCAGGGTGATGACGAGGTCGAAGGGCTGATGGGACGCTTCAACGATGCCTGCGCCAAGCATCCGGAGATCGAGCGGCCGAAAATCATGCTGCTGCGCCACACCTATGTCGGCTCTTCGGAAGCAGACATCGCACAGGCCGCGCACGAACTGAGCGTTTACTACAATTACTTCTTCGCCTGGTTCAAGAACGAGAAGCCCGTCAAGCAGGGCCTGATCGAGCGGATCCCCGAAGAGGAGATCAGCGCGAACGCGATGCTCTCCGATGCGGTCATGCGCAGCAACAACGTCGTCGGCAACGCCGAGACCGTCATTGCCCGCCTCAAGGCTTATGAAGCCCTCGGGTATGACGAGTATTCCTTCTGGATCGACACGGGCATGTCCTTCGAGCGAAAGAAAGCCTCGCTGGAGCGCTTCATCGCCGAGGTCATGCCGGTATTTGCGGAGTAAAGCCCATGCAGCGTTTCCAGTCTTATATCGACGGCGAATTTGTGGACGGAGAGGCTCGATTCCCGAGCATCGATCCGGCGACCGGCAAGATCTGGGCCGAGATGCCGGAAGCGCGCGAGAGCGACGTCGATCGCGCGGTCAGCGCCGCTGAAACGGCGCTCTATGACGGCCCCTGGTCGAAGCTGACGGCCACGCAGCGCGGCAAGCTCCTCTACAAGCTTGCGGATCTGGTTGCGGCCAATGCTCAAAAGCTTGCCGAGCTGGAGACCCGCGACACCGGCAAGATCATCCGCGAGACGTCAGCACAGATCGCTTATGTCGCCGACTATTACCGCTATTATGCCGGCCTTTCCGACAAGATCGAAGGGGCATACCTCCCCATCGACAAGCAGGATATGGACGTCTGGCTGCGGCGCGAACCCATCGGCGTCGTTGCCATGGTCGTGCCCTGGAACAGCCAGTTGTTTCTCTCCGCCGTCAAGATCGGTCCGGCGCTGGCGGCCGGCTGCACCATGGTCGTCAAGGCGTCCGAGGATGGGCCTGCACCGCTTCTGGAGTTCGCCCGCCTCGTTCATGAGGCAGGCTTTCCCGCCGGCGTCGTTAACATCATCACCGGTTTCGGTCCATCCTGCGGTTCTGCCCTCAGCCGGCATCCGAAAGTGGCGCATATCGCCTTCACGGGCGGGCCGGAAACGGCGCGTCATGTCGTACGCAATTCGGCGGAAAACCTTGCCTCCACTTCGCTCGAACTCGGCGGCAAGTCGCCCTTCATCGTCTTTGCCGATGCCGATCTCGAAAGTGCGGCCAACGCGCAGGTTGCTGGCATCTTCGCCGCGACCGGCCAGAGCTGCGTGGCCGGTTCGCGGCTGATTGTCGAGCGGAACGTCAAGGGCAAGTTCTTAGCCATGCTGAAGGCAAAGGCGGAAGCGATCCGGATTGGCATCCCTTCGGACATGGCGACCGAAGTCGGCCCGCTCGCAACGAAGCGCCAGCAGGATCATGTCGCGGCCCTCGTCGACAGGTCCGTTGAGAGCGGCGCCCGTCTTGTCACGGGCGGCCGGCGGCCGGACGGCGACGGATTTTACTTCCCGCCGACAATTCTTGACTGCGACGGCGTTGCCTCGCCGTCGCTCGCCGAGGAGTTCTTTGGCCCCGTCCTGTCGGTCGTTTCGTTCGAGACGGAAGCTGAAGCGCTGAGGCTCGCCAACGACACCGGTTATGGCCTTGCCTCCGGCGTCTTCACCCAGAACCTCACGCGCGCCCATCGCCTGATGAAAGGCCTGCGCGCCGGTATCGTCTGGGTCAATACCTACCGCGCGGTGTCGCCGATCGCGCCTTTTGGCGGCTTTGGCTTGTCCGGTCATGGCCGGGAAGGCGGGCTGGCGGCGGCCCTGGATTATACCCGCACGAAGACGATCTGGCTCAGAACGTCCGACGATCTGATCCCCGATCCGTTCGTGATGAGGTGACGCCGATGTTTTACGAAATCCGAACCTACCGGCTGAAGAACGGTACGATCCCGCAATATCTGAAGGTCGTCGAGGAGGAGGGGATCGCTATCCAGAAAGCCCATCTCGGCAATCTGGTCGGCTATTTCTTTTCCGAGATCGGGACCATCAACGAGATCGTTCATATCTGGGCCTTTACGAGCCTCGACGATCGCGAGGCGCGGCGGCAGAGACTGGCTGCCGATCCGCAATGGCGGGCCTTCCTGCCGAAAATCCGCGATCTGATCGAAGTGGCCGAGAACAAGATTATGAAGCCGGCTAGTTTCTCCCCTCAAGGGATCGTCTCGCCCGCCGCATAAGGCATGCCTGCAAGACATTAAAAACAAGGACAAGGGAACATGAAAGCAAGAATTGCACTCGCGGCCTTTGCCGCAGTAATAGCAGTGTCCGGGGCCGCCAAGGCCGACACGCTCGTCTTCACGAGCTGGGGAGGGACGACACAGGACGCGCAGAAGGCCGCCTGGGTGAACCCGTTCACCGACAAGACCGGCATCGCCGTCGCGCAGGACGGTCCGACCGACTACGGCAAGCTGAAGGCCATGGTCGAGGCAGGCCAGGTGACCTGGGACGTCGTCGACGTCGAGGGTGACTATGCCGCGCAGGCGGGCAAGACCGGGCTCCTCGAAAAGCTCGACTTCTCCGTCATCGACAAGTCCAAGCTCGATCCGCGTTTCGTTACGGACTATTCGGTCGGCAGCTTCTATTATTCCTTCGTCATCGGCTGCAATGCCGATGCGGTCAGCGCCTGCCCGAAGACATGGGCCGATCTGTTCGACACGGCGAAGTTTCCCGGCAAGCGCACGTTCTATAAGTGGTCGGCGCCAGGCGTGATCGAGGCGGCGCTGCTGGCAGACGGCGTTCCCGCCGACAAGCTCTATCCGCTCGATCTCGAGCGGGCGTTCAAGAAGCTGGATACGATCAAGTCGGACATCGTCTGGTGGTCGAGCGGCGCGCAGTCGCAACAGCTTCTTGCATCGGCCGAGGCCCCATTCGGCAGCATCTGGAACGGCCGCATGACCGCGCTTGCCGCCAGCGGCGTCAAAACGGACACGTCCTGGAACCAGAACATCACCGCCGCCGATTCACTCGTCGTGCCCAAGGGCGCGCCGAACCTCGAAGCGGCGATGAAGTTCATCGCTCTGGCAGCCTCTGCCCAGCCGCAGGCCGATCTGGCAAAGGCGACTGGCTATGCGCCTGTTAACATCGAGTCGGCAAGGCTGATGGATCCGGCAACGGCTAAGACCCTTCCGGATCAGCAGACGGCCAGCCAGGTCAATGCCGACATGTCATATTGGGCCGAAAACCGTGATGCCATCGGCAAGCGGTGGTATGCCTGGCAGGCCCAATAGGCTGAAGGACATCCGAAGGAGCGCCGCGGGCATCTGGCCCGCGGAGCAGGAGAGCAGGTCCGGCGCTTGGATGGGAGCCGGCCGTTCATCTGCGCCTGAGGCGGGAAAGGAATGCCATGTCGACATATATTGACGTCGCCAGCGAGAGCGCGCCCGCGTCGAGGGCAGCTAGACCCAATGGCTTCGGCGGAGTCATGCCGGCGCTGATCTTCGTTGCCATTTTCTTTGTCGTTCCGGTCATCGCCCTTCTGCTGCGCAGCGTGATGGAACCGGCTCCGGGCTTCGGCAATTATGCCGAACTGCTGGGCTCGGCGACCTATCTCAAGATATTTGCCAACACCTTCATCGTCTCCGGTCTTGTCACCGTCATCTCGCTGCTGATCGGCTTTCCCGTCGCCTGGACGCTGGCGATCATGCCGACGAGGCTGGCCTCATTGATTTTTGCGGTCCTGCTTCTGTCGATGTGGACCAACCTGCTCGCCCGGACCTATGCCTGGATGGTGCTGCTGCAACGCACCGGGCTGATCAACAAGATGCTGATGGCAACGGGGCTGATCGACAAGCCGCTGGCGCTGGTCAACAACCTGACCGGTGTGACCATCGGCATGACTTATATCATGCTGCCCTTCATCATCCTGCCGCTCTATGGCGTCATCCGCAAGATCGATCCGGCCATCCTGCAGGCGGCGGCACTTTGCGGCGCGAGCCGCTGGCAGTGCCTGACCCGTGTTCTCCTGCCCTTGGCCGCGCCGGGCATGGTGGCGGGCGCGCTGATGGTCTTCGTCATGTCGCTTGGCTACTATGTCACCCCGTCTCTTCTCGGCGGCACGGCGAACATGATGCTGGCGGAATTGATCGCCCAGTTCGTGCAGTCCCTGGTCAATTGGGGCATGGGCGGGGCCGCGGCCCTTGTTCTCCTCGTCGTCACGCTTTCGCTCTATGCGGTGCAACTACGGCTGTTCGGCGTGCAGAGCACGGGAGGACGCTGACATGCTGCTCAATTTCGACCGTCTCGGCTGGTGGAAATATGCACTTCTGGCAATAACCCTCCTGACGGCGGCCTTTCTGCTGCTGCCGATCGTCTTCATTGCGGCGCTGTCCTTTGGGTCGTCGCAATGGCTGATCTTTCCGCCTCCTGGCTGGACGCTGAAATGGTATGGCGAGCTTTTCTCCGATCCCCAATGGCTGGCATCGGCCTGGACAAGCTTCAAGATCGCCTCGATCGTCACGGTCCTCTCCGTGCTGCTCGGGCTCGTGACCTCCTTCGGGCTGGTGCGTGGCACCTTCCTGTTCCGCAATACGCTGAAAGCGCTCTTCCTGACACCGATGATCCTGCCCGTCGTCGTGCTCGCTGTGGCGCTCTATGCCTTTTTCCTGAGAATCGGCCTCGGCGGCACCTTGGCGGGCTTTATCATTTCCCATCTCGTTCTGGCGCTGCCCTTCTCCATTCTCTCCATTTCCAACGCGCTTGAGGGCTTCGATAAATCCATCGAGGATGCGGCGGTGCTGTGCGGTGCTTCACCGCTTGAGGCGAAGATCAGGGTGACGCTACCGGCGATCAGCCATGGGCTGTTTTCAGCCGCGGTCTTCTCGTTTCTGACCTCCTGGGACGAGGTGGTGGTGGCGATCTTCATGGCGAGCCCGACGCTGCAGACGTTGCCGGTGAAAGTCTGGGCGACGCTGCGGCAAGATCTGACGCCGGTCGTGGCGGCCGCCTCGTCCCTTCTCATCCTTTTGACGATCACGTTGATGGCGCTTGTCGCGATCGCACGCAAGGTACTGAAATCATGAGCGAACCCTTCCTGGAAATTAAAGGCATCCGCAAGGAGTACGGTCCTGTCGTCGCCGTGCACGATGTCAATCTCGAGGTTCGGCGCGGCGAGTTCCTGACCTTTCTCGGTCCATCCGGCTCGGGCAAGAGCACGACGCTCTACATATTGGCGGGCTTCGAAAATCCGACCAGGGGCGACATCACCCTCGATGGGCAGACCCTGTTGGCGACCCCGTCGCACAAGCGCAATATCGGCATGGTCTTCCAGCGTTACACCCTGTTTCCGCATCTGACCGTCGGCGAGAATATTGCCTTTCCCCTGAAGGTGCGGCGAAAGTCCAAGGCCGAGGTCGATGCCAAGGTGAAGGAGATGCTGCGGCTCGTCAGGCTCGAAGGCTTCGAGGATCGCAAACCTGCGCAGATGTCGGGCGGCCAACAGCAGCGCGTCGCGCTTGCCAGGGCGTTGTCCTACGACCCGCCGGTGCTTTTGATGGACGAGCCGCTGTCGGCGCTCGACAAGAAGCTGCGCGAGGAAATCCAGCACGAGATACGCCGCATCCACCAGCAGACCGAGGTGACGATCCTCTACGTGACCCATGACCAGGAAGAGGCGTTGCGGCTTTCCGATCGTATCGCCGTTTTCTCCAAGGGCATCATCGACCAGATCGGCACCGGGCCGGAGCTTTACGCCAATCCGCGCACCCGCTTCGTCGCCGAGTTCATCGGCGACAGCGACTTCATCTCCTGTGACCTCCTGTCGTCCAGCAATGGTCAGGCGACGATCTCGCTCGGCGGCAAGACGGTTTTTGAGCGGATCCCCGTCCATGGCATGGCGCCCTCCGCCGGCAAGGCGGCTCTGATGCTGCGGCCGGAGCGGATCCGGCTGGGGCGCGGCAACGGCACGAATGATGGCTTCAGCGCGACGGTCAGCGACATCACCTTTCTCGGCAACAATGTCCATGTGGCGACGGAGACGGCGACCGGAGAAGCCCTGTCCGTGCGATTGCCGTTCGGTCACGAGGCGATTTCGGGCTTGAGCCGTGGCGACCATGTGCATCTCGAATTCGACCCGGATGCCGCACATGTGTTCTGCTGACGGTGTCGCCTTAAGTTCGGCCGGGCACAGGATGGCTATGCCTCGTTCTCGTCGTCGAATAGCCAGATGCGAATTCTCCACACGGTTATTCAGGCCCTGATGCGAAGGATGCTCAACGCCGAGCATGGTTTGCCTATTTTCCGTCCTTGATAACAACGACCATTTCGTCGAGATGCCATTTGTCGGGTGCTTGCCAACTGACAAGCTCTCCCTCCACGGCCAAGTCTACCAGCCCTGCGGCATTGCCACTTTCCGGAGGCAGGTCTTCGTCCGAAGGGCTGTTTTTCACCGGTGAAAAATATGCCGCGAATTTGGCGGTTTACAGTCTACTCGATCATTCCTATCTCGTTTCCAACACTGGACAATCGAGGAGGATGCGATGCTGACGAAACCCGATAAGGCGACGACGATCAGTCTTTGGAATGGGCGCGAGATTCCGCGGCTCGGCATGGGCTGCTGGGCGATAGGCGGCCCGTTCTACGCGGGCGACGTGCCGCTTGGCTGGGGAGAGGTCGACGACGATGAATCGATCCGCGCCATCCATCGCGCTGTCGATCTCGGCATCCGTTTCTTCGATACGGCTTCTAACTACGGGGCGGGACATTCCGAGAAGGTCGTTGGCCGCGCAATTGGCAATCGCGACGATATTGTCATCGCTACGAAGTTCGGTTTCGCAACCGACGAGGAAAGCAAGCAGGCGACGGGTGCCTTCGCCGATCCTGCCTTCATTCGTCGATCCGCCGAGACGTCACTGAAGCGGCTGAAGCGCGAGCGGCTGGATCTGCTGCAGTTTCACCTGAACGACTTTCCGCTGGAGGCCTCCGACGAAGTCTTCGAAACGCTTGAGGCCTTGAAAGCCGAAGGCAAGATCGATGCGTTCGGTTGGAGCACCGATCACTCCGATCGCGCGGCCAGGCATGCCGCGCGGACGGGTTTCGTCTCCGTCCAGCACACGATGAACGTCTTCGAGCCGGTTCCTGACATGATCGACGTGATCGAAAAGAACGGCCTGATCTCTATCAATCGCGGCCCGCTGGCCATGGGACTTCTCACCGGCAAATTCACGACTGAAAAAACCGTCGGCGCAAAGGATGTACGCGGCGCGAGCCTCGATTGGATGGTCTATTTCAAGGATGGCAAGATCGCGCCGGAATTTGCGGCGCGGCTGGATGCGGTGCGCAACCTGCTGACGGCGGATGGGCGTACGTTGACGCAGGGCGCACTTGCCTGGCTCTGGGCGCGCTCCAGCCGCACACTGCCGATACCGGGCTTCCGGACCGTCGCCCAGGTGGAAGAAAATGCCGGGGCATTGCAGAAAGGTCCTCTGCCGCAGGAGGCCATGGATGGTATCGACGCAGCCCTCGTCGGCCTCTAGGGACGATCACTTCCCTTGAACGTGGTAGCCCTGTCTTAACTTGGGCCGGTCACGATGAGGTCGGTTTAGGTCGTGGTCGATACGGTGATTGTGGACCAGAATGCTCCATAGCCAGTGGCTTGGAAGTGGAGCAGGCTGGCGCTGGCGTCTTTAATGGCTTCCCGAGCGCCCCGGATCCAGTGGGCTGTAAACCGGCTTCGATTCAGTCGACGGAGAAAGGTATCCGTCGTCCTCAGAAAGACAAGAAATGTCGCTTTAGCTAGTCTGCATAAGCAGACTTCTCTCTTCATTGAGCAAATTATTCCGCTGAAGACGCCGTCGATGTATTCGATCGATCTCTTGCGCGTCCAACATTGGTACGTCTTTGCCTTTCAAAATACCACTAAATCTATAGGGTATTAGAATAATTTGGAGAGCAGGAGACGGGAATGACATTGTCCAACATCGCCAACGAAGCGGTCAAATTTGCCTACTGGGTGCCGAATGTCTCGGGTGGCCTGGTGATCTCGAATATTGAGCAGCGTACGAGCTGGACGATCGAGTATAACAGAAAGCTCGCGCAGATCGCAGAAGCCAGCGGTTTCGAATATGCGCTAAGCCAGATCCGCTTCACCGCCGGCTACGGCGCGGAATTCCAGCATGAATCGGTTGCCTTCAGCCATGCGCTGCTGGAATCGACGACCACACTTAAAGTCATCGCGGCGCTTCTTCCCGGACCGTGGAACCCGGCCCTTGCGGCCAAGCAGATCGCGACGATCAATCATCTGACCAACGGGCGCGTCGCCGTCAACATTGTCAGTGGCTGGTTCCGCGGCGAGTTTGCGGCAATCGGCGAACATTGGCTCGACCATGACGAGCGCTATCGCCGCTCGGAAGAATTCATCCGGGCACTTCGCGGCATCTGGACGGAAGACAACTATACCTTCCGCGGCGACTTCTATCGCTTCAACGAATATTCGCTGAAGCCGAAGCCGATCGATCCGCAGCCGGAAATCTTCCAGGGCGGCTCTTCGCGGGCTGCCCGCGACATGGCGGCGCGCGTATCCGACTGGTATTTCACCAACGGCAATACGCCTGCCGAAATCCGCAAGCAGGTCGACGACCTCAAGTCGAAGGCGCGTGAGAACGGTCATTCCGTCCGTGTCGGGGTTAATGCCTTTGCCATCGTCCGCGAGACGGAAGAGGAAGCCAAGGCCGTTCTTGCCGAGATCATCGAGAAGGCCAATCCGGATGCGGTGAAGGCCTTCGGTCATGAGGTGAAGAATGCCGGCAAGGCATCGCCGGAAGGCGAGGGCAACTGGGCAAAATCCTCCTTCGAGGATCTCGTTCAGTACAATGACGGCTTCCGCTCAAACCTCATCGGCACGCCGCAACAGGTCGCGGAGCGGGTCGTGGAGCTGAAGCGGGCAGGCGCGGACCTGATCCTGCTCGGCTTCCTGCATTTCCAGGAAGAGGTCGAATATTTCGGCAAGCATGTGATCCCGCTGGTTCGTGAACTCGAAGAAGCCGCTAGCGCGCAGGCGGTGGCGGCCGAGTAGAGGCCAGCCAGCCCCTTATCTCTCGCAAGAGACTGATCATGAGAGCGTGGACCGGAAGCGGTCCACGCAACGGGGAAACTGCGCGCTGGTTTGCGCGACACCCGAAAGCCGTATGGAGGACAGCCAGTGCCCGCCGCAAATTATTCCTTCGACGCGCTGCCGACCGGCGCTTCGCGGGAGGATGCTGTCGAACAGATCGGCCGCAGCTCCTCTTCGTCTGTAGATGAAAAGAGCGTGCAGAACGCGTCCGACGATACCAGCGGCCTCGCATTGCACGGCATCAGCCTGTCGTTTGGCGGTGTCGCGGCTCTCATCGACGTCGATCTGTCGGTCAAGCCCGGCGAGATCCGTGCGGTCATCGGGCCGAACGGCGCCGGCAAGAGCTCGCTGATCAACGTCATCAGCGGCGTCTATCGCTCCGACCGGGGTCATGTACGCATCGGCTCCACCTCGTATCGACATGTGCCGACCGAAAGGCTGGCATCCCTCGGCGTGAGCCGAACCTTCCAGAACCTGGCCCTGTTCAAGGGATTGAGCGTTATCGACAATGTTGTCGCTGGTCTTGCGCATCGGGTGCGCTCGACTTTTGCCGAACAGGTTCTGGGTCTTCCCCGTGCCCGTCGGGAAGAGGCGGATACGCGCGAGCGCGCAATTCGCATCCTTGAATTCCTCCATCTCGACCATGTCGGTAACCGGCTGGCGGGAACGCTGCCCTATGGTTTGCAAAAGCGCGTCGAGCTTGCCCGCGCCCTCGTAGCCGCCCCGAAGATCCTGCTGCTGGACGAGCCGATGGCAGGCATGACGGCGACGGAGAAGAGCGACATGGCGGACTTCATCCGGGCCGCCCGCGATCAATATGAAACGACTGTGATCCTCATCGAGCACGATATCGGCGTGGTCATGCAGCTTTCCGACCGGATCGCGGTCCTGGATTACGGCCGCAAGATCGCTGAGGGAACGCCGGACGAGATCCGCGCCGATCAGCGCGTCATCGATGCCTATCTCGGCGTTGCGCCGGAAAACGAAGACGGGGAGGGCATATGATGGCGGATTTCGACTGGTCGTTTTTCATCGAGGTGCTGGTTGGCGGCTTGCTGTCCGGTGTCATGTATTCGCTCGTCGCGATCGGATTCGTGCTGATCTACAAGACCTCGGGCGTACTGAATTTTGCCCAGGGGTCGATGCTGCTGTTTGCGGCGCTGACCTTCGTCAGCCTTGTCGAACGCGGCGTGCCCTTCGCATTGGCCTTCGCCATCACCTTCGCAGTCATGGTGCTGATCGGCATCGCCATCGAACGCACCGTGCTGCGCCCGCTGACCAACAAGCCGCCGATCACGTTGTTCATGGCGACGCTCGGACTTTCCTACATCATCGAGGGGGCTGCCCAATTGATCTGGGGCACGCAGGTGCATGGACTTGACCTTGGGATCGAGGATGTACCCTTCGAGGTCGGCGGCGTGTTGATCAGCCAGTTCGACATGTTCGCCGCCGCCGTTGCCGCGGGAATGGTGGCGCTGCTGTCGGTCTTTTTCCGCTACACGCGTGTCGGCCTGGCATTCAGGGCCGTGGCGGACGATCAGTTCGCGGCTCTTGCGGTCGGGCTGAAACTGCCCTGGATCTGGGCGACGGTTTGGGCTGCCGCAGGTATCGTGGCGCTCGTTGCGGGCCTGCTGTGGGGCGCGCGGCTCGGCGTACAGTTCTCGCTGTCGCTGGTGGTGCTGAAAGCGCTTCCCGTCCTCGTGCTCGGCGGCTTCGATTCCATCCTGGGCGCGATCGTCGGCGGCCTGCTGATCGGCGCGACTGAGAAGCTCGCGGAAGTCTATATCGGCGAATATTTCGGCGGCGGCATCGAAAGCTGGTTTGCCTATGTCGTGGCGCTCGCCTTCCTGCTCATCCGCCCCTCCGGTCTTTTCGGACAAAAGCTCGTGGAAAGGGTCTGACCATGGCCGTCGTCACCGCCGATCTTCATTCCACGCTGCCGTCCTATCGTTGGCTGGCGCCGGCAGCGGTGATTGCGGTTGCCTATCTCGTCGTCCCATTCATCGGCTCGACCTATCTCTATGAGGCGATCCTCGTACCGTTCCTGGCGCTCAGCCTGGCGGGCGTCGGCTTGAACTTGCTCACCGGCTATGCCGGGCAGGTCTCGCTCGGAAGTGCCGCCTTCATGGCGGTTGGTGCTTTCGCCGCCTATAATTTCAATCTGCGTGTCGACGGCCTGCCGCTGATCGTCAGCATTCTGCTGGCTGGTCTCTGCGCGGCGGCGGTCGGCATTGTCTTCGGCCTGCCGAGCCTCCGGTTGAAAGGCTTCTATCTTGCCGTTTCGACGCTTGCCGCGCAGTTCTTCGTGCAATGGGCACTGACCAAGTTCAGCTGGTTTTCCAACGACTCGGCCTCCGGCGTCATCGACGCGCCGCCTTTGACGCTGGCGGGCGTGGAGTTCACAGGTCCGGTCGGGCGCTATCTCTTTTCACTGACGGTCGTCGTCGTGTTGACCTTCCTTGCCCATCGGCTGGCGACATCGCAGACCGGCCGCAACTTCATCGCGGTCCGGGACAACGAGACGGCGGCGAGGATCATCGGCGTGCCCGTGTTGAAGACCAAGCTGCTGGCCTTTGCCATTTCCTCCTTCATCATTGCTGTCGCGGGCGTTCTCTGGGCCTTCGCCTATCTGCGGACCGTAGAGCCTGCCGGCTTCAATCTCGACCGGTCGTTCCAGATCCTGTTCATCATCATCATCGGCGGGCTTGCCTCGACCCGCGGCGCCTTTTTCGGCGCGGCGTTGATTGTTGTCTTCCCGCTCGTCCTCTCCCGCCTTGGTTCCTTCCTGCTTGGCGACCTGTTCGATTCCGGCGTGCTCGACATGAGCCAGCGCATCGTGCTCGGCGCCCTCATCATTCTGTTTCTGATCCTCGAACCGGACGGGCTTTCCTCGCTTTGGGGCAAGATCCGAAGGCGGTTCGGCGCTGCCGTCAGCAGAGCCGCCTGAGTCACGCTGGAGCGCAAGCTCCCAAGACCAACAAACGCATCATTCACTCATTCAAACCAGATCCGGTCTTCGTACCGGACAACACCCGGAGTGTATCCAGACATGACCATGCTTGCGAAACTCAAAGCCGCTGTCTTCGCGGCCGGTCTGGCCGTCTCGGCCGCCATACCGGCGG
>NZ_AJVM01000080.1:0-28379 GCF_000281735.1 Rhizobium sp. AP16 | reverse complement strand
CCGGCCCGCCGGCGTCGTCAGCCGCCGGCGGCCTGGGCATTCACCTGCCATCCGTTCACCCAGACCTGCCGCAACCCATCCCCTTCGCCCTTGAACCACCGTCCAGCCGCCTCGCA
Source organism: Rhizobium sp. AP16 (assembly GCF_000281735.1). NCBI lineage: Bacteria > Pseudomonadati > Pseudomonadota > Alphaproteobacteria > Hyphomicrobiales > Rhizobiaceae > Rhizobium > Rhizobium sp. AP16. The sequence continues at coordinate 28,263 of NZ_AJVM01000080.1, read as the reverse complement.
GCCTTCGATCCGGTCGCTGCGGAAATTGCGGATGGCCTGGCGCAATTCGCACCAGGCAACGATATTCGCGGTTTCGGCGTAGTAGATCAGGGCGATCGGGCGGATGATGCGCTCGGTGGCGCGGCCGAGTTCGTCGCGGTAGGAGAGATCCAGTTTCTCCTCGTCGCGGATGGCGCGGCGCACCAGCGCCAGATCGATGGCGCCGGCCAGGGGTGCGGCAAAGCCCCAGGCATGCAGCGCATTGGCCTCGAATGTCTGGCGCAGCGGTGGCGGCACTGCACCGGCGATCTTGGCACTGACGCGCTTGGCGGCGAGCTTCAGTTCGTCGTCGCCGGTGCGCTCCAGCAGCGCCAGAGACAGCACGATTGCCTCCATCTCTTCAATCGAAAACATCAGCGGCGGCAGGTCGAAGCCGGGGCGCATGATATAGCCGATGCCGCGCCCGCCCTCGATCGGCACGCGCATCGCCTGCAGGGCGGCGATGTCGCGATAGACCGAGCGTACCGTCACCTCCAGCCGCTCGGCGATGACGGCCGCTGTCACCGGCTTTTTCGCCAGCCGCAGGATCTGGATGATCTCGAACAGGCGCGACGCCTTGCGCATTTCATCCTCCCGGCTTGAAGGCTCCTGACAATACCCTGTCAGTTGGGCTGAACTATAAGACTGCCTATCGATTTGAAAATCAACAAATTCTTCCGCGGATCACCCGCACGAGACGATAGGCAACTGACATGGGCTATACCGAAAATCTCTGGCTTTTCTTTCTCCTTCTCTTCGGCATCATCATCGTTCCGGGCATGGACATGCTCTTCGTGCTGGCCAATTCGCTGACCGGCGGGCGCAACAGGGGTTTGGCCGCGACCGGCGGCATCATGCTGGGTGGCGCGGTGCATTCGCTGAACGGCGCGCTCGGCGTCGGCCTGCTGATGCATTTTGTGCCGGTCCTCTTCAATCCGTTGCTCCTTGCCGGCGCCGGCTACATGGCCTTTATCGGCATTACGCTGATGCGTAGCTCGATCACTGTCGGCGATCAGGGGCCGGCCGGTAGCCGCTCCGCCTGGAAGGCCTTCCGCCAAGGCGCGGTCACCTGCCTGATCAACCCCAAGGCCTATCTCTTCATCCTCGCCGTCTATCCGCAGTTTCTGAAGCCGGACTACGGCCCGATCTGGATACAGGCGACCATCATGGGATTGATGACTGTCGCCACGCAGTTCCTCATCTATGGCGGGCTCGCCGTCACCGCCGGCCGCAGCCGTGATCTGTTGGTTGCCAACCCCGTGGCCACCGCCTTTGCCGGGCGTGCCGCCGGGCTGCTCCTCTTTGCGGTCTCGGTCTTCACCGTCTGGGAGGGCTGGAGGACGGCGTGAGGGCCGGCTCATGTCTCGAATATGACACTGATTTTGCTCAGCTCTCACCACTTTGTGACTTCATCGCCTGCGCGGAAAACGGCAAACATGCTAGCGTGATGACGCGCCGACCGCATCCGCGGTCCTGATCACATCCGCAGAGGTAGGAGAAGCATATGAAATGGAGAGCGATTGTGGTGGCGACGGCTCTGGCCGGCGTTGCCTTTGGTTCGGTCCTGGCGGCCGATGGCGGTACGCATGATGCCCGTATCGCGTTGATGAAGAAGATCGGCGGCGCGACCGGCGCTCTCGGCGCCATCGCCAAGGGTGAGAAGCCCTACGACGCCGAAATCGTCAAGGCCTCGCTGACGACGATCGCCGAGACGGCCAAGGCTTTCCCGGATCAGTTCAACCCCGACAGCGACAAGACCGATGCCGAGGTCAATCCGAAGATCTGGGATAACCTCGATGACTTCAAGGCCAAGGCCGCCAAGCTGTCCACCGATGCGGAGACAGCACTTGCGCAGCTCCCGGCCGACCAGGCTGGCGTTGGCGCCACGCTGAAGACCTTGGGCGGCAGTTGCGGCGCCTGTCATCAGGCCTACCGCATCAAGAAGGACTAGCGGTAGGCCGGCATCGTCCGGAAATCAGATTAGACATCCACACCGGCTTTGCCGCCGGTGTGGATTTTAGTATTTTATGATGTGGGTTGAATGGAAGGGGTGAGGCATGATTGCGCGATTTGTCCGGTGGCTGCTCTGTCTCGTCGGCCTCGCCATCATCGGCTTCGGCGCCTTTTATGTCGTCACCGCACCATCGCCCCTGCCGGCAAGCCATTGGGCAAATCTCGGTGATCCCGATATCAGGAACGGTGAGATGGTCTTTTGGGCCGGTGGCTGCACGAGCTGTCATGCCGCATCCGGCGCGCAAGGCGATGCAAAGCTGGTGTTGTCTGGCGGGCTGGCGCTGGCCAGCCCCTTCGGCACCTTCCATGTCCCGAATATCTCGCCTGATGAAAAGGCCGGTCTCGGCAGCTGGACGCTGGCCGATTTCGGAAATGCCATGAAGCGCGGCGTCGGCAAAAACGGCGAACATCTCTATCCGTCCTTCCCCTACGGCTCATACGCCCGCATGAGCGACAAGGATATCAACGATCTCTGGGGCTTCCTGAAGACCTTGCCGAAGAGCGACAATGTCGCCCCGCCGCATGAGCTGCCGTTCCCCTTCAATATCAGGCTGACGCTCGGCGGCTGGAAATTTCTCTATTTCAACGATCAGCCGCGCGTTGTCCTCGCCAATGCCGACGACAAGATCAGGCGCGGCCAATATCTGGTCGAAGGCCCCGGTCATTGCGGCGAATGCCATACCCCGCGCGACGCCCTCGGCGGCTTCCTTAGGGATCAGTGGCTGGCCGGTGCACCGAACCCGGAAGGCAAGGGCAACATCCCCGATATCACCCCCGGCTCGAAGGCGATCAGCAGCTGGAGCGCCGGCGATATCGCCACCTATCTCGAAACCGGCTTCACCCCCGACTATGATTCCGCCGGCGGCTCGATGGCCGAAGTACAGCAGAACATTGCGCATCTCCCGGCCGCTGACCGCGAGGCGATCGCGGCCTATCTGAAGGCGCTGCCGGCGCGATGAGCGCGCGTGCCTGCTCTCAGATTCGCTTTGCCAGATAGAGATGTGTTTCGTAGCGAAGCTCAAACTCTCCGCCATGTGCAGCGATCACCTCCGCGATTGCCCCAAGTAGAGCCTCCCTCTGCTCATCCGCCAGAAGCCGATGGCCTGAGAGTGTGCGGAGCAGGTCGGTATAGCTTGTGGTGCTATGCATCCGGCTCCAGGGATAGCAGCGATGCGTTACCGGCCCGAAATGTTCGGACTCTTCGAATAGCGCCGCAAAGAAGCCACCCGGCAAATACCAAGCTTCTGCCGGTGGGCCGGAGAGGGATGGCGCGTATTGCGAATAGATGCGGGCAAACTCCGGGCCGAGCGGCGATGCCGGCGGCAGCGGTACGTTACCGAAAACGGCAAGCGTTCCATCCGGCGTGAGCTGCGCGGCTGTCTTGGCAAAGCGGATCTCCGGCGCAACCCAGTGAAAGGACTGGGCGGCAAGTGCGAGCTTGAAGGCTGCCGGTTCGCCCGGCGAGGCTTCGAAGGTCGATTCCGTGAAGCGGATATTGGGAAACTCGGCCAGGTTTTCCCGCGCGATGCCGATCAGCTCCGAACCGGGATCGAGCGCGAGGACGGAAAAGCCACGGCGTGCCAACCCTTGCGTCGCTTGTCCCGTGCCACAGCCGATTTCGAGGATGCGATCCTTAGCGGCCAAATCGGCGAAGGCAACGATGTCGTCGAAGAGCGGCTCGGGATAAACAGGGCGGGCGCCGCCATAAAGAGCTGCCACGCCGTCAAAAGTAAACCGCTGTTCCAAGGGTATATCCTCAGTTGAGAAATCGCGGACGCATAGCCTTTTTTCTAGCGTATTTGCGTTGAACTTTACAGCTCGGTGAGCTCGGAATGCAGCAACGGGAGAGGGTGGCCGTGGACATAGCGGTGAAGCAGAAAGTTCCTTATTTCAGCCAATGGGAAACGCCTGACATGACGCTGGCCGTGGTGGCCGAGGGCGCGCAGACAGCTTTGTTGAAGGACCCGCTCTGGGCATCTTCAGGGGCTCGCAATGTCGAGGACTACGCCCGTTGGGCCGGCAATCTCTGCGGCATGGCCTGCCTGAAGATGGTTCTCGCCGCCCGCACCGGCCGGACGATGCCGATCATAGATCTGGCCATGGGATGCAAGGATTATGGCGGCTATGTCGAAGAGGCGGACGGCAGGATCAAAGGCTTGATCTATGCGCCTTTCGTTCCCTTCGTCAAAGACAGGTTCGGTCTGGACGCCAAGGTCGTCACCGGGATTTCTGTCGGAGATATCGGCGATATCCTGGCGCAATCGGAATTCTTCGTTGCGTCCGTGCACCATTCCATCCGCTGGTCCGATACCGAGCCGCCATCGAAGGGCGGACATCTCGTGCTGGTGACTGCGGTCGATGCAGGCTCAGTCCGCTTTCACAATCCCTCCGGACATGAAGTTGCTACCCGCGAAAATGTGGAGCTGCCGCTAGAGATATTCGGCCGCTTCTTCGCCGGGCGCGGGATCGCCATCGATCGCTGACGATAGGAAGGTCAACGGCGATCCCGGGTAAGGCCGGCATCAGGCCAGTGCCTGGAGATAGCGCATGCCGGTGACCGGGCGCGGCTTGAAATCCATATGTTCGTAGAAGCGATGCGCCTGGACATTGCCGGTTGCCGCGCCGACGGAGAGGAAGCTGCAGCCGGCCTTGCGGGCGACATCTCGGGCGCGGTCGACCAGATGCTGGCCGATGCCGTGGCCGCGATGACCGTCGCGCACGAAGAGGTGATGCAGGTCCATGCCGCGCTGGCCTTCCTGCGCCTTGTAGAGCGGCACGAGAATGGCGTAGCCGATCAATCCGTTCTCGCCTTCGGCCACCAGCGCCGTGATCCATGGCAGCGGGCCGAAGAGATCGCGCTCGAGCTGTTCCGGCGTTGTGCCGGAGGGGTCGCCGTGATGGGCGGCGAGCAGCCGGATCATATCGTTCAGCTCCGGCATGTCGCGCGGATGCGCGCTGCGGATGGTCAGCACCGGCGGGCGGAGAAGGGAAATTTCGCTATCGTCTAGCATGGCATTTCGCGTCCTTGTTTCGAATGAGCCGTCAGGACGCTGCTGATACAACAAAGCCGCCTGACGGCGGCTTGTTGACAATATGATCTGTCCAGCCGCCCTTTACAGGTACAGCCAAAAATACGAGCAGGTGTGGAGCGCGTTCTTGATCATGGGCGCATCAATGATCCGGAATGGCGGATTTGTCAATGGGGGCCACCTGCTCGCTCAGCCGAGCCACTCTTCAGCATCGAGACCGCCGTTAGGGCGCGTCAGTCTATCGCACTCAGTTCTATCGAACGAGGGTTTGCTCGTGGCGTCAAATATAGTATACCCCCCTATATTATAATTCGAGGTCGCCATGTCCCACACCGTTCGTGAACAAGCCAAGCTTCTTTCGCGTGTCCGTCGCCTGAAGGGGCAGATGGAGGCGGTGGAGCGGGCGTTGGAGGCCGAACGGCCTTGCGGTGAGGTGCTGCAGCTTCTCGCTTCCATTCGCGGCGCTCTGACGGGGCTGACCGGCGAGATATTGGACGATCACCTGCAGGAGCATGTGCTTCATGCCGAAAGCGAAACGGCACGCCGTCAGGCGGTCGATGAAATATCCGATGTGCTGAAGACCTATCTGCGCTGAGCAGGGGCTTTGGAACATTCAACAGGAGACGGATGTCATGAGTGGTTCTTCGGATGCGTTGACGCATAGCCATGTATTTCTGGGTGCCGACCACCAGCGCAATGAGCGCCGCGTCTGGCTGGTCATCGCGCTGACGACGGTGATGATGGTGGTCGAGATCGCCGCCGGCACGCTCTATGGTTCGATGGCGCTGACCGCCGATGGCTGGCACATGTCGACACATGCCAGCGCCATGCTGATTTCGGCGCTGGCCTATCTCTACGCCCGCCGTCATGCTCATAATGCGCGCTTCACCTTCGGCACCGGAAAGCTTGGCGATCTCGCCGGCTTCGCCAGCGCCATCATCCTCGCCATGATTGCTGTGTTGATGGGTTGGGAAAGCCTGGTGCGATTGATGAACCCGGTCGCGATCAATTTCCACGAGGCGATCGCCATTGCGTCGGTCGGCCTCCTCGTCAACATCGTCAGCGCCTGGTTGCTGCGCGATGATCATGACCACCACCACCATGGGCATGGCCACGCGCATGATCATCATCACGAGCACGGTCACGACCATGATCATCACCAGGGCGGCAAGGACAACAATCTGCGCTCGGCATATGTTCATGTCATCGCCGACGCCATGACATCTGTTCTGGCGATCGTCGCCCTTCTGCTCGGCAGCTATTTCGGCTGGACCTTTCTCGATCCGCTGATGGGCATCGTCGGCGGCCTGGTGATCCTGCAGTGGTCCCTGAGCCTGCTGCGTTCCTCCGGTTCGATCCTGCTCGACTTCATTCCGTCCGGCGAAGAGCTGCCGGACGAAATCCGGGAGGTCATCGAAACCGGCGACGACCGCATCACCGATCTGCATGTCTGGCAGGTCGGCCCCGGTCATCACGCGGCGATCGTTGCCGTGGCGACGCCGGAGCCGCGGGATCCGGCCTTCTACAAGGCCCGACTGGCGGATCTGCATGAATTGTCGCATGTCACCGTTGAAGTCACGGTCGAAAAGGCGGCATAAGGCGGGTTGAAGGAAGGGTGTGCCAGAGGCTTGCCATATTCCTCGCTTAGCTCTGAATCCGCCTGATTCCGCTGGAGGTTTCCGCATGCCCACATTGCTTACCCGCCGCCGCCTCTTGGCAGGCTCGGCGCTGCTCCTTCCCGCCCTGACATTTGGCCCGCAAGCCCTGTTTGCGCAGGATGCCAACGCCAACAAAAGTCCGGACGCGACGGCTCCAGCGCCGGGCGCCTCCGATACGCCGGACAGTTCCGCGGCACCTGACGACGACGATGGAATGGACGGCACCCAGGGGGCGGACAATTCCCAGGTGACGGAGGATGCCGACAAGCAGCTTGCGGATCTGGAAAAGAAGACCGGCGGCCGCCTCGGTGTTTCCGTACTGGATACGGAAACCAATATTTCGCTCGGCTATCGCGAAGCGGAGCGCTTCGCGCTGTGCAGCAGCTACAAGGCGCTTGCCGCCGGCTTCGTGCTTGCCCGCGTCGATCAGGGCGTCGAGAAGCTCGATCGTCGAGTCACCTATGGCAAGGATGTCGTCGTCACCTATTCGCCGGAGACTGAAAAGCATGCCGGCACTGACGGCATGACGATTGCCGAGCTCTGCAATGCGGCGGTCACGCTCAGCGACAACACCGCCGGCAATCTGTTGCTCGACAGCTTCGGCGGTCCGGCGGCGCTGACCGCATGGCTGCGCACCACCGGCGACACCGAAACCCGGCTCGACCGCAAGGAGCCCGACGTCAACCAGGCGATCAAGGACGATCCGCGCGATACCACGACACCCGATTCCATGCTGGATACGATCGGGCTTTTGACGCTCGGCAACACGCTGTCGGAAACCTCCAGGGATCAATTGTCGAACTGGCTGGTCGCCAATACCACCGGCAACGCCCGCCTGCGCGCCGGCCTGCCAAAGGAATGGAAAGTCGGCGACAAGACCGGCACTGGTGAGAACGGCTCCTATGCCGACGTTGCCGTTATCTGGCTCCCGGATCGCGGCCCCATCCTCGTTGTGACCTATGTCGGCGAGGCGACTGCACCTGCAAAAGATATCGAAGCCGTCTTCGCCGAGGTCGGCAAGATCGTTGCGGGCATGGTGGGATGAAATAGTAGCGCTCTGCAATGCAATCGATAAATCAGGGCGATACGGTCGCGATGTGAATCAGGATCGCATCGCCTTCATGTTGTTCGAGAAGTTCAGGCGATGAATAGCGGGGTATCCTGAGGCTCCGCGCCCGGCTTTCGCTATGTCCCGCAAAAGGTCTGCAGCACCCGTTCCGCCGGCCGTGGCGGCTCGGCATAGGGCGCAAAAGCCGGCTGGTCCTCATAGGGCTTGGCAAGCACGGCCAGCAGCGCCTCGAACAACGAAAAATCATCCTCCTCGACGGCAGCCGCGATCGCCTGTTCGATACGATGGTTGCGGGGGACGAAGGCCGGGTTGACGCCGAGCATCGCCTTTGCACGCGCGGCCGGCGATTGCGGATCGCGGCCCAGCCGCTCGCGCCAGAGCGAGAGCCAGGGCGCGACGGATAGCGGATCCTTGAAACTCGCGGCGAAGGCAGCCTCGTTGTCGACACTTGCGGCAAGGACGCCAAGCCGGCGGAAGGTCAGGGTGAAATCCGCCTCCTGTTCCTGCATCACCGCCAGCAGCGACTGGACCAGATCGAGATCGCTGTCTTCTTCCGTTGCGAGACCGATCTTGGCGCGCATACCGGCAAGCCAATACGTCTGGAAGCGCTCGCCATAAGCTTTAATGATCCCATTCGCCAGTTCGACGGCGGTATCGAGCGTCGGATCGATCAGCGGCAGCAATGTTTCGCCGAGCCGAGCGAGGTTCCATTGGCCGATGGCCGGCTGGTTGGCATAGGCGTAGCGGCCTTGCCGGTCGATCGAGGAAAAGACGGTGGCGGGATCATAGGCGTCCATGAAGGCGCAGGGGCCGAAATCGATCGTCTCGCCGGAAATTGTCATGTTGTCGGTGTTCATCACGCCATGGATGAAGCCCACATGCAGCCAGCGGGCGATCAAGGCGGCCTGCCGGTCGGCCACCGCTTCCAGCAGCGCTAGGTAGCGGTTCTTGCGATCCTTGATCTCCGGATAATGCCGGTCGACGACGTAGTCGGCGAGGATGCGCAGACTGTCCGTATCGCCGCGGGCCGCAAAATACTGGAAGGTGCCGACGCGGATATGGCTTGCAGCGACGCGGGTAAAGACCGCGCCGGGCAGCGCCTCTTCGCGGTAGACCGGCTGGCCGGTGGTGACGGCCGCCAGCGCCCGTGTCGTGGGAATGCCGAGCGCAAACATCGCTTCGCTGACGATATATTCGCGCAATACAGGCCCGAGGGCTGCCCGCCCATCGCCGCGCCGCGAAAACGGCGTCGGCCCCGCTCCTTTGAGCTGGATGTCGCGGCGCCTGCCGTTGCGATCGATAACCTCGCCGAGCAGGATTGCCCGACCATCCCCAAGCTGCGGCACGAAGCCGCCGAACTGGTGGCCGGCATAGGCCATGGCGAGCGGTTGGGAACCAGGCAACAGCGCGTTGCCGGAGAAGATCGCCGCTCCATCCCGCTCCAGAACCTCGGCGTCCAACCCCAACTCGGATGCCAGCACCGAGTTGAACTTGATCAGCCGCGGTGCCGCAACTGGCGTCGGCGCCTGTTCCGCGAAGAACTGTGGCGGCAGGCGCGCGTAGCTATTGTCGAACGGGATGGGCGGTGCCTCGAGCACCGGACTGTCGTGGAGAAAAGAGCTCATAAGTCTAAGGTAGAGCCGGCGGGGATGCGGTGCAAGGCGCTTGTCTCCAGTAGGAAGTTATCCTACTTTCTCCCACTAAGGATAGAGTTTGTCATGAACGAGAAACTCAGCATCTCACTTCCCAGCGAAATGGTCGCCGCCATCAAGAGCCGCGTCGATGCCGGAGCCTACGCTTCGACCAGCGAAGTCCTGCGCGCGGCCGTCCGGGTCTGGCTACGGGAAGAGGAAGAATATCAGGAACGGATCGCGGCGATCCGGCAGAAGGTCCAGGCATCGCTGGATGATCCGAGGCCAAATTTGACCGGGGAGGAAGTCATGCAATATTTCGAAGCCTATGCTCGAGAGGCCGAGCTTGGCTCGAAGTAGGAGGTACTGATTGTGCGCTTAAACCAGGTGACGGTCACGATGCCGGATTTGAACGCCGGCTGGGATTTCTATTGTGCCCTAGGTCTCAAGCCGATCGTTGATGCTCGTCCCCGGTATGCGCGTTTTGTCTGCCCAGACGGAGAAAGCACCCTTTCCTTGCATCAGGGCGAGAAGGGAGGCGGCGGAACAACCGTCTATTTCGAATGCGACAATCTCGACGCAACGGTTGATGCTCTCAGAGCCTCCGATATCTACTTCACAAGCGGGCCGGAAGATAAAAAATGGCTCTGGCGCGAGGCCGAGCTATTCGATCCCGGTGGAAATCGCGTCATCCTTTACTTCGCCGGATCGAACCGTATCGATCCTCCTTGGCGAGCCCCCGCGCAATGATGCAAAGTGCGCCCTAGGCCTCTTCCATCTCCCGCGCCATTTCCGCCAGTTTCCTCACCGTATTGAGGTTCCGCGCGGTTCCAAGCTTCAGCGCCGGCAGCTTCAGTTTCGAGCGGCCGGAGCCGTCGGGATAGTGGATATAGATTTCCTTAGCCGCGACATGCACCTCTTCTCCGCCTGGTGCCACAAGCTTGTCCAGAGCATCGGCCGGAGCAGCTTCGGGAAGAAAGACGACGAGCAGGTAGTTCGGCTTGGCATGCGGGAAGGGCGAACCTTCGGCCATCGCTTCCAGGGCTTGCCGGCTGCGCAGGATCACGCCCGGTGATTTGCCCATCTTGCGTGCCAATGCCTCTTCCAGGCGCGCCCGCACCGCCGCCTCATCTTCATCCGAACGGAAGAGCACATTGCCGCTTTGGATATAGGTCTTCACATCCGTAAAGCCGATCTCCTCGCAAAGCGTTTTCAGCTCCGCCATCGGCAGAGTGCCGGTGCCGCCGACATTGACGGCACGCAGCAGGGCGACATGGACCGGCATCGGCTCCTCCCGCAATCCCGATTACATCTTGCCGGCGACCTTGATGGCGAAGCCGTATTCGAAGGCGATCTCCTCCAGCCGCTGGAAGCGGCCTGAAGCGCCGCCGTGACCGGCGTCCATATTGGTCTTGAGGAGAATTGGCGCGTCGCCGGTGGTCTTCTCACGCAGCTTGGCGACCCACTTTGCCGGTTCCCAATAGGTGACGCGCGGGTCCGTCAGGCCGCCGAGCGCCAGGATCGGCGGATAGGACTTTTCGCCGACATTGTCATAGGGGCTATAGGCGGCGATCTGCTCGTATTCTTCCTTGCTGTCGATCGGATTGCCCCATTCCGGCCATTCCGGCGGCGTCAGCGGCAGGGTGTCGTCCAGCATGGTGTTGAGCACGTCGACGAAGGGTACTGCGGCAATGACGCCGGCAAATTTTTCCGGTGCCATGTTGGCGACAGCACCCATCAGCATGCCACCGGCCGAACCACCCTCGGCGATGATGTTCGCGTAGGACGTGAACTGCTGTTGATTCAGATAGTCGGCCGCCGAGATGAAGTCCTTGAAGGTATTGGTCTTCTTGTCCATCTTGCCGTCTTCGTACCAGGCAAAGCCCTTGTCCTTGCCGCCACGGATATGGGCGATGGCATAGACGAAACCGCGATCGGCAAGCGACAGGCAATTGGTGTTGAACCCGGCGGGAATGGTGACGCCGTAGGCGCCGTAGCCGTAAAGCAGACAGGGCGCTGAGCCGTCGAGCGGCGTATCCTTGCGATAGAGAAGGGTGACCGGCACCGTTTCTCCGTCCCATGCCGGCGCGAAGACGCGACGGGTGACGTAGTCGTCCGGATTGTGGCCGGAGGGAACTTCCTGCGTCTTCAACAGGCTGCGCTCGCGCGTCACCATGTTGTAGTCGTAGAGCTGGCTCGGCGTCGTCATCGAGGAATAGGAGAAGCGGATGACGTCGGTATCGTATTCGGCGGCACCCTGCAGGCCCAGCGAATAGGCTTCCTCGTCGAAGGCAATCGCATGTTCTTCGCCGGAGACGCGGTCGCGGATGACGATCCGGGGCAGGCCGTCTTTGCGCTCCAGCCAGATGAGATGGCGGGCATAGGCCATATGGCTGAGGATCAGCGTGCCCGGCTTGTGGGCCACGACATCGCGCCAGTTTTCTTTGCCTGGTTTGTCGACCGGCGTCTCCATGATCTTGAAATCCTTGGCGTCGCCGTCATTGGTGAGAATGTAGAAGACGTCGCCGCCTTCCGTCATCTCATATTCGATGCCGGTGTCGCGCTCGGCTACCAGCTTCGGCTCGGCCGTCAGGTCCGACGTCGGGATCAGGCGGTATTCGCTGGTCTCATGATCGTGGATGTCGATGAAGATGTAGTCGTCGAGCAGCGAACCGCCGACGCCCATGAAGAAGCCCGAATCTTCTTCCTCGTAGACCAGCCGGTCTTCCGATTGCGGTGTGCCGACAATGTGATGGAAGATCTTCGACGGACGATGGTTTTCGTCCTGTAGGGTGTAGAAGAAGCTCCTGCCGTCTGGCGCCCAGACGCCATCGCCGCCGGTGTTCTCGATCACGTCGGCAAGGTCCTCGCCAGTGTCGAGATTGCGGACCTTCAGCGTGAAATATTCCGAGCCTTTGTCGTCATAGCCCCAGATGCCGTGGCTATGGTCGGTGGAATGGTCGATGCCGGAGAGGCGGAAATAGGACTTGCCCTCATTCTCCTTGTCGCCGTCGAGAAGCAGCTTGCGGTCGCCGCCTTCGCGCGCCTCGCGAAAGTAGTGCGGCTGCTCACCGCCGGTAACGAACAGCGTGCCATAGGAGTAGGGACCGTCCTTGACCGGCACGGAACTGTCATCCTCCTTGATGCGGCCTTTCATCTCGGCAAACAGCAGCTTCTGCAGCTCTTTCGTATCCGCCATGGCGGCGTTCATATAGGTATTCTCGGCCTCCAGATGCGTTCGGATTTCCGGGTCGAGGATCGAGGTGTCCTTGAACATCGCCTGCCAGTTGTCGGCGCGCAGCCAGGCGTAATCGTCGCTGCGGGTGATGCCGTGGCGCGTATCCGTAACCGGCTTTTTCGGCGCGGCGGGCGGGGCGGGGAGGTTCTTGAATGAAGACACTGAAGGGCTTTCTCTGGGCTGAAAGTCGGGTATGCGATGAAAGAGAAATAGAGGGCGCTTGGCCGAGGTTCAAGCGGCAATTGCCGGCTCAAGCCTCGTGCAAGCGGATGATCCTACCTTGGGGTCGAGCTGGCGATGATAGAAGGTCGCGCACAAGGTTGCCTTGATGTGACCACATTCTTTAACGAAGTCCGCTTAGCGTCGCGTCGATAGTAAGTGTTTCTTAGAATCGCTTTCCCCCGTGGAGCAGACGCAGCCAGCCCGGAAAACAAACAAATGAGGGACCGGTCTTCATGCTGAAGTTCATCGTCATTCTCCTGCCTTTGGCCTGCATCGCGACCTCGGCGCTCGCCGTCGATGCGACCATGAAGAAGGAGCTGGAAAAGCTTGATCCTTCCGAGCGAATGGAGCAGGCCTGCGATGCGGAGGCGATGAAGCGGATCGGCACCGAGAAGACCGGCTTCAAGCCGGACAAGGTCATCGCCTATACCTTCGGCGATCCCAACATGGAGCCGGATTCGATGAATGCTCCCGGCGCCGTCTTCCGCAGCAAGGGCGATTGGTATCATCTCTCCTATAAGTGCACGACCGACGCGGAGCATGTTGACGTGCGCAATCTCAGCTTTCAGATCGGCGACAAGGTGCCGCGCGACAGCTGGCAGAAATATTATCTCTACGATTAATAGCTCTCAGCGCCGTTCTTGACGCTCCAGGCGGTCAAGTTCGGAGAGGATATGCTCCTGCACATCGGGGCTTTGGCGGGAGACGGCATCCGTCAGTTCGCGCAATGTCGATCGCAGCCCATGAAGCTGATCGACCAGATCCATCACCAGGTCGACGCCAGGTTCATTGAGGCCCATCGCGTCGATCAGATCGAGGATCAACTGTCCGCGGGCGAGATCCGCATCGCGGAAATGCCGGCCTTCTTCCGTGGTTTCTGGAATGAGCCAGCCCTGGCCAATCCAGACTTCCAGCACCGTGACATCGATCTCGAGGCGCAGACGAAACTCGCTCTCGTTCATGGCTCAGCCTCCCATGGTCTTTCTGGGATCATGCGTCTTGCCGGCCTGCCAATCGGAAACGAGGGCGGTCAGCTCGGCATCCGGCGCGTCCGGCAGGACGATCTTCAGTGAAACATAGGCGTCGCCGGCGTCCTTGCCACGCACGGGCACGCCTTTGCCCCTCAGCCTCAAGACTTTGCCGGTATTGGAGTTCGGCTGAAGTGTGACTGTCACCGGGCCGGATGGCGTGGGTACGCGAACCTTGCCGCCGAGCACCGCCTCGGTCAGCGAAATCGGCAATTCCAGCCTGATATCGTCGCCATCGCGGGTGAAGAAGCGATGCGGACGCACATGCACCTCGATCAGCGCATCGCCTGGCGCGCCGCTGCCAAAACCGGGATCGCCCTTGCCGCGCAGGCGCAGCGTCTGCCCATCCTTGGTTCCCGGCGGTATCTGCACATCGAGCGCGGGTCCGTCCGGCAGGCTGATCTGCTTTTTCGTGCCGTTGACGGCGTCGAGAAAGTCGACTTCCATGGAATATTTACGATCCTGACCCTGCATTCCGGATTGGCCTCGGCTGCGACGTGAAAAGAAGCTGGACAGCACATCGTCGGTATCGCCGAAATCGGCGAAGCCGCCAGTGTTGCGATACGGACCGCGTTGGCCCTCGTTGGCCGCGTAGTCGCGATAATAGTTGCGGGGCGGCTTCTCCGCGCCGCTACCGTCGATCTCGCCGCGGTCGAAGCGCGCGCGCTTGTCCTCATCTCCGAGGATGCCGTAGGCCGCGGAGACTTCCTTGAATTTCTCCTCGGCCTGCTTGTCGCCGGGATTGAGATCGGGGTGCAGTTTTTTCGCGAGCTTGCGATAGGCGCTCTGAACGTCTTTCTGCGGGGCGTCCCGTTTTACGCCCAGAATGTCATAGGGATCGCGGCTCATGGATGGTTCCCTTTGGGAGCACAGGAAAATATGCAAATAGTAGCAGGTCGGTCTGGTATCAATGATATCATAAATGAGGAGCATCGATGCCGCGACTGGGGTAGAGCGGTTATAGGCGCATTTGTGACGAGAAATGATCCCTTGCTGGCAAGCCGCCATATTTCCGTCGCCTTGCCGGAGGATGGCGGGCGCAAAGGGAAAGGCCCTATGGCAACCGCGCGCTTTTTCCGCCAAATTTGATTTCGCTCGATCTGACCGGTGGATACTGATGAACCGCTTTCTGCTGACGTCCGCGTTCTTGCTTGCCGCCGTACCGGCTGCTTTCGCTGCCAAGCAGGAGACGCCGCCCGCCGGCTGGCCACCGCTGCCGCCGAAGGCGTCTGCTTCGAACGTCAAGCTGGTCGAGCCGCACCTGCACGTCAATCGCGCCGGCAAGGGTGCTCCGCGTATTGCGCTGACCTTCGATGCCTGCATGGGTAAGACCGATCCGCGGATCCTCTCCACCCTCGTCGATCAGCGCATTCCCTCGACGATCTTCGTCACCGCCCGCTGGCTGCGGACCAATCCCGACGCACTCGCCACCTTCCTCGCCCATCCCGACCTCTTCGAGCTGGAAAACCACGGCCAGAACCATATTCCCGCTGTGGATATCCCGACCAAGGTCTATGGCATTGCCGCTGCCGGCTCACCGCAGGCCGTTGCCCAGGAAGTCAAGGGTGGCGCCGACGCCATGCTTGCCGCCGGTATCCCGCAGCCACGTTGGTTCCGGGGCGCAACGGCGAAATACAGCCTGTCGGCGATCGCTCAGATCCGCGGCATGGGCTATCGCATTGCCGGCTATTCCGTGAACGGCGACAGCGGTTCGCTGCTGCCGGCCAAGATGGTGGAAAAGCAATATGCCTCCGCCAGGGATGGCGATGTCATCATCTCCCATATCAACCAGCCGACCCATGCAGCCGGCGAAGGGGTCGCTGCGAGCATCCTGGCGCTGAAGGCCAAGGGCGTGCAGTTCGTCCGATTGCAGGACATTCCCGAACAGGGCGATGACGACACCACGAACTGAGTGGGCGAGCGGCGGCTAATCATGAGGTTGCCGACAACTTTTACTCAGGCAATTGCGGCTGCACCTTTTCCTCGATGAATAACTCGTTGACCACGGTCATCACGACCAAGGATAGCGGCAAGGCGAGCATGGCGCCGACGGCGCCCCACATCCACGTCCAGAAGATAATGGCGAGGAAGACGACAAAGGGATTGAGCTCCCATTGCCGACCCATGACCGCCGGAAACACAAGATTCTCCACGGCGAGATGGATAGAGAAAAAGACGACGGCAGGCGCAAGGGCGAAGATGATGTCATCATGGGTGATGATGCCGGCGATCGCCAGTGCAATCGTCATCGTTGCGATGCCAAGGAAGGGAATGAAGCTGGAGAGAAAAGCGAAGACGCCCCAGAGGATCGGCGCACTCAAGCCGCCGGCATAGGCGATGATGGTCATGGTGATGCCGAGACCGGCATAGATCAGCGCCGCCGTGGCGAAATAGAAGCCGAGGACCTGCTCCACCGCATTGATGATGCGGATTGCCGTCAATCGCGACGTCCGGCTGACAAAAGTCATGATGAGCGTCTTGCGCAGGCTGGCGCGTCCGGCGAGAAAGAGCATCAAGGCGGCAAAGAAGATCAGGCCCTGGACAATGGCCGGCGTCAGGCTGTTAGTGACAAGATGCAGCACATTACCGGTATTCTCGAGCAGCACATTGATCGACATCGGCCCGCTCTCGAAGGTCTGCGGCGTGATGTGCAGCCATTTGATCCGCTCGAGGAATGGCATCAGTCGATCGACTGTGCGCTGGAAGACGTCGGGGCCTTCCTGTGCCAACCGCGCCAACGGTCCGGCAAGCGCATTGATGAACAGGAAGATGACCAACGCCACAGCCGATGACAGCAGAACGGCGTTAAGAATGCGCGGAACGCCGAGCTTGCTGAGTTTTTCCGCCGCGAGGCCGAGGATCATACCGACGACGACAGCCAACGTCACCGGGATCAGAATGATCGACATCATGTAGATGCCTGCCAGCGCCAGGATGAGGAAGATGCCGATGAGAGCCCAGGCGGAGGCGATATCCAGCCCGCTTTTCTCGATGGGCGTTTCAGCCGTTGCTCTGCCCAATTGCTCGGTGTCCGCTCGCAACGCCTCCACCCAGGCGCTGGAACGCTCCTCGCGTTTCAGCGCCTGTTTGCGCTCCTGCTTGCTTGTGCCCTTGGCAATATCCATCCAAAACAATCCCCGAAGGCCCATCGCCTCGGTATGCAAACGCAAAAGACCCGTTCCGGTTCCGGAACGGGTCTTTTGGATTGTCGATCTGTGGTTGTGATCAGGCGATCAAATTCAGCCCAATGCCCCAGGGATCGCGCAGCGAAACGCCGCCGTCGCGCTTTTCCGTCTTGATCTCGTGCGCGTCGAGTGCGGTAACCGCCTTGTCGAGGGCTTGCCTGTCGTTGAAGCGCAGCGTGTAGTCGGACAGGCCGGTCATGTGTTCGGAGCGGACGCCGGCGCCGCGGCTGTTCCAGGTGTTGGCGCCGAGGTGATGGTGATAGCCGCCGGTTGCAAGGAAGGTCGCGCCGGGATAGCGCGCCGCCATCACCTTCATTCCAAGCACGTCACGATAGAAGGCATTTGCCTCCTCGACATCGCCGACCTGCAGGTGGATATGGCCGATCGCCGAACCGTCGGCCATGCCGTCCCAGCGATCCTGCGGTGCGCTTTCGTAAAGCTTCTGCAGATCGAGCCTCAGCGTCGCCATCTCGACGGTGCCGTCGCCATGGAATGTCCACTGCTCATGCGGCCGGTCGGCATAGATCTCGATGCCGTTGCCTTCCGGATCGGAAAGATAGATCGCCTCGCTGACGATATGGTCGGACGCGCCTTCAAGGGCGACATTGTTGTGCGCCGCATGCCGCAGCCAGCGGGCAAGCTCGACACGGTTGGGCAACAGGAAGGCGGTGTGGAAGAGACCGGCCGCCGTCTGCGGCGCGCGCGTGGCGGCGCGATCCGTCGTCAGCGTCAGCAGCGACTGCCCGGCAACGCCCAGCACTTCGCCGCTCGCGGTCTTTTCGACGACCTTCAAGCCCAATATGTCCTGATAGAAGCGCGACACCAGCGCAAGATCGGTGACGACAAGATGCGACTGGCCGACATAGGAGGGACGCGTCAGCGCATAGGAAAGGGCGGTTTCGGTCATGGGCTTATTCCAACCTCGATGTTCGGAAGAAAGAGGAACCGGCGAAGGCGGCGAAATCGCCGTCAATGGCAGGCGTGAGAGCTGTCGCCGGTCGATATGCCTCTTTAGAGATCCTCTGGCCTGCTGTACTTGGCCTTGTATATGGCGGATTTCGATTGTTCACAGAAGGCCAGAAATTGCGGATTGAGCGTTCGCAATTCGTTGACGGACCATTTCACCTGCGCGTCTCGCCATTCACGAAGATTTACCGATATGCCGGTCGAACGCGGTTGCCTGGATGCTTCCGAGATGCCACGATTGATGCCGATATGGAATTGGAACGTATATAGAGATGGCCGAGTTCAAAGGCATTCGTTGGGCCTACGATCGATATGAAATAATCGCCGACGGTATCGTCAACGGCGTCGGCGTGGTCTTTGCCTTGATCGGCGCGACCGCGCTGATCTTCTATGCGACCGTGTGGAGCTCCCACGGCGAGATCGCTGCTGCCTGGATCTATGGCGTCGGCCTGGTTCTGACCCTTGCCATGTCCTTCACCTACAATCTCTGGCCGGTATCGCGGATGAAGTGGTTTTTGCGGCGCTTCGATCATTCCGCCATCTTCGTGCTGATCGCCGCCACCTATACGCCATTCCTTGAGCGTGGCTCGGCCGATCCGCTGTTGTTTGCGATGTTGATCGCCCTCTGGGTTTTCGCGGCTTGCGGCATCGCGCTGAAATGTTTCTTTCCCGGCCGTTACGATCGGCTGGCGATCCTGCTCTATCTCGCCATGGGCTGGAGCGGCGTGCTGGTCGCCAAGCCCGTGTCCATGCATATACCGTCGGCGTCGATGATGCTGATCGTGATCGGCGGCATCATCTATTCGCTCGGCGTCATCTTTCATGTCTGGGAGAAGCTGCGTTTCCAGAATGCCATCTGGCACGGCTTCGTCATCTCAGCCGCCGCCGTGCATTATTCGGCGGTGTTCACCTGCTTCAGCCTGTCACCGGGAAGCTTTTGACGACTTGCGTCGTCGGCGCGCATTTCTTCGTGGGGTGGAGGCTGCGCACCAGCCGCATGACGACGGCGTCATAGCGCTGCATGGCCGCCTTCGAATAATCCATCTGGAAGAAGGCAGCGGCGCCATTGCAGAGGGCAACGCCGCGCACATAGATGATGTGGCCCTGTTTTGTGCCTGAGAAGCTGATGCCGCGCGAGGTCGATTTCGAATAGGAGATCTGCCATCCTTCATCCTTGGCGCGCGCGACACGGATGTTTGCTTCCGAGGAAAAGTCGCCGTTGAGGGTGTTGGCGCCGAAAATCAGCAGCCGCGCCGATTGATCGGCCGGCGTCAGCGTCAGCCCGTTGCCATCGTCGCTTCGTGCGGACAGGCGGAATTCCGATGGTAGTTCAATCGCATAGCCAAAGCGCGCATTGTCATAGGACCACCAGTCGGCGGCTTGCGCCGGCACGACGGAAAGAAACAGAAGGGCGGTCAATCGCGCGAGCATTGTGTTTTCCGGGAGGCGAGATCTGCAAACCAGCTATGAATAGCGCGTTTTTCAGCAGAAATTCCATAGTGATTCTCAGGATGACCGAAAAATAGCGCGAATTCGTTACAGCTTGATTGCGAGCCATGCAGGAATGGTGGATTTACTTGATAAATATCGCGGAGTAATGCCGCACTCTGTCTCATAAACAATTGGACGACGATTATGGACCAAGGCGTGCTGTTGCGTGACGCCATCGAGGCCGATCTGCCGGCGATTTGCGAGATCTACAACCACGCCGTCGTGCACACGACCGCGATCTGGAACGACACGCTGGTCGATGTCGACAACCGTATCGAGTGGCTCAAGGCGCGCAGGGCGCGGGGCTTCCCGGTCGTTGTCGCGGAGAAGGACGGCAAGGTCGCCGGCTATGCTTCCTACGGCGATTGGCGCGCCTTCGACGGCTATCGCCATACGGTCGAGAACTCCATCTATGTCGACAAGGATCATCGTGGTCTCGGTATCGGCGAGGGCCTGCTGCGCGAACTCGTCGCCTGCGCCGCCAAGGGCAATGTCCACGTCATGATTGCCGCCATAGAGACCGGCAACGCTGTCTCCATCCGCCTGCATGAAAAGCTTGGTTTCCGCATCGCCGGGCAATTCTCCGAAGTGGGCACCAAGTTCGGTCGCTGGCTGGATCTGACCTGCATGGAATTGCGCATCCCAACTTGATCCAGCCCCTCATGCCGAAAAAATGATTTCAGTGGGTTAAGTCCGGGTTTTCTCCCGCAGGGCTTGAGACCATCAGGCCTTTGGCCTATCCCAAGGGTAGTGTTTCGGCTTTGCCGGATTCCGCGCAATTGTTCAGCAGGGAGAAGACATGGCCAGTGTCACCGGCCTGACATTCCTGGCTTTGTGTCTGCCCTTTCTCGGTGCAATGATCGCGCCGGCGGCTGTCCGTTATCTCGGCCACAATGCGGCCTGGCCGCTGGCACTGTTTCCCGCGCTCGCCTTTCTGCATTTTGCCGGCTTTCTCCCCTCCATCGCTGCTGGCCAAACCGTCCAGGGCGGTTTCGACTGGGTGCCCAGTTTGGGTCTGCGCTTCTCCTGGCTGCTTGACGGCCTGTCGCTGACCTTCGCGCTGCTGATCACCGGCATCGGTGCGCTGGTCGTGCTCTATGCCGGTGGTTATCTGAAGGGCCATGTCGACCTCGGCCGCTTCTTTTCCTTCATCTTCCTGTTCATGGGCTCGATGCTCGGCCTCGTCGTGTCGGACAGTTTCCTGACGCTGTTCGTCTTCTGGGAGCTGACCTCGATCACCTCGTTCCTGCTGATCGGTTTCGATCATCAGCGCGAGGCGGCGCGGCGGGCGGCGCTACAGGCGCTGGTCGTTACCGGCGGGGGAGGGCTGTTGCTGCTCGCGGGCCTGTTGCTGATCTGGCAGATCACTGGGGCCGCCGACATGTCCGGCCTGCTGAGGGCCGGCGGCGTTTTGCGTGAAAGTCCGCTCTATCTTGCCGCACTCATCCTGATCCTCGGTGGTGCCTTTACCAAGTCGGCGCAGTTTCCCTTTCACTTCTGGCTGCCGAACGCCATGGAAGCGCCGACGCCCGTGTCGGCCTATCTGCATTCCGCGACGATGGTGAAGGCCGGCGTCTATCTGTTGATGCGTCTCAATCCCGCGATGGGCGGCACGATGGCCTGGCAGACGATCCTGCCGCTCTTCGGCGCCGCGACGCTATTGGTGGGCACGCTGCTCGCCATTCGCCAGACGGACCTGAAGCTGAAGCTTGCCTATACGACGGTCTCTTCGCTGGGCTTGCTGGTGCTGTTGACCGGCTTCGGCTCCGATTTTGCGATCGAGGCGGCCGTGCTCTATCTGGTAGCGCATTCGCTGTTCAAGGGCGCGCTGTTCATGGTCGCCGGCATTGTCGATCACGAGACGGGAACCCGCGACATCACCCGCCTAGGCGGACTGCGCGCCGCCATGCCGCTGACGTTTGCGGCAGCAATCGTCGCGGCGGTCTCGATGGGTGGTCTGCCGCCGGCCTTCGGCTTCCTCGCCAAGGAGGAGATCTATACCGCGCTGGCCGACGCTTCCGTCTGGTCGATTGCCCTGACCATCATTGCGGTCGCTGGCAACGCACTGATGTTCGCCATCGCCTTCGCCGTAGCGCTGAAGCCGTTCCTCGGCGCGCGCGTCGAGACGCCCAGACATCCGCATGAAGCACCGCCTTTGCTCTGGCTTGGTCCGGTCATGCTGGCCGTTCTCGGCCTGATCGCGGCGCTGCTCTCCGGCTTCTGGCATGCCTATATCTCTTCGCCGATGGCGAGCGCCGTCGGCGGCAAGGCAATGGAGGTATCGGTCTCGCTCGTTCCGCATATCGGTGTGCCTTTGCTGCTGTCGGCTCTGACCGCGCTGATCGGTGTCTTCGTCTACTGGAAGCTCGACCGCGCCCGCTTCCTGATGTCGGTGGTGCTGCGCCACCTCGGGCCGGGGCCTGATCGCGGTTTCGATGGCTTCATCTCCGGGCTGGTGCGCCTGTCGCATGCCGTCTCGCGTGTCTTGCAGCCCGGCCGGCTGGAAATCTATATCGCGGTGACCTTCCTCTGCCTTGCCGCCATGCTGCTGGTGCCGCCGGTGCTCTACGGCGAGCTGCCGGCCATGCCCTCATGGCCCGACATGCAATGGCATGAAGCAGCGATCTTCCTCATCGCCATCATCGGCCTCGGAGCCGTCGTTATGGCGCGTGACCGGCTGACGGCGATCGTGTCGCTCGGCATTCAGGGCTTTGCCGTCGCCGTCATCTTCCTGCTCTTTGGTGCGCCGGATCTGTCCTTCACCCAGTTCATGGTCGAGACGCTCTCCGTCGTCATCCTGGCGCTGGTGATGACGCGGCTGCGCCTTTCCGCCTCCGATCGCCGCCCGCCGTTGCAGATGCTTTTGCATGCGGTGCTTGCCGCCGCCTGCGGCCTCGGTTTCGGGCTGTTGTTGCTGAAGGCGACACAAGCGCCCTTCGACCTGACGTTGACCGCCTTCTTCAATCAATATTCCAAGCTGATCGCCCATGGCACCAATGTGGTCAACGTCATCATCGTCGACTTCCGCGGCACGGATACGCTTGGCGAGATCGCCGTCGTCACTATTACCGGCCTTGCCATCCTGGCGCTGATCCGCATCCGCGCCGGCGGCGAACGCAAGCTCGCGGCCAATGATCCGGACCTGGAAGAGAAGATGGAGGCCGAGCGCCGATGAACACGCTGATCTTCCGCACCGCCGCGCCGTTCCTGATCGCCTTGATACTGCTCTTCTCCGTCTTCGTGCTGCTGCGCGGCCATAACGAGCCCGGTGGCGGCTTCATCGGCGGTTTGATCGCGGCATCGGGCTTTGCGATCTACGGCATTGCCTGCGGTGTCTCGGCGGTGCGCCGCGCCATCGTTTTCCATCCGCTGGCAATCGCCGGTTTCGGCCTGCTGGCGTCGACGGTTGCCGGGCTCTTGTCGATTTTCTCCGGCGTGCCCTTTATGACCGGGCTGTGGATCTATCCGCATCTCTTTGGCGCCGAAGTGCCGCTCTCGAGCGTCATGCTGTTCGATATCGGCGTCTACCTGGTCGTCGTCGGCGCGATCACCTCGATCGCGCTGGCGCTCGAAGAGCGGGAGGTGGAGTGATGGAGGCTGTCTTCGCCGGCCTCGTCGGCCTGTTCTTCGCCGTCGCGATCTATCTGATGCTATCGGGGTTCTCGATCCGCATCATGCTCGGCGTCGCCATTCTCGGCAATGCCGTCAATCTGCTGCTGTTCACAGCCGGACGGGTGACGCGCGAAGTGCCGCCGATCATTCCGGCCGGCGCCGACACGCTGAGCGTGGATGCCGCCAATCCACTGCCGCAGGCGCTGATCCTGACGGCGATCGTCATTTCCTTCTCCTTCCTCGCCTTCCTCCTGGTTCTGACCTACCGGGCCTATCAGGATCTCAAGACCGACAATACCGGCGAGATGCGGGTGGCGGAACCGGACGAGCGGCCGATGCCGCCTTTGGGGTATTAGCGACATGGCGGCACCCGCAAATACCGCTGTCGATCTATCCGCCGCGCTGGTGACCGCGCCGGTCGAGATGGCGCATTGGCTGGTCATCCTGCCGGTGGCGCTATGCATCGGGCTTGGAGCGATCTTAATGATGCTGCGCGACCGCACGGCGTGGCACGGCTGGATCGCCATTCCCGGCCTGGTCCTGCTGGTGTTGGTCGATGCAGCCTTGCTCCGCAAGGTCGCCATTGATGGGCCGATAACCATGGTAATGGGCCGCTGGCTCCCGCCTTTCGGCATAGCCTTCAGCGTCGACCTCTTCAGTGCGATCATGGCGCTGACGGCGGCGGTCGTGGCGCTGGCGGCGAGCCTCTATGCGCTCGGCGAAATCACCACCAGCGGCCGTCGCTATGGCTTCTTCCCCTTCCTGCTGCTGCTGCTTGCCGGCGTCAGCGGCGCGCTCCTCACCGGCGACGTCTTCAATCTCTATGTCTGGTTCGAGGTGCTGCTGATCTCGTCCTTCGGCCTGCTGATCCTCGGTTCGGAGCGCGAGCAGATCGACGGCGCGTTGAAATATGCGGTGCTGAACCTGATCGCCACCACGTTGTTTCTCGTCTCCGTCGGCTACCTCTATGCCATCTTCGGCACCCTCAACATGGCCGATATCGCGATGAAGGCGAGGGCGCCCGGCAACACGGCGCCACTGATGACGCTTGCCGGGCTCTTCCTTCTCGCCTTCGGCATGAAGGCTGCGGCCTTCCCGGTCAATTTCTGGCTGTCGGCCTCCTATCATACGCCGCGCATCACCGTCTCGGCGCTCTTCGCCGGCCTGCTCACCAAGGTCGGCATCTACGCGCTGATCAGGGTGCTGGTCATGCTGTTGCCGGTCGAGCGCGCCGGGCTCGGCCCGATCACGACGATCGTCGCCATCGCCACCATGCTTGCCGGTGTGGTTGGCGCGCTTGGGGAGAACGATTTCCGCCGCCTGCTTGGCTATGTGGTCATCTCGGGCATCGGCACGATGCTGGCAGGCGTGGCGCTCGGCAGTGCCGATGGCCTCAGCGGCGCGATCTTCTATGCGTTGCATTCCATGGTGCTGATGACGGCGCTCTATCTGCTGGCGGGCCAGGCTGCACGCCTCGGCGGCGGCTTCTCGCTTTCCGCGCTCGGCGGGCTTTATCGGCAAAGCGGCTGGTTCGCCGGCCTTTCGCTGGTGCTGTTTTTCGCCGCCTGCGGCCTGCCGCCGTTTTCCGGCTTCTGGCCCAAGGTCATCCTGGTGAAGGCAGCGCTCGACACCGGCGCCTGGTGGATTGCCGCAACGATCCTGTTGACCGGCTTCCTCACCACCATCGTTTTTGGCCGTATCTTCCTGCTCGCCTACTGGCGTCCGAGAACCGAGCCAGACGCCGTCGCGCCGGAGCCAATCGTCTGGCAGGCAGGCTTGCCGATCCTGGCGTTGGCCGCCTTGGTGATCGGCTTCGGCCTGTTTCCCGAACAGCTCCTGTATCTGACGCAACGCGCAGCCGGCGGCCTCGAAGATCCCTCCGCCTATCTGCATTCGGTCTTTCCGGGAGGGGTAGGGGCACAATGATCCTGTTCGTCTTCAACCTTCTGCTCGCCATTGTCTGGGCCGCGATCACCGGTAGCGCCTCGTTCCTCAATCTGGTGTTCGGCTTCATTCTCTCCGCACTAGCCTTGGCAATCGTGCGGGAGCCTTATGGCGGCGTGCTGTATTTTGGCCGCGTCAGGCGCATTCTGGCATTGCTTCTCCTATTCCTGTGCGAGCTGGCGAAATCCGCTTGGGCCGTTGCCGTCACGGTCATGAGCCCGAAGATGGATGTGAAGCCGGGCATCTTCGCCTTTCCGCTCACCGTCGATCGCGATTTCGAGATTGCGCTCCTTGCCAATCTCATCACGCTGACGCCCGGCACGCTCTCAGTCGACGTCTCCGATGACCGCAAGACGCTCTATGTCCATGCGCTCGACTGTTCCGACCCGGAGGCGGTGAAGCGTGGCATCGCCGAGGGTTTCGAGCGCCGGATACTGGAGGCTTTCCGATGATCGCCGCGTCCGTCGTCTCCGCCGCCGCTATGATCGCGCTCGGCATTCTCGGCCTGGCCTTTCTGCTCACCGTCTATCGTGTGGTGGTCGGTCCGACGCTGCCCGACCGGGTGCTGGCGCTCGATATGCTGGTGGCGGTCGCCATCGGCTTTATCGCCGTCATTGCCATCAAGACCGGCTTCACCCTCTACATCGATATCGCCATTTCACTCGGCCTTGTCGGCTTCCTTGCCACCGTCGCCTTTGCTCGGTTCATCCTGAGCCATGGTGCGTCAAGCGGAAATGAGCCGTCAACCTCGCCGGTCCTTACGGCGGAGGGCGGATCCAAGCCTACCGCAAGTAAAAAGGCCCGTAAGGATAGCCGGCGCAAAAAGGGAGGGCGGTAATGGAATTGATCGCAGCCGTCATCGTCGCCTTCCTGCTCCTGGCAGGTGCCATGTTCGCGCTGGTCGCCGCGATCGGCATCATCCGCCTACCGGATCTCTATAGCCGCATGCATGCAGCCTCGAAGGCTGGCACGGTCGGCTCCGGTCTGTTGCTACTTGCAGTCGCTGTTCATTCGCAGGATCTGTCCATATTGGCACGGGCGCTGGCCGGCTTCCTGTTCTTCGTCTTGACCGCGCCGATTGCGGCTCACCTCCTTGCGCGGGCCGCCCACAAGGCTGGCCACCGGCTGACGCCGCCGTCTGTGCGTGACGATTTAATGAAGGATCAGATGGCAAGGCACCCTTACAAAACGAAGGGCTAACAAACGCAAGGATTGCTAGAAGAGGAATACAATTCTAGTTGTAAGTTACCTATTTTTAATAGATGAGAATTTTGCCAGTAAGTGATACAATTAAAAACTGGACTTTTGGATAAAGAGTGCTAATTCACATTCAAGTAGAGTTCTGATGTTGAGTTAGTCTCGGCCGGATTTAAGTGCCCAATGTTCTGATCTTTCTTTCAAGCAACGGTGGGCAAAACTTGCTTCCGGTTAAGGATTGACGGACCTATCTCCGTCATCACTGATTCTATCATCAGGCGGTATAGAAACGGGTTTCGTCGTACGACATCTAGGGGTGGATGTCGTTTTGTCGGCACTTTGGCATGTAATGCCCCGTTTTTTTGCCGATGACCGCTACGAATATGGACGATGCGCGCTTGCGCGGATTGCCCAGTGCATGGGCCCCGAAAATCAAAATGGTTTTCGACAGGATTATGCGCGGATCATGTGAATGCTGTGTCTTACGCGCTCAAGTGGAGGCGTGACACGGTAAGCAAGCCGATGAACAGGAGAAGATAATGACAGATACGGCCCTTGGCACTGGCCAGGACTTGCTGGTTGAGCTGACCGCCGACATCGTGGCGGCTTATGTCAGCAATCATGTAGTCCCGGTCACCGACCTTCCGAATCTGATTTCCGACGTACATTCCGCCTTGAGCAGCACTTCGGCTCCGGCACCCGCCGTTACCGTTGTTGAAAAGCAGAAGCCGGCGGTATCCGTTCGTAAATCAGTACAGGACGATCAGATCACCTGCCTGGAATGCGGCGGCAGCTTCAAGTCATTGAAGCGTCACCTGATGACCCACCATAGTCTTTCTCCGGAAGAATACCGCGAGAAGTGGGATCTGGCGGCCGACTATCCGATGGTTGCGCCCGCCTATGCCGAAGCCCGTTCGCGTCTCGCGAAGGAAATGGGCCTCGGTCAGCGCCGCAAGCGCGGCGCTCGGTAAGGTCTCGACTGGACGCTATCGAAAAGACCCGGCTTTCGAGCCGGGTTTTTTATTGCCTTCGCGCATAGAAACCTATGCGGCGGCCCGGACTCTCGCCTCTTCCCGGATGCGCCTGATCATCGAGCGCAATCCATTGGCGCGCTGCGAGGAAAGATGTTCGACGAGGCCGATCTTGCCGAAGACGTCGAGCGCGTCGAGCGCGGCGATCTCGGCCGCCGGTTTGCCGGAATAGGTGGTAAGGACGATGGCCACCAGCCCGCGTACGATATGGGCATCGGAATCGCCTTCGAAGGTCAGCACCGGATTTTCCGGATCACCCGAGGCATGGGTCACGAGCCAGACCTGGCTGGCGCAACCCTGCACCTTGTTTTCCAGAGTTCGTTTTTCTTCCGGCAGGTCCGGCAGCATCTTGCCGAGCTCGATCACATAGCGATAGCGATCCTCCCAGTCGTCCAGGAAGGAGAAATCCTCAATGATCTGCTCAAGCGTCGCCATTATGCCGGTCCAATTGTCTATCTGCTTGCATATAGGTGAAATGGCCGATGATTTGAACCCGTGACAAAAAAGAACGCCGTGAGCGACGGGCTGGCTCACGGCGTCTTCTCATGGAGAGAGTATCAGGTCCGGGGTTTCGGCAAGGGTACCGGAATGAAAGAGGGCAGCTTGACCGTGCCGGTAACGACCGCATCTGCGGTCTGGGTGCCGGCCACGCGCTTCGGGGGCATGGGCTGCGCTTCCGCGGCTGCCTGCTCATGGCTGGCGCCAGGCGTTGCTACGGCCTGTTCGCCGGGCTTCTGATCCTTGAAATGTTGGCCGAGAAGGTCATAGGCAACGCGGGCGCCGTCGCGGGCCTGGTATCCCAGCGCGGTCAGCGTTTCGCCGCCCTTCAGGCAGACATCGGGCTTCTCGCTGCACATGGAGCCGACATATTGCATCACGCCGGAGGCAGCCGACAGCGCGTCGGAAACTTGCACCTGCGGCTCCCCCCCCC